>JAITLM010000087.1 GCA_031277885.1 Microbacterium sp.
TTCGCCTCGCAGATCTCCAAGGGCAACGGCTCCTACGCCCTGCCGGTCAAGGACACCCCGTTCGCCTCGACCTCGCTGCTGCGGAAGATCGACGTGAACCTCAGCACCGAGACGCTGACCGTCACCGAGAACGGCAATGTCGTCGACTCCTGGCTGATCTCCTCGGGCCGCGGCGACTTCGCGACCCACACCGGGTCCTATGCCGTGAACTGGAAGCTCGACAGCCAGAACATGGGCAACACCGACCTCACCAAGGCGCCGTTCTACTACCAGCCCGACGTGAAGTGGGTCATGTACTTCAACGGCGACGAGGCCCTGCACGGCGTGTACTGGCACGACAACTGGGGCACCCCGATGAGCCACGGCTGCGTCGGCATGCCGGAGTGGCGCGCCCAGTGGCTGTTCGACTGGAGCCCGCAGGGCACCGAGGTCAACATCCACTACTGACCCGGATCCCGATCCCGTCTCCGAAGGGGCCCGTCGCATCGCGCGCCGGGCCCCTTCGCGTGCGCTGCGGCATCCGGGACCCGCAGACGGGGAGAACGACGAAGGGGCGGACGCCGCAGCGCCCGCCCCTTCGTGGATCCGGTCAGTTCAGGCCGTCGATGACCGCGTTCAGGGTGGCCGACGGACGCATGATCCTGGCCACGAGAGCGCCGTCGGGACGGTAGTAGCCGCCGATCTCCGCGGGCTTGCCCTGCACCGCGGTGAGCTCGGAGACGATGCGCTCCTCGTCCGCGGCGAGAGCCGCGGCGACCGGCGCGAACGCGGCGGCGAGGGTCGCGTCCTCGGTCTGCGCGGCCAGTTCCTGCGCCCAGTACAGGGCCAGGTAGAAGTGGCTGCCGCGATTGTCGATCGTGCCGAGGGCACGACCCGGCGAGCGGTCGTTCTCGAGGAAGGTGCCGGTCGCGGCGTCGAGCGTCTTCGCCAGGATCGCGGCCTTCGCGTTGCCGGTGCGGTCGGCGAAGTGCTCGAAGGACGCCGCCAGGGCGAAGAACTCGCCCAGCGAGTCCCAGCGCAGGTAGTTCTCCTCGACGAGCTGCTGGACGTGCTTCGGAGCGGATCCGCCCGCGCCGGTCTCGAAGAGCCCTCCCCCGGCGAGGAGCGGCACGATCGAGAGCATCTTGGCGCTGGTGCCGACCTCGAGGATCGGGAACAGGTCGGTGAGGTAGTCGCGCAGCACGTTGCCCGTAACGGAGATGGTGTCCTCGCCCTTGCGCATGCGCGCGAGCGAGTAGCGGGTCGCGTCCTCGGGGGTGAGGATCTCGATCGTGAGACCGTCGGTGTCGTGGTCCTCGAGGTACTCGGTCACCTTGGCGATCAGCGCGGCGTCGTGCGAGCGGGCCGGGTTGAGCCAGAAGACGGCCGGGGCTCCGGTCGCGCGGGCGCGGCTCACGGCGAGCTTCACCCAGTCGCGGACCGGGACGTCCTTGGTCTGCGTCGCGCGCCAGATGTCGCCCGCGTGCACCTCGTGCTCGAGCACGACCTCGCCGGCCGCGTTCACGACCTGCACGCGGCCGTCGGCGGCGATCTCGAAGGTCTTGTCGTGGCTGCCGTACTCCTCGGCCGCCTGGGCCATGAGGCCCACGTTCGGCACGGTGCCGATCGTGGCGGGGTCGAGCGGGCCGTTCGCGATGACATCCTCGATCGTGGCCTGGTAGACGCCGGCGTAGGAGGAGTCGGGGATGACCGCGAGCGTGTCGTCCTCGCCGCCGTCCTTGCCCCACAGCTTGCCGCCGTTGCGGATCAGCGCGGGCATCGAGGCGTCGACGATCACGTCGCTCGGCACGTGCAGGTTCGTGATGCCCTTGTCCGAGTTCACGTAGCTGAGGCGCGGGCCGTTCTCCATCGCGCGGAAGAAGGCCTCGGCGATCTCCTCGCCGCCCTCCAGGTCCGCGAGCCCGGCGAGGATGGATCCGAGTCCGTCGTTCGCGGTGAGACCGGCGGCGGCGAGCTTGTCGCCGTACTGCGCGAAGACGTCCTTGAAGTAGGCGCGCACGACGTGGCCGAAGATGATCGGGTCGGAGACCTTCATCATCGTCGCCTTGAGGTGCACGGAGTACAGCACGTCCTCCGCCTTCGCCTCGGCGAGGGTCTCGGCGAGGAAGGCATCCAGCGCGGCGGCGTTCAGGAAGGTCGCGTCGACGATCTCTCCGGGGAGCACCTTGAGGTTCTCCTTGAGGACCGCGATCTGACCGTCCGCGGAGACGTGCTGGATCGTCAGCACGTCGTCGCCCGGGGAGACCCAGCTCTTCTCGTTCGCCTTGAAGTCGTCGTGACCCAGGGTCGCGACGTGGGTCTGCGAGCCCTCGCCGAACGCCTTGTTGCGGTGCGGGTGCTTCTTCGCGTAGTTCTTCACCGCGAGCGGCGCGCGCCGGTCGCTGTTGCCCTCGCGCAGCACCGGGTTCACGGCGGAGCCCTTGATGCGGTCGTAGCGGGCGCGGACGTCCTTCTCCTCGACCGTGGACGCGTCGTCCGGGTAGTCCGGGACGTCGAAGCCCTTCTGCTGCAGCTCGGCGATGGCCGCCTTGAGCTGCGGGATGGACGCCGAGATGTTCGGCAGCTTGATGATGTTCGCCTCGGGCGTCGTCGCAAGACCACCGAGCTCGGCGAGCGCGTCGCCCACGGCCTGGCCGGCGCTCAGGCGCTCGGGGAAGGCGGCGAGGATGCGGCCGGCGAGCGAGATGTCGCGGGTCTCGATGTCGACGCCCGCCTGGTGGGCGTAGGCCTGGACGATCGGCAGCAGAGAGGCCGTGGCCAGCGCCGGCGCCTCGTCCGTGTAGGTGTAGATGATGGCGTCGTCGGTCACCGGGGTCTCCGTTTCACGCAGGAAGGGTTTCAGACAGCGACCTCGCGTGGATGCGCACGCGGTATCGCGCAGATTTATCTCGATACCAAGATACCTGCCCTTCGTCGATTCCCGAGCGCCCTTCGTCCTGCTCCGCCCGCGCGGGATCCGGCCGGGTGCCGTTCGCCACGGCGCGGCGGAAGGTGAACTTCTCCCCACGTTTGGCCGCGCTCCGCCACGAGCGCCGTCCAGGGGTTAGCCTGGGGACCATGACGGAACTGCGACTGGTCGAACTGTCCGCGGCGACGATCGTCGCCGTCAACAATCTCTCCCTGAAGCCCGGGCAGGAGCAGTACCTCGCGCCCGTCTCCTACGGCATCGCCGCGACCGTCATGAACCCGCAGACCAGCTGGCAGCGGGTCGTGCTGGACGAGGAGGAGGTCGTCGGCTTCGTCAGCGCCAACTTCGACCCCGATGCCCCCGAGGAGCACTTCCGCTCCGTGCTGTGGCGCATCAACGTCGACGCCGACGATCAGGGCCGCGGTGTCGGCCGATTCGCCGTGGAGAGCCTGATCTCCGAGGCCCGCGCGCGCGGCTTCGGGCACCTGAACGTGATCTACGAGGCGGGCACCGGGGGGCCGGAGGCGTTCTTCCAGCGGGTCGGCTTCACGCCCGTCGGAGAGACCGAGTACGCCGAGGTCATCGCGGAGATCCGGTTCTGAGCACCGGCGCGCCCCGTATCTGAGCACCGGGGCGCCCGCGACGCGCGTACGCTGTGATCGGCGGCGGGGTTTCGAATCCCCTCCCCCATCGAAGCCCCGTCGTCTTCTCCTCTTCCCGCGGAGCAGGCGCAGCCGGACTCGCCGCCCTGCCGTCGTCGTGCCTCGGCGCGCGGTCGGATCGTGGTCACATCCGCAGGCGTGGCTCAAGCGCTCAGTCGCGCTCCTTGCGCTGCTTCGGGCCGCGCTCGCGTGCGTTCCACGCGGCGATGGCCGAGGCGGCCGCATCCGCGGCGCGATCCAGGGCGTCGGCCGACATCGCGATCACCTGCTGCGCCGTGTCCTGCCAACCCGTCGCGCGCGTCGCGCGCTCGCGCTCGGGGTCCCGGCCCTCGGCGCGGGCGTGGGCGTCGCGCTCGGCGATGTCGAAGGCGCGCTCCAGCCGGGCCACCGCGTCTCGGTACGCGCCGAACTCGGCCGCCGCGATCCGGCGGGCGGGGTCGGGGCGCGCCTGCCTCGCCTCGTCCAGCGCGCGCAGGAATGCGGCGGTGGACGGATCGCCGGCGTCGCCGATGCTCGGATAGGCGATGAGCTTCGCCGGATCCGTCTCATAGGCCATCCAGCGCGCCACGACCGCGTCGTGGGCCGCGATCGCACGCGGCAGCGGACGCCGCTGCGGATCCGCGTTCAGAGCCAGATCCGCCCGCGCGGCCTCGACCTGCGCGCGCCGGGCACGAACAGCCGCGGATGCCGCCTTCGCGCCGGTCTCCGCATCGCGGAGCGCCCGCCGGGCGTCGGACACCTCGGCCGGATGCGCGGATCCTGCCGCTCGCCCCGCGACGCGGCCCGCGAGCTCGGCCCGGGCCACCCGGACGGCGAGACGCGCCTCGGTCGCCGCCCTCTGCGCGGACTGCAGGTCGAGGCGCGCAGCGTCATAGCCGAGCCGGCGTCCTCCGGCTGCGGCTCCGCGGCGAGCGCCGAGCACGGTCACCGCCCCCGCGCCGGCGATGACCGGCGCGATCCACCAGAGCTCCGCGGCGACCGCCCAGAAGGGATCCACGCCTCGAGCCTACCGACCGGCGTTCCACAGGGCATTCGCACTTCCACAGGACAGATCCTCCGGATCCATCCTGCAGAAGTGCGGACGTCCTGCAAAACGCGGCGCCCCGATCCCTACACCAGCGTCTGCTGCCAGGCGGCGTGCAGCTGGGCGAACTTGCCCGTGCCGGCGATGAGGGCGTCGGGAGCGTCGTCCTCGATGATGCGGCCGTGCTCCATGACGAGCACCCGGTCGGCGATCGCGACGGTCGACAGACGGTGCGCGATGATGATCGCCGTGCGGTCGGCGAGCAGCGTCTGCAGCGCGTCCTGGATCAGCCGCTCGGACGGGATGTCCAGCGAGGCGGTCGCCTCGTCGAGGATCAGCACCGCGGGGTCGGCGAGGAAGGCGCGCGCGAACGAGATCAGCTGCCGCTGCCCCGCCGAGACCCGGCCGCCGCGCTTGTTCACGTCGGTCTCGTAGCCGTCCGGGAGCGAGTCGATGAACGCATCGGCGCCCACGGCCCTCGCCGCGGCCCTGATCTCCTCCATCGTCGCGTCGGGCTTGCCCAGCGCGATGTTGTCCGCCACCGTGCCGCTGAACAGGTACGCCTCCTGCGTGACCATGACGATCGCGCGGCGCAGGTCCTTCGGGTGCAGGTCGCGCAGATCCACGCCGTCGAGCGTCACCGCACCCGCGGTCGGGTCGTAGAAGCGCGACACGAGCTTGGCCAGGGTCGACTTGCCCGCGCCGGTCGTGCCCACGAGCGCGATGGTCTGCCCCGCGGGGATGTCCAGGGAGAAGTCGGGCAGGATCACCCGGTCCTGGGCGTATCCGAACTCGACCTCGTCGAAGCGCACGTGCCCCTTGGACTCCCAGAGGTCGACCGCCTTGATCGGATCCGGAACGGTCGGGACCTCGTCGAGCACGCCCGACACCTTCTCCAGCGCCGCCGTGGCGGACTGGAAGGAGTTCAGGAACATCGCGATCTCCTGCATGGGCGCGAAGAAGTTGCGCACGTACAGCACCGCGGCCAGCAGGATGCCGACCTGGATGTCGCCGCTCGCCATGCGGACGCCGCCCCACACCACGACCACGCCGAGGGTGAGCGCCGCGACCGCCATGAGCCCGGGCTCGAAAGTGCCGAACAGCAGCATCGAGCGGCGGTTCACGTCGCGGTAGTCGCCGGCGACCTCCTGGAAGGACACGTCGTTGCGGGGCTCCTTGCGGAACGCCTTCACGGCGCGGATGCCGGTCATGGTCTCGACGAACTGCACGATGACCTTCGCGCTGATCACCCGCGACTCGCGGTACACGAGCTGCGAGCGCTGATAGAACCAGCGCATGAGGTACACCAGCGGGATTCCGGCCAGCACCAGCACGACGCCCGACTCCCAGTCCACGAGCACGAGCGCGATGAACGTGAAGAGGCCGTAGAGGAGCCCGGACACCAGCTGGTTCAGGCCGCCGTCGAGCAGTTCCCGGATGGAGTCCAGGTCGCTCGTCTGGCGCGAGATGATCCGGCCGGAGGTGTAGCTCTCGTGGAACTCGAGGCTCAGCCGCTGGGTGTGCAGGAACATGCGCTTGCGCAGGTCGAGCAGCACCGCCTGCGTGATGCGGGCCGTGAGCACGGCGTACCAGCCGATCAGCGCGGATCCCACCGTGCCGACGACGAGGAACACGATTCCGACCATGATCGTCGGCATCCAGTCCGCGTGCTTCAGCACCGCCGGCAGCGCCGTGTTCAGGCCGTAGGCGACGAGCGCCGGACCCGCGACCTGGGCGGCCGTGGAGATCACCAGCACGAGGGCGGTGAGCGTGATCTGCACCTTGAGCGGCGCGATCAGGGATCCGAAGAGCCGCAGCGAACGCCGACGGATCGCCCTGCTCTCCTCGTGCGTGAGGTCGGAGCGGTCCTCGTCCTGAGTTCCGATGACGCTCATGCCTGCACCTCCTCGTTCTCTGCGTGGGTGTCGTCCGCCGTGCCGTCGGGTGACGGTGTTCCTTGGGCCGTGCCGGCGACCACGGGGATCGCCCCCGTGCGCGCGGCCTCCTCGGCCTCGAGGCTCGAGATCACGTGCCGGTAGTGCGCGCTCGTGCGCAGCAGCTCCGAGTGCGCGCCTACGGCCGTCACCTTCCCGTTCTGCAGCAGCGCCACCCGGTCGGCGAGGGCCACGGTCGACGGGCGGTGCGCGACGATGAGCGCGGTGGTCTCGGCGAGCACGTGGCGCAGCGCCTCCTCGACGAGCGCCTCGGTGTCGACGTCGAGCGCCGACAGCGGGTCGTCCAGCACGAGCACCTTGGGCTTGGCCGCCACGGCGCGCGCGAGCGCGAGCCTCTGGCGCTGTCCGCCGGACAGGCTCAGCCCCTCCTCGCCGATCATCGTCTCGACGCCCTCGGGGAGCGTGTCGACGAACCCGGCCTGGGCGACGTCGAGCGCCTCGCGGAGCACCTGCTCCGCCTCGGCGCTGTGCACGTCGAGGTCGGCCCTGCCGAGCAACACGTTCTCGCGCACGGTGGCAGAGAACAGCGTCGCGTCCTCGAACGCCATCGCGATGTGCGTGCGCAGCTCGGCGAGGGTCAGGTCGCGCACGTCGACGCCGTCGAGCGTCACGCGTCCGCCGGTCACGTCGTACAGGCGCGTGGGGAGGGTGGTGAGCGTGGTCTTGCCGGATCCGGTGATGCCGACGAGCGCCATGGTCTCGCCGGGGCGCAGCACGAGGTCGATGCCGTCCAGCAGGTCCCGCTCGTGCGGGCGGGCGTCCTGGTAGCGGAAGCGGGCGCCCTCGAACGCGAGCTCGCCGCGAGGCTCCGCGATGCTGACCGGGCTCTCCGGATCCGTGATCGTGTTCTGCTCGTCGTAGATCTCGAACACGCGGTCGGTCGCCGTGCGCGCGTCGAGCATGAACGAGAACAGGAAGCCGATCGACTCGATCGGCCAGCGCAGCACGGTCGCCATCGCGAAGTAGGCGAACAGCTCTGGCGCGCTCAGCGCGCCCTGGGCGATCAGCCAGATGCCGGCGACGAGGTTGAGCGCGAACGCGATCTCCGGCATGAGCACGAGCCAGAACCAGATCCAGCCGACGGAGCGGGCCTTGCTCAGCTCGGTCTCGCGCAGCGACTCGGCCTGGCGCGCGAACTTCACGAG
The DNA here is from genome assembly GCA_031277885.1 of Microbacterium sp. GTDB lineage: Bacteria > Actinomycetota > Actinomycetes > Actinomycetales > Microbacteriaceae > Microbacterium. The sequence goes on from JAITLM010000087.1 coordinate 7,695, forward strand.
CGCGTGCTTGCCGCGGCCGAAGGCCTTGAGCACGCGGATGCCGTGCACGCTCTCCTCGACGCTCGTCGCGAGGTCGCCGGCCTGGTCCTGGCTGCGGCGGGTGAGCACGCCGTAGCGCTTCTCGAACAGGAAGCCCGAGATCCACAGCGGCACCGCGGTGATGAGGAAGATCGTGCCGAGCAGCCAGTGCCAGCGGAACAGCAGGGCCGCGCCGATCACGATCGTGAGCAGGTTGACGACCAGCAGCACGAGGCCGAACGCGAGCCACCGGCGGATGAGGCCGATGTCCTGCATCATGCGGCTGAGCAGCTGACCCGACTGCCAGCGGTCGTGGAACGCGACCGGCAGGCGCTGCAGGCTCGAGTACAACTGCGTGCGCATCCGGTATTCCACCTGCGTGGCGGGATTGAGCACGAACTGGCGGCGCAGCCACACCATGAGTGCTTCGCCGAGGGCGAGCACGGTCACGGCGACGGCGCCCCAGATGATGGCGCCGATCTCACCGGTCGCGATGGGGCCTTCCAGCACGACCTGGAGCAGCAGCGGCACGCACAGTGCGATCACCGCGGCCGCGAGGGCCGAGATCCCGCCGCCGATGAGGCGACCGGCGACCGGCTTCACGAAGGGCGCCAGCCGCGCGAGCGCGCGGGGCGTGGAGAGGGGGACGGTGGACGGTGACGAGGATTCTTCAGACATGTTCTCAGCAGTGACGTATCGCATCAGGGGATGGCAGGGGACGAAAAGGAGCGGATGCGATGCATCCGTGCGATGAGCGGCCGGTGGGGCCGAGGGAGACCGGAGCGGGTCAGTCCTCGGCCGGAAGGAAGAGCGAACCGGCGACAGCGCTGATCGACGACGCAGTGTTGATCGTGGGCATGGTGTCCTCCTCGGTTCGACGGCCGCCGGGTCGGTTGACGCGACAGCCGTCCAGCCTATGTTTGTGAACCGTCCGAACGCAAGCGTTTTCCCGAAACCGATCTCAGGTTCCTCGCGAGTCCGGCCGCATCCGCCGCGCCGGGCGATTCTCTGCTGCTGAACACAGCACCCGCCGCCCCCGCGCCATTCCCGATCCGCCGGATCCGCCGCCGCCACGGCAGTCGCCGGCGCATCGAGCACCGGCAACGTCGACGCCCCCTCTGCGCGTCGGCGCCCCCGCTGGTGAACGCTCGCGGGAGGGGGCGTGGATAGCCAGAGGGGGCGTCGACGAGATGGGATGCGTGCGGATCCTCGTGCGGATCCTGATGCGGATCTTCGTGCGGATCCTGGGGCGATCGTCGGATCGGATCAACCGGGGCGCCGGGTTTCGGCCGAGCGGACAGTCGGACGCGGGAACGGCCTCAGCAGGATGGGAGCACGATCCGATTCCTAAGGAGCCGCTATGCCGGAACCCGTCGAGACGATGGTCGCGGAGATCCTGCGCCTCGTCCGCTGCGAGTCGCCGTCCGACGACCTCGCCGCCGTCGCCCGCAGCGCCGACGCCGTGGCCGAGCTGGGCACGACCCGCCTGGGCGCGGCGCCGGAGCGGATCGTGATCGACGGCCGTACCCACCTGCGCTGGCGCTTCCCCGGCGCACCGCGGATCCTCGTGCTCGGCCACCACGACACCGTCTGGCCGGTCGGGTCGCTCGAGGAGCTGCCGGCGCGCGCCGACGAGGAGACGCTGGCGGGACCCGGATCCTTCGACATGAAGGCCGGGCTGGTGATCGCCTTCCACGCGCTGTCCCGGCTGGCCGACCTCGCCGGCATCACGGTGCTCGTGACCGGCGACGAGGAACCGGGATCCGCGACCTCGAGGACGCTCATCGAGGACGAGGCGCGCGCGTCGGCCGCCGCGCTCGTGCTCGAGGCCGCCGGCCCCGGCGGCGCCCTGAAGATCGCGCGCAAGGGCGTCTCGCGCTATGAGATCGCCGTGCACGGACGCGCCTCGCACGCCGGGCTCGATCCGGAGCAGGGCGTGAACGCGACCCTGGAGCTCGCGCATCAGGTGCAGGCCGTGGCGCTGCTCGGCGACGCCGAGGCGGGCACGACCGTGACCCCGACCCGGACCGCCTCCGGCACGACGACCAATACGGTCCCGGCGCTCGCCTCGTTCTCGGTCGACGTGCGCGCCCTGTCCGCCGCGGAGCAGGAGCGCGTGCACGCGGGGATGCTGGCGCTGATGCCGCGGCTCGACGGCGCCCGCGTCGTGGTCGAGGGCGGCATCAACCGCTGGCCGCTCGCGGCCGACTCCTCCGCCGAGCTGTTCCGGCGGGCGCAGCGGGTCGCGGAGCGCCTCGGGATGCCCCCGCTCTCCGGGATCAGCGTCGGCGGGGCCTCGGACGGCAACTTCACGGCGGGCGCCGGCACCCCGACGCTCGACGGGCTCGGCGCGGTCGGCGGCGGTGCGCACGCCGCGCACGAGCACGTGCTGATCGCCGAGCTGGAGCCCCGCGTGCGGCTGCTCGCCGGACTCGTCGAGGACATCCGCGCCGCGCCGCCGCGGGCCGCGCGTCCGATCGCGGACGCGGTGCCCGTCCCCGCCCCGGGAGCCGCGTCCGCCCCGACCGCCGCCCCCGCACGATGACCGGCCCCTCCGCCCCCGCCACGGCGCCGCGGGACGACCTGGCCGAGGAGGCCGCCCTCGCCGCGACGGCCGCCGAGGCCCGTTCCGGCGTCCGCATCCGGCTGCTCGACGACATGCGCGACCTTGCGGCCGTGCGCGCCCTGTACGAGGGAATCTGGGACACCGGAGCCGCCAACCCCCCGGTCACCGCCGACATGCTCCGCGCCCTCGTACAGGCGGGCAACTACGTCGCCGGCGCCTTCGACGACACCGCGGCCGGGCCGGAGCTGGTCGGCGCCTGCTTCGGATTCTTCGGCCCGCCCGCCGCGCGCACCCTGCACAGCCACATCGCCGGGACGACGCCCGCGGCGCGGGGGCGGCACCTCGGCTTCGCCCTCAAGCTGCATCAGCGCGCCTGGGCCCTGCGCCGCGACATCGACACGATCACCTGGACCTACGACCCGCTCATCCGCCGCAACGCGCACTTCAACCTCGGCAAGCTCGCCGCCTCGGTCGGCACGTACCTGCCGCGCCTCTACGGATCCCTCGACGACAGCATCAACCGCGGCGACGAGACCGACCGGATCCTGGTGCGCTGGGAGCTGCGCTCCCCGCAGGTCGTCGCGGCGGCGGCGCACCGCCCGCTCCTGGTCGACGCCGCCGCGGCCCACGCCGCGGGCGCCGCCGTCGCGGTGCGGCCGGATGCCGCCGACGCCCCTCGCCTCGGCGCGCTCGACGCGGAGACCGTGCTCGTGGGCGTCCCGGCCGACATCGAGGGCATGCGCGACACGGATCTGGAACGCGCGGCCGAGTGGCGACTCGCCGTGCGCGACATCCTGAGCGCGCTGCTCGACGACGGGGCGACCGTGCGCGGCTTCGACCGCGACGGCTGGTACATCATCGACAGACAGGAGAGGTCATGAAGCTCGAAGGCGTGGAGATCCGGACGATCCGGATGCCCCTGGTCTCGCCGTTCCGCACCTCGTTCGGCACCGAGACCGTGCGCGAGGCCGTGCTCGTGCGGGCGGTCGGCGCGGACGGCGAGGGCTGGGGCGAGTGCGGCGCGAGCGCGCTGCCGCTGTACAGCTCGGAGTACACACCGGCGGCATCGACGGCGCTGTCGGAGGTGCTGGTGCCCGCGCTCGCCGGCCAGGGCGAGCTGGATCCGCACCGGATCGCCGGGATCCTGTCGCCCTTCAAGGGCCACCGCCAGGCCAAGGCCGCACTCGAGACGGCGATCCTGGACGCGGATCTGCGCGAGCGCGG
>JAITLM010000193.1 GCA_031277885.1 Microbacterium sp.
GCACGCCTGGAGGGCACCGGGTGGGACGTGCCGGTCTCGGTCGCCCGGCATACGGCGTGTGCGGGTGGGGTCCAGCGGGTGCTGTTCGATGAGCGGGGCCAGATCGTCTCGATCGGCACGACCGCGCGCGTCTTCACTGCGGTGCAGCGTCGTGCGATCGTCCTCCGCGACCGGGAGTGCGTGATCCCCGGCTGCCATGTGCCCGCGACCTGGTGCGAGATCCACCACGTCCACGAGCACGCCCGCGGTGGTCCTACGCATACGAGCAATGGTGTCGCGCTGTGCTGGCACCACCACCGCACCCTGGAGACCTCCGGCTGGCAGATCCGCATGCGCCACGGGGCGCCCGAGATCCGCGGCCCCCACTGGTGGGACCCCCACCGCGGCTGGCACCGACCCCGCGCCCACCACGGCACTCCCCGACACGCCCGCACCCCGCCCACGCCCTCGCACCACCCGGATGACAACCCGCGCGGAAGGCTGGGCGGGCATCGCGTTCCGACTCCGCCCAGGCGTCGTGTCGGCGGCGGCGCATAGACTCTTCCGGTGACTGTGCAGGGGATCATCCGCGCTCTGGAAGAGGAGGCGTCCGGATTCAGGGACGCCCTGAGCTGGGCGCAGACCGACGCCGACCTGCTGGCGAGCGCCGGGATGGACGCGCCCATGCTCGCGGGGCTCCTCGAGCGCCGGTCTGCGGCGGGGAAGCCCGCGGCGCTGCTCGTGGTCGCACCGACCGGACGGCGGGCCGAGTCGCTCGCCGCCGCGCTCGGCTCCTACCGCCCCGACGCCGAGATCCTGTCCTTCCCCGCGTGGGAGACGCTCCCGCACGAGCGGCTCAGCCCGAGCCCCGACACCGTCGGGCGGCGCCTCGAGGTGCTGCGCCGGATGCGGATCTGGTCGGGGGAGCGGCCGCTCGTCGTCGTCGCCTCGGTGCGGGCAGCCCTGCAGCCCGTCGCCGCGGGGCTCGGCGACGTCGAACCGCTCGAGCTCACGGTCGGAGGTCGCGGGTACGACCTCGACACGGTGGCGGCGTCCCTCGTCGAACGCGCCTACTCGCGGGTCGACATGGTCTCCCGCCGCGGCGAGTTCGCCGTGCGCGGCGGCATCCTCGACGTGTTCCCGCCCACCGCGGAGCACCCCTCCCGGGTCGAGTTCTTCGGCGACGAGGTCGATCAGATCCGCCTCTTCTCCGTCGCGGATCAGCGCTCTCTGCCGGTCGCTCCCACCGGCGTCTCGCTCCCGGCCAGCCGTGAGCTGCTGCTGACGGCCGAGGTCCGCGAGCGCGCCGCCCAGCTCGTCGATGCCTTCCCCGGGATCGCAGGGATGCTCGAGAAGATGGCGGAGGGGATCCCGGTCGAGGGCATGGAGTCGCTCCTTCCCGTCGTCGCGGGTCCCGTGGTGCCGCTGACGGACTACCTCCCCGAGAACGCCGCCGTCGCGCTCGTGGATCCGGAGCGCTCCGGAGCACGCGCGGCGAGCCTCGGCGAGACGAACCGCGAGTTCCTCGACGCCGCCTGGAGCGCCGCGACCGCCGGCGCCTCGGCGCCGATCGACCTGCAGACCGGCGACTTCCTGTCTGTCGCAGAACTGCGCGCGGCCGTGCACGACCGCGGCGGCGTGTGGTGGCGGCTCAGCGCCTTCGACGCCGGCTCCGACGACGCGGCGTTCGACCAGGGCGCCGACGGCGTGAGCGCCGCACCCATCCCGTCCTTCCACGGCAACGTCGACGGAGCGATCGAGTTCACCGCCGGCCGCGTCGCCGACGGGTGGCGGGTCGTGCTGGTCGCCTCGGGACCCGGCCTCGTCGATCGGGCCCGCGACGTGCTCGCCGACCGTGGAGTCGCGGCCCGCGTGGTCGACGGGCTGCCCGGCATCCCCGACGCCGGCGTGGCGACGCTCGTCACGGGCGCGATCGAATCGGGCTTCCAGGTCTCGAGCGCGAAGATCGCCGTCCTGACCGAGAACGAGTTCTACGGACGCACGATCGGCGGCGACACCCGCGTCGTGAAGAAGCTCGCCTCGCGGCGCAAGAACGTCGTCGACCCGATGCAGCTCAAGGCGGGCGACTTCGTCGTGCATCAGACGCACGGCATCGCGCGCTTCGTCGAGATGACCCAGCGCGAGGTGTCCTCGGGCGGGCGGAACGCCGTGAAGACGACCCGCGACTACCTCGTGCTCGAGTACGCGCCGTCCAAGCGCGGCTACCCGGGCGACAAGCTCTACGTGCCCACCGACCAGCTCGACCTGCTCTCCAAGTACGTCGGCGGCGAGGCGCCGACGCTGTCCAAGATGGGCGGCAGCGACTGGGCCGCCGCGAAGGGCAAGGCCCGCAAGGCCGTGCGCGACATCGCGGTCGAGCTCGTGAAGCTGTACTCGGCGCGGATGGCGGCCAAGGGCTACTCGTTCGGCAAGGACACGCCCTGGCAGCGCGAGTTGGAGGAGGCGTTCCCGTTCGCGGAGACCCCCGACCAGCTGCAGACCATCGACGAGATCAAGGCCGACATGGAACGGCCCATCCCGATGGACCGGCTGCTGTCGGGCGACGTCGGCTTCGGCAAGACCGAGGTCGCGGTGCGCGCCGCGTTCAAGGCGATCCAGGACGGCAAGCAGGTCGCCATGCTCGTGCCGACGACGCTGCTCGTCAAGCAGCACCTCGAGACGTTCACCGAGCGCTTCGCGGGCTTCCCGGTCAAGGTGCGCCCGCTCTCGCGCTTCCAGACCGACAAGGAGGCGCGCCTCACGCTCGACGGCCTGCTGGAGGGATCCGTCGACATGGTGATCGGAACCCACCGGATCCTCACCGACCAGGTGATGTTCAAGGATCTGGGTCTCATGATCATCGACGAGGAGCAGCGCTTCGGCGTCGAGCACAAGGACGCGCTCAAGAAGATGAAGACCAACGTCGACATCCTCGCCATGAGCGCGACCCCGATCCCGCGCACGCTGGAGATGGCGGTCACCGGCATCCGCGAGATGTCGACGCTGCAGACCCCGCCCGAAGACAGGCATCCGATCCTCTCGTTCGTGGGACCGAAGAGCGACAAGCAGGTCGCGGCGGCGATCCGGCGCGAGATCCTCCGCGAGGGCCAGGTCTTCTACGTGCACAACCGCGTGCAGTCGATCCAGCGCATCGCGAGCGAGCTCGCCGAGCTCGTCCCGGAGGCGCGGATCGCCGTCGCACACGGCCAGATGGGCGAGCACCAGCTGGAGCAGGTCGTCGACGACTTCTGGGAGCGCAAGTTCGACGTGCTGGTCTCGACGACCATCATCGAGACGGGCCTGGACATCTCGAACGCCAACACGATCATCATCGACCGCGCCGACCGCTACGGCCTGAGCCAGCTGCACCAGTTGCGCGGACGCGTGGGGCGCGGCCGGGAGCGCGCGTACGCGTACTTCCTGTACGACGACATGAAGCCGCTGAGCGAGACCGCGGCCGACCGACTGCAGACGATCGCGGTGAACAACGACCTCGGATCCGGCATGCAGGTCGCGCTCAAGGACCTCGAGCTGCGCGGCGCCGGCAACCTGCTGGGCGCGGAGCAGGCCGGCCACATCGCGGGCGTCGGCTTCGACCTGTACCTGCGCATGATCGGCGAGGCCGTCGCGACCTTCCGCGGCGAGGAGACCGAGACCGGCGCCGAGCTGCGCCTGGAGCTGCCGGTGGACGCGCGGATCCCCGATTCGTACATCGACAGCGAGCGGCTGCGACTGGAGGCTTATCAGAAGCTGTCCAGCGCGGCCACGGCGACCGCGGCGGACGATGCGATCGACCACGTGGTCGAGGAGCTCGCGGACCGGTACGGCGCGCCGCCGGCCGAGGTCGAGGGGCTCGTCGCGATCGCCCGGCTGCGGCGCCGCGCCGCGCGTGCGGGCCTCACCGACGTGGTGGCGATGGGGTCGAACCTCCGAGTCGCTCCCGCTCGTCTCGAGGACTCGATGAAGGTGCGCGTGCAGCGCCTGTACCCCCAGGCCAAGCTCGTCGGCGGGGGAGAGGCGCTCGTCGTGCCGATGCCCGGTGCAGACCGGGTCGACCCGGTCGAGTGGACCGGGCAGCTGCTGACCGCGCTGTTCCCCGAGCCCGCCCCGGCGGAGCCGGTCGGCGCCTCCGCATCCACGGGTGCTGCAGGATGAGCCTCGACGAGCCGCGCTGGCGCTGGGTGTCCACGCGCGAGGTGCACCGCGGACGCGTGCGGATCGACGCCGACGAGGTCGAGCTCCCCGGCGGCGCACGCGCGGTCTACGAGGTCGATCGCAGCGCGCCCTACGCGGTCGCCGTGCTCGTCGTGCTCGGCGCCGAGGTCGTCCTGGCGCGGCAGTACCGCTACCCGATCGATCGCTGGATCCTCGACCTGCCCGGTGGCGCCGGCGAGTCGGGCGAGGCTCCGGCGGATGCCGCCCGGCGCGAGCTGGAGGAGGAGCTGGGGCTCGTCGCCGACGAGCTGACGCCCCTGCACGTCTTCGCGATGAACCCAGGACGCAGCGTCGGGAAGACCCACCTGTTCCTCGCCACGGCGGTGCGGCGCGGGCATGCCGCGACCGGCGACCCGGCGGAGCAGGTGCGGAGCGTGCGCATGCCGCTCGCCGAACTCGACAGCCTCATCGCGGAGGGCGAGATCCTGGATCCGGCCCTGATCGTGGCGCGCACGATGGCCGCGGCGAAGGGTCTGCTGCCGCCCGTCGGGATCTGAGTGCTGCGGCGTCGCCGATTCGGAGACGCCCGGGTGGCGGCGACGGCTACGCTCATCACATGATCTACGAGCACCTCGGGGCTCGGCCCCGAATCCACGACACCGCGGTCGTGGCACCGTCCGCCGTGATCTCCGGCGACGTCACCATCGGGGAGAACTGCCAGGTGCTGCACGGCGCCGTGATCACGGCCGAGGGCGGACCGATCACGCTCGGCGAGCACGTCATCGTGATGGAGAACGCGCTCATCCGCGCCACCGCGGCGAACCCCGTGCACATCGGCGACCACGTGCTGGTGGGGCCGATGGCGAGCATCTCCGGCGCGACGATCGCGGAGGAGGTCTTCCTCGCCACGGGCACGCGGATCTTCAACGGCGCCGTGATCGGGGAGCGCAGCGAGGTGCGCATCAACGCCGTCGTGCACCTGCGCACGACCCTGCCGCCCGAGACCGTCGTGCCGATCGGCTGGGTGGCGGTCGGCGACCCCGTGCACATCCTCTCGCCCGAGCGGCACGAGGAGATCTGGGCCGCGCAGCACGAGCTGGACTTTCCCGGCTACGTCTTCGGCGTGGACCGCTCGACGCCCGACCTCATGGTCCAGCTCACCGAGCGCTACGCGCGCTCCCTCGCGCGCCACGTCGACGACCACGCGCTCTGACCCGATCCCCTCCTCTCGAAACGAAGGAATCGCCGTGCAAGAACAGACCGGGGGACTCGTGCGCCCCGATGTCACCGCCTCCGACGCCGTCCTCATCGCCCAGGAGCTCTGGGGCATCGCCGTCACCGCCTCCGAACTGGGCAGCAACCAGGACCGCAACTTCCTGCTGACCGAGCCCGGCGGAGTCCGCAGCGTGCTCCGGATCGACAACCCCGCCTTCCCCGACAGCGCGAGGGACGCCCAGCACGCCGCGCTCGACGCCTACCGCAGCGCCGGCGTGCCGGTGCCGGCAGCGCTTCCCGGCGGCGACGGCGCGCTCACCCAGCGCTGGCGCGGCTTCGCAGTGCGGCGCAGCGCGTTCGCCGAAGGAGAGGCGATGGTCGACGCCGGCTATTTCGCGCCGGTCGTGCTGCAGGAGTTCGGATCCCTCGCCGCCGCCTCCGTGAACGCGCTCGCCGCGCTGGAGCACCCGGGACTCGACCGTCCGCAGATGTGGGACATGCGCGTGGCTGCCGACGAGGCGAGGAACCTGCTGCCCTCGATCGCGGACCCGGTGCTGCGCGACCGGGTGGCTCCCGTGATCGCGGAGGCGGAGCGGCTCCTGGGGGATGTCGCCGCCGAACTCCCGGTGCAGCCGATCCACGGCGACCTCACCGACGACAACGTCATGGGCGTGCGCGGCGCGGACTCCCGGCTGCACCCGCGCACCGTGCTCGACCTCGGCGATCTCGCGTTGGGCTGGCGCGTGGCCGAGCTCGCCGTGTGCGCGTCGTCGATGCTGCACCATGAGCCGGAGCGCCCGCTGCGCGTTCTCGAGACGATCGCCGCCTTCCACGCCGAGGCTCCCTTGAGCGAGGCCGAGGCCAGGGCGGTCTGGCCGCTCATCGCGCTGCGTGCGGCGCTGCTCGTCGCCAGCGGCTGGCGGCAGCTGGAGATCGACGGCGACAACGAGTACGCGAGAGAGCGGATCGCGGGGGAGCAGGCGATCTTCGACGCCGCGACCGCCGTGCCGCTCATCGAGGCGGTCGAACAGGTGCTCGCGGCACTCGGCTTCCCGTCCTCCGCCGTGCAGGCCCCCGCGCCGCAGGCCTCCGTCGCGCAGGCCTCCGACGGGCAGGGCATCGCTCCGCTCGCGCCGCTCCTGCCCGAGCTCGCGGGCGAGGTCGTCGTCCTGGATCCCGGCACGGAGTCCGAGGCGCTCGCCTCGGGCGCGTGGCTCGCCGCCGATGCCGAGGACGCGCTGATCCGCGCCGCCCTCGTCACGGGTGCCATGGCCGCCGTCATGCCCTACGGCGTGTACCGGCTCACGCGCACCACGATCGACACGGCGCACGCGGCCGCGACCTGGCCGATCGGCACGGCGATCCACCTGCCCACAGGGCCGGCCGCGGCGGTCGCGTCCCCGGTCTCCGGGACGATCCTCGCGTCGGCGGACGGCACGCTCCGCATCGTGTCGGCGGACGGCCGGCGGTGCGAGATCCGCGGCGTGCGTCCGTCGCGGCAGGACGGCGGAGAGGTGGCGCAGGGCGAACTCATCGGACACGTGCCGGAGAGCGCGGAACGGCGCACGCTCGTCGTCACCGTCCTCGCGGCCGGTGCGGAGGCGCCCGCGGGCGCGGCGGACGATGCACCCCTCGTGGAGCCCGACCGCGTCCCGGCGTGGCGACGGCTCTCGTCGGATCCCGCGGGGATCCTCGGCCTTCCCCCGCGGGGCCAGTCCGACGAGGCGGCCGACGAGCTCACGCGGCGATCGCGCATCTTCGCGAGCGCCCAGGAGCGCTACTACGAACGCCCTCCGCAGATCGAACGGGGCTGGCGGCACCACCTCGTGGACACCACGGGACGTGCGTACGTCGACATGGTCAACAACGTGACGGGGCTCGGGCACGGGCATCCGGGCGTCGCCGACGCGGTCGACAGGCAGATCCGGATCCTGAACACGAACTCCCGGTTCCTGTACCGGGAACTCGCGGAGTACAGCGAACGTCTCCTCGCGCTGCTCCCCGAAGATCCCTCCGGCGGGCGCGGCGAGCCCCTGGACACGGTGCTGCTCGTGAACAGCGGATCCGAAGCGGTCGATCTCGCGCTCCGGCTCGCGCAGGCCGCGACAGGGCGGAAGACCGTCGTCTCGCTCCGCGAGGCCTATCACGGCTGGACCATGGCGAGCGATGCGGTCACCACGAGCGCCTACGACAACCCCGACGCCCTGGCCACCCGGCCGGATTGGGTGCACGTGGCCGACGTGCCCAACCGCTTCCGCGGCACCTACCGCGGCGAGGGGACGGGAACGCGCTACGCGGCCGACCTGGGCGCCGACCTCGACCGTCTCTCCGCCGAGGGCCGTCCGGTCGCCGCGTTCATCTGCGAATCGGTGCTCGGCAACGCCGGCGGCGTGATGCTGCCGGACGGATACCTCGCCGAGGCCTATGCGCGGGTGCGCGCCGCCGGCGGACTCTGCATCGCCGACGAGGTGCAGGTCGGCTTCGGGCGGATGGGATCCTCGTTCTGGGGCTTCGAGCAGTCCGGAGTCCTGCCGGACATCATCACGATCGCCAAGCCGATGGGCAACGGATACCCGATCGGCGGGGTGATCACCTCGAAGCGCGTGGCCGACGCGCTCGCCGCGCAGGGGCAGTTCTTCTCGTCCGCGGGCGGCAACCCGCTCAGCTGCCGGGTGGGCCTCGCCGTGCTCGACGCGATGGCCGAGGAGGGCCTGCAGGAGAACGCCCGCATCGTGGGGGCGCGTCTCGCCGAGGGCTTCCGCGCGCTCGCCGCGCGCCATGCGCTGATCGGACCCGTGCACGGCGAGGGGCTGTATCTGGGCGTCGAGCTCGTCCGCGACCGGGAGAGCATGGAGCCCGCCGCGGCGGAGGCGGCCGCGATCTGCGAACGCCTCCGCGAGCTGGGCGTGATCGTGCAGACCACTTCGGAGCGCTCCAACGTCCTGAAGATCAAGCCCCCGCTGTGCCTCACGGCCCGGAGCGCGGACCTGGTTGTCGCGGCGGTGGACCGGGTGCTCACCGAGGGCTGGTGAGCCGCGGCCGCGTGTCGTGGCCGCTGCTGCGAAAACCAGCGCGGAATTCCGGATCCGGTACGGATTCCTTCGTGAGAATCCGCGGTCGCGATGGATCCTCTGCACCGGCATAATGTTCTCCAATCGATTGCGCAGTGCTGCGCAGCGCACGCCCGCCCGGTACCCGAACGCCTCCGGCGGGCGTCCGCAGATCCAAAGGAGGATGCATGTCGATGAAGACGAAGCCGCTCGCCCAGGGTGGCGGCACGCTCAAGCGGAACCTCGGACTGTGGGCCATCGTCGGCCTCGGGCTCGGATACATGACCCCGACCGTGGTCTTCGACACCTTCGGCATGGTCGGGCGCGACACCGCGAACGTCGTTCCCGCGGCCTACCTGGTCGCCCTCGTCGTGATGGTGTTCACCGCGATCAGCTACGGCAAGATCGCGAGCGCGATCCCGAGCGCCGGATCCGCCTACACCTACGTCCGCGAGTCGATCCACCCCAACCTCGGCTTCATGGTCGGCTGGACGTCGCTCATCGACTACGTGCTGCTCCCGATGGTGAACTGCCTCATCATCCGCAGCTACCTCGAGGCGCTGTTCCCCGACATCCCCGGCTGGATCTGGGTGGTCCTCTACTGCGTGCTGGTGACGGCGATCATCTACCTGACCATGCGGGGCACCTCGAACGCGAACATGGTGCTGCTCGTGTTCTCGATCATCGTGATGGCGGTGTTCGTGGTGATGGTCATCGCGCAACTCGCCCAGGGCCATGGTGCCGGAACGGTCGCCTCGATCGCGCCCTTCCTGCATGACGGCGTGACCATGGGCGCGGTGCTCATGGGTGCCACGATCGTGTGCTTCTCGTTCATCGGCTTCGACGCGGTCACGATGTACGCCGAGGAGGCCAAGGACCCGAAGATCATGCCCCGGGCGATCCTGCTCACGGTGATCCTGGGAGGTGCGATCTTCCTCGTCGCGGCCTACTTCACGCAGCTGCGGTTCCCGGACTGGAACGAGTTCGCCCCCGGCGGCGACATGCAGTACGTCGAGGACTCGACGCTGCCGATCATCGGCCATCTCGTCGGCGGGGATGTGCTGCGCGCGGTCCTCACCGCCGCCGGCTTCTGCGCCACTCTCGCCTCGGGGCTCGCCTCGCACGCCTCCGTCTCGCGCATGCTGCTGGTGATGGGACGCAACAACGTGCTGCCCCGCCGGGTCTTCGGCTACATCAACCCGCGCACGCACACGCCGACCTTCAACATCGTCCTCGTCGGCGCGATCTGCCTGCTCGCGATCCCGTTCTCCCTCGAGCTCATCGCGGCCTGGATCAACTTCGGCGCCTTGATCGCGTTCACCTTCGTGAACGTGTCGGTGATCGCCTGGTTCGCGGTGCGCAAGGGGCTGCGCCGCACGCCGCGGGACGTCTTCCGCTACATCGTGATGCCGGCGATCGGCATGCTGCTCACCGGCCTGCTCTGGGCCAACCTGCATCAGGACGCGCTCATCGGCGGAACGGTGTGGGCGGTCCTCGGCGTGATCTACCTGCTCGTGCTGACGCGCGGCTTCCGTCGCAAGGTCGCCTCCTTCGACGAGAACGAGACGGTCACCGGCTTCAACAAGCTCCCCGTGCCGTCACCGCAGCAGCCGCTCGACGACGACCTCGACGACGAGCTGGATCCGACCGGGGCGCGGTAGCCCCGGAACGACGAAGCGCCGGTTCCGCAGGGGACCGGCGCTTCGTCGTTCGGACGGTGCGGTTCAGATCACGCCCTGCGCGAGCATCGCGTGCGCGACGCGCTCGAAGCCCGCGATGTTCGCACCCGCGACGTAGTCGCCCGGAACGCCGTAGCGCTCCGCGGCGTCGAACGCGGCGTGGTGGATGTCGGCCATGATGTCGCGCAGCTTCTGCTCGCTGTCATCGAAGCCCCAGCGCTGCCTCGCCGCGTTCTGGCTCATCTCCAGTGCGGAGGTCGCCACGCCGCCGGCGTTCGCGGCCTTGCCCGGCGCGAACAGCACGCCGGCGTCCTGGAAGGCGACGACGGCCTCGGGGGTGCTCGGCATGTTGGCGCCCTCGGAGACGGCGCGCACGCCGTTCGCGATCAGGGCGGCGGCGCTCGCGCCGTCCAGCTCGTTCTGCGTGGCGGAGGGCACCGCGATGTCCACGGGCACCTCCCAGACGGATCCGCCCTCCACGAAGCGGGCACCGGGGCGGCGCTTCGCGTACTCGACGATGCGGCCGCGCTCGACCTCCTTGATCTGGCGCAGCAGCTCCACGTCGATGCCGGCGTCGTCGACGACGTAGCCGGACGAGTCGGAGGCCGTGACGGCCTTCGCGCCCAGCTGCGCGGCCTTCTGGATCGCGTAGATCGCGACGTTGCCGGATCCGGAGACCCCCACGCGCTTCCCGTCGAGGGACTCGCCATGCACCGCGAGCATCTCCTCCGCGAAGAACACCGCGCCGTAGCCGGTGGCCTCCGTGCGCACCTGCGCACCGCCCCAGCCGATGCCCTTGCCCGTGAACATGCCGGACTCGTGCCGGTTGGTGATCTTGCGGTACTGGCCGAACAGGTAGCCGATCTCGCGGCCGCCCACGCCGATGTCTCCCGCGGGGACGTCGGTGTGCTCGCCGAGGTGGCGGTAGAGCTCGTTCATGAACGACTGGCAGAAGCGCATGATCTCGGCGTCGCTGCGGCCGTGCGGGTCGAAGTTCGAGCCGCCCTTGCCGCCGCCGATGCCCTGGCCGGTGAGCGCGTTCTTGAAGATCTGCTCGAAGCCGAGGAACTTGATGATCGAGATGTTCACCGAGGGGTGGAAGCGCAGGCCGCCCTTGTACGGGCCGAGCACGGAGGAGTACTGCACCCGGTAGCCGCGGTTGACCTGCAGCTTGCCGTTGTCGTCGACCCACGGCACCCGGAAGATCACCTGGCGCTCCGGCTCGACGAGGCGCTCCAGCACCCCCGCGTCGACGAACTCGGGGTGGCGCTCCAGCACGGGGCCGATCGAGTGCAGGACCTCGTGCACGGCCTGATGGAACTCCGGCTCGTTCGGGTTCAGGGCGCGGACGCCGTCGAAGACGGGCTGGGCGAGCGCGGACAGCGGATGGAAGTCGACAAGGGTGGTTTCAGTCACGCGGGGGATGCTTTCTGACGAAGTGACAAGGGCGAGCGCTGTCGATCGTGTCGGGCGCGACGAGCCGGATGCGGCGGAGTTCTCACTCTAACCGCACCTCGGCCGCGCCCCGCGCCGTGCGACGGCGTCGGTGAGAAGGGCAGATCAGCCCGTGTTCTGCAGGCCGGCGGCCACTCCGCTGACGGAGAGCAGCAGCAGGCGCTGCAGCTCGGGATCCGGCGCCGGCGCGGACTCGTCGGCGTCGCGGAGGCCGCGCAGCGCCCGCAGCTGGAGCAGTGAGAGCGCATCCACGTAGGGGCTCCGCATCGCGACCGCGCGCTGCAGGATCGGCTTGTTCTCGAGCAGTCGCTCGCCTCCGGTGAGGCGGATCACCCAGGAGCGGGTGAGCTCCATCTCCTCGAGCACGAGCCCGGCGAGGTCGTCGCGATCGCCGAGGCCGAGGTAGCGGCGGGCGATGCGCGGATCCGTCTTCGCGAGGCTCATCGCCACGTTGTCGACCATCGTGCGCAGCAGCGGCCACTCCCGGTACGCCGTGCGCAGCAGCTCCTCATCGCCGACCGCCTCGAGCGCGGTGCCGAGGCCGAACCAGCCGGCGAGGTTGATCCTGGCCTGGGTCCACGCGAACACCCACGGGATCGCCCGCAGGTCCTCGAGGGACTCGACCGAGAGCCCGCGACGTGCGGGGCGGGAGCCGAGGGCGAGAAGCCCGACCTCCTCCATCGGCGTGACGGTCGCGAACCAGGGGGCGAAGCCGTCCGCCTTCACGAGCGAGAAGAAACGATCGCGGGAGGTGCGGTCCATGGTCGCGGCGACCTCGGCGAACCGTTCGGCCGCGGCACTGTTGCGCTGCTCGACCCCGGGGGAGGAGGCGAGCAGGGTCGCCGCCGTCACCTGGTCGATGTGCCGCATCGCGATCGCGGGCTCGCCGTAGCGCGCGAAGATGACCTCGCCCTGCTCGGTGAGCTTGAACCGGCCGTCGACGGAGTGCGGCGGCTGGGCGAGGATGGCCGAGTTCGCCGGCCCGCCGCCGCGCCCGAGGGCGCCGCCGCGGCCGTGGAAGAGGGTGAGCTCGATGTCCTCGCGCTGCGCCCAGGCCGCGATCTCGGCCTGCGCCTCATAGAGCGCGAGGTTCGCGGCGACGGGGCCGACGTCCTTCGAGGAGTCCGAGTAGCCGAGCATGACCTCGAGGCGGCGACCGGTCGCGGCGAGTCGCGCCGCGAAGGCCGGGTGGGTGACGATCTCGGCGAGGATCCCCGGGGCGGCCTGCAGGTCGGCGAAGGTCTCGAACAGCGGCACGACGTCGAGCACGGGTCCGTCCTCGCCGCACGCGTACTGCGCGAGGCGGTGCACGTTGGCGAGGTCCTGGGCGGACTGCGTGAACGAGACGACGTAGCGTCCCGCCGCGCGCGGGCCGTAGGTGCGCTGGATCTCCCGGACGGTGCGGAAGACCGCGAGCACCTCCTCGGTCTCGGCGCTGAGGGATCCGGATCCGCTCTCCGCCGCATCCAGCTCCGCGAGCGCGCGGGCGTGCACCTGCGAGTGCTGACGCACTTCGAGCTCGGCGAGATGGAAGCCGTAGGTCTGCACCTGCCAGATGAGGTGCTGCACCCCGCCGAACGCGTGCCGGTGCGCGCCGGCGGCCTCGAGCGACGACTGCACGGTGCGGAGGTCTTCGAGCAGCTGCTCCGGATCCGCGTATCCGCCGTCGTCGCCACGGCGGGTGACCCCGACGCGGTGCGCGAGCAGCAGCAGGATCCGCCGGTGCGGCTCCGAGGGGGAGCGGGTGGCGACCTCGTGGGCGACGCCGGGGTGGGCGGCCTGCAGCGCGTCCCACAGCGCGGTCGCCTCCGCGGAGGGCGGCGTGCCCTCGGCGTCGAGGGTCAGCGTGCGTCCGATCCGCTCCAGGGCGCGCTCGAGTCCGCGCAGCACGTGGTCGGCGGCGATCGCCGCGGCCTCGCGGGTGACGGCGGCGGTCACGAACGGGTTGCCGTCGCGGTCTCCGCCGACCCAGGTGCCGACGCGCACGAAGGCGGGAACGATCGGCGCGGAGGATCCGGACTCCTCGCCGCGCAGGACGTCGTCGATGCGGCGGTAGACGTGCGGCACGGTCGTGAACAGCGTCTCGTCGAAGACGCTCATGACGGTGCGCACCTCGTCGGTCGGCGCCGGCTTCTGCGCGCGCAGCGGCGCGGTGCGCCAGAGGGTGTCGACCTCCTCCAGCATGCGCCGGCGGGCGCGGTGCGCCTCCGGTCCGCCCTCGGCCGCGGCGTCGTGCGCGCTCAGCAGCTCGGCGAGGCGGCGGATGCTGGAGGACACCGCGCGGCGGCGGGCCTCGGTCGGATGCGCCGTGAACACGGGGTGGAACCGCAGCGCGCCCAGCCGCCGGCGGGCCTCGTCCTCGCCGACCTCGGCGCTCAGCTGCGCGAAGGCGCCGGCGACCGTGTCGGTGGACGTCGGGTCGTCGCCGCGCTCGCGGAGGACGCGCACGCGCTGGTGCTCTTCGGCGAGGTTCACGAGGTGGAAGTAGGCGGTGAAGGCCCTGGCCACCTCGTCGGCGCGCTGCACCGAGAACTCCTCGGCGATGCGGGTCGCGCGGTCGAAGGCCTCGGCGGACTCGTCGGTGTAGGCCTCGATGGTGGCCTGGCGGAGGCGCTCGACGTCGTCGAACAGGTCGTCGCCGCCGGATTCGCGCAGGACCTGGCCGAGCAGTGCGCCGAGCATGCGCACGTCCGCGCGCATCGCCTCGGGCAGCTCGCGCCCTGCCTCGAACCGGCCGACGATGCGGATGGCTTCGGTATGGGTTGTGTCGGGGGTCACGGTTCGAGCGTAAACCGACCCGGCGCGCCCGCCGACCGCGTGACGCTCCGCTCCCGCCCGCCCCGTGACCGGCCGGCCCCGGCTCGGCCCGTCCCCGGCCCATGACCGCGAGACTCCAACTGGGCGACGAGACTGCGCTCCTGAGCCGCAGTCTCGTCGCCCAGTTGGAGTCTCGCGGAAGTAGGGGGCGCGATACGGTGGAGGGGATGAGCCGGATGAGTCGCCTACTGAGATCACCGCAATTCCCCGCGATCCTGCTGCTGGCGACCGCGGGGCTGGGGCTGCTCCTCGCGAACCTGCCCACGCACGACGCGATCGCAGGCCTCCTCGGCGCGCACCTCGGGATCCCCGGCACCGCGCTCGACCTCTCGGTCTCGCACTGGGTGTCGGACGGCGTGCTCGCGATCTTCTTCTTCGTCGTGGCGCTCGAACTCCAGTACGAGCTCACGCGCGGCGAGCTGAACAGCGTGCGCGTCGCGATCCAGCCCGCGATCGCCGCTGCGGGCGGCATCCTCGTGCCGATCGCCCTCTACCTCTGGATCGCCGGCTCCGACCCGAGCGCGACCGGTTGGCCGATCCCGACCGCGACCGACATCGCCTTCGCGCTCGGCGTGCTCGCCGTCTTCGGGCGCGGTCTGCCCTCGGCGGTGCGCGCCTTCCTGCTGGCGCTCGCGATCCTCGACGACATCGTCGGGATCGTGTTCATCGCCGTGCTGTTCGCGCACGGGCTGAACCTGCTGCTGCTCGGACTCGGCGTGCTCGCGGTCATCGTCTTCGCCGTGCTCAGCCGACGTCTGCGCGGACCCGCCACCCCGGTCGTCGCCGTGCTGATGGTGATCGTCGGGGTCGTCGCCTGGGGGCTTTTCGCCGCCTCCGGCGTGCACGCCACGATCGCGGGCGTGATGCTGGGCCTGGTGATGGCGCCCAGGGCGGCGGATCCGACCCGTCATGCGCTGGAGCCCTGGGTCAACGGCCTGGTGCTGCCGCTGTTCGCCTTCGTGGCGGCGTTCGTCGTCATCCCGCAGGTGCCGCTGGACGAGCTGTCGCCGGCGTTCTTCGCGATCCTCGTGGCGCTGCCGGTCGGCAAGCTGATCGGCATCGGCGCGTTCGGCGCCCTCGCGCAGATGATCCGTCCGCGGGGCGCGCCTCCGGCGATCCGGTTCCCCGACGTGCTCGCGGCCGGCGCCCTGGGCGGCATCGGGTTCACGGTCTCGCTGCTGCTGGCCAACCTGGCGTTCGCCGGGGACGCGTCCGTGAAGGATCAGGCGATCCTCGCGGTCCTGCTCGGCTCGGTGATCGCCCTGGTCGTGGCGGCCGCGCTGGTCTCCTGGCGGGCGAAGGTGCACCGCGCCCTCGGCGACGCCGAGGACGACGAGACCGCCGACGAGTCGGCCGAGGAGGAGGCGTACGGGGATGGGCGCTGATCAGGAGCCGGATCCCGGGATGGATCCGCTCCGCGCCGCGGCGGAGGTCATGCGCCAGGTGCGGGAGCGGTGCGTGTGGTCGCAGGCGATGACGCACCGCGAGCTCGTGCCCTATCTCGTCGAGGAATCGGCCGAGCTCATCGATGCCGTCGAGCGGGACGACCGCGCGGAGCTGCGTGAGGAGCTCGGCGATCTGCTCTGGCAGGTGCTGTTCCACGCGGCGATCGCGGCGCAGGATCCGGAGGATCCGTTCGACATCGACGACGTCGCGCGCACGCTGACCGAGAAGATGACCCGGCGCCACCCGCACGTATTCGGCGATGCGATCGCGCGCACGCCGGAGGAGGTGCTCGTGCACTGGAACGCCGCGAAAGCGGCGGAGAAGCGCGAGCGGCGCAGCGTGCTGGACGGCATCCCGCCCGGCATGCCGGCGCTCGCCCGGGCGCAGAAGATCCTGGGCCGCGCCGCGAAGGCGGGCGTCGAGGTCTCGGAGGATCCGGCCGTCGAGGCCGGCGAGGAGGCGCCGCCGGCGATCGTCGGTCCCACTCCCGCGCCCGCCACCGAGCCCGTCCCGCTCACCGAGGCGGAGCTCGGCGATCAGCTGCTCGCTCTCGTCGTCGCGGCGCGCACCCACGGCTGGGACGCCGAGCGCGCGCTGCGCGAGCGCATCCGGATCCTCGAGGACGAGGTCCGGGCCGCGGAGGGATCAGAGCCGGCCTGAGGGACGGGGCGGACCCGACGAACCTGGAAGAATGGATCCGTGGCAACGGTCAATCCTCCGCGCGGGATGCGCGACTTCCTCCCCGCCGACAAGGCGCGTCGCGAGCGCGTGCTCTCCGTCATCCGCGAGCGCTACCGCGCGCACGGCTTCGACGAGATCGAGACGCCCGTCGTCGAGGAGTACGACCGGCTGCACGCGGGGATCGGCGGGGACAACGAGAAGCTGTCCTTCAACATCCTGCGCCGCGGGCTCGACGCGGACGGCATCCGCGAGGCCGCGGAGGATCCCGCCGCGCTCAGCGACCTGGGCCTGCGCTACGACCTGACCGTCCCGCTCGCGCGCTTCTACGCGACCAACCGCGGACAGCTGCCCGGGGTGTTCCGCTCGATCCAGATCGGGCCGGTATGGCGTGCCGAGCGCCCGCAGAAGGGCCGCTACCGCCAGTTCGTGCAGTGCGACATCGACATCATCGGCGACGATTCGGCGCGCGCCGAGGCCGAGCTCATCGTCGCCTCGCTCGACACGATCGACGCGCTCGGTCTCACCGGCGGCACGGTGCGCGTGAACGACCGCCGCGCCCTGGACTGGATGCTCGACTCGTTCGGCTTCGCCGAGGACGAGCGGCCCGGGGTGCTCATCACGATCGACAAGCTCGACAAGATCGGCGCGGACGGCATCGTCGCCGAGCTGCGCGAGCGCGGGGCCACGGCCGCCGCGGTCGAGGCCTTCGCGGCCTTCCTGCGCCGTCCGCAGACCCTCGAATACAACCCCTACGGCGACCGGCAGATCCGCAAGGCGCTTCCCGAGAACGCTCCCGAGGACCTCGTCGCGCACCTCGTCGGACTCGGCGAAGCCGTCGCGGCGGCCCGCCCCGCCGCCGAGGGCATCGACCCCATCCCGCTGCAGTTCGACCCGTTCCTGGTGCGCGGCATGGGCTACTATACGGGCACGATCATGGAGCTCGCGCACCCTTCGGTGGCGTACTCGCTCGGCGGCGGCGGGCGCTACGACGGCATGATCGGGCGCTTCCTCGGACAGCAGGTGCCGGCCGTCGGCTTCTCGATCGGCTTCGAGCGGATCGTGGACCTGCTGGAATCCGCCGATGACGCCGCGGGGCAGGCGGTGGTGCTCGTGCACGACGGCGACGTGCCCGTCTCCGAGCTCGTCGCGCACAAGGCCGCGCTCATCGCGGGCGGCGCCAGAGTGCGCCTCGAGCGCCGCACGAAGAACCTCAAGGCGCTGCTCGAGCGCGCCGCGGCCGACGGCTACACGGCGTTCGCGGGCGTGCGCGCGGGCGACGCCTCCGACGCGCTCGAGGTCAAGCCGCTCTCCTGAGCTCCGGATCCCGACCGAGGCGCCGAAACGTCCACGGCCGGTCATACGCCGTTCATGTCGATGCGGTCTGATCGGCGTATGGACGCTGCTGATCGCCGTCGGGCCGGTTCCCGAGGCGTCCCGGTCGGGCTTCTCGGAGCCGCCGGGCTCGCGATCGCCGGATCCGCCGTCGCGGTGCCGCTGGCGCTGCGGCGTCAGGCGCGCATCGCCCGGCGCCGCATCGGCAAGCCGCTGGGGGAGGACGCGATCGACGCCGACCGCGTGTGGCGGCGGCGCCTGGCTGGGGAGCCGATCGAACTGCTCCTGCTCGGCGACTCGCTCGCGGCCGGCCTCGGTGCCGAGCGGCGCAAGGACACGCTGGGCGGACGGCTCGCGAAGGGCGTCGCCCGGCGGACCCGACGACCGGTGCGGCTGCGGACCGTCGCGATCGTCGGATCCGAGTCGCCGGATCTGGACGCCCAGCTCGCGTCGCTCGAGACGGACTACCTGCCGCACGTCGCGGTGATCGTCGTGGGCGGTAACGACGTGACCCACCGGATCCCCGTCTCCCTGTCGGTGCAGCACCTGGAGGATGCGATCGGCTGGCTGCACGCGCTCGGCGCCGGCGTCGTGGTCGGCACCTGTCCCGACCTCGGAGCGCTGCGGGCGGTACCGCAGCCGCTGCGCTCGATCGCCTCGCGCATGTCGCGGCGGCTGGCGGCGGCGCAGGCCCAGGCCGCGATCGAGCACGGAGCCACCGCGGTCGACCTGCGCCGCGCCGTGGGGCCGATGTTCTTCGACGAGCCGGAGGAGATGTTCAGCCTCGACCGGTTCCACCCGAGCGCCCTCGGCTACCGCCGCACCGCGGAGGCGCTGCTGCCCGCGGTGACGGCGGCCGCCGAGGAGGCCGCGGTGAGCGCGGCCGGCGAGGCGCTCAGCTCTCCGATGCGGTGAAGGACGCGGCCCATTCGGCGATGCGGGCCGCGCTCTCGGACTCCGAGAGGTCTTCGACCCGCGTCATGATCGACCAGCGCACGCCGAACGGGTCCCGGATGCTCGCGAAGCGGTCGCCCGAGACGAACGTCGACGGCGCCTCGCGGATCGTGGCGCCCGCGGCGACGGCGCGCTCGACGACGGTGTCGACATCGGGCACGTAGAGGCCCATCGAGTAGCAGTCCGCATCGCCGCCGGGAGCCGCGATGAGCCCGTACTCCGGATTGGGGTCGCCGAGCTGCAGGATCCCGAGCCCGAAGTCGAGGTCGGCGTGCGCGACCACGCCGCCGAACTCGGTGATCTCGACGACGCGGGCGCCGAAGATCTCGCGGTAGAACTCGATCGCGGACCGGGAGTCGGGGATGGCCAGGAACGGGGTGAGGGAGGTCGCCGCGTTCGGGCGGCCGTTGGTCGTGTACGCGCCGGTGACGCCGGTGGTAGCTGTGGTGGAGGTGTCTTCGCTCATGACCCCGACATTAGGCCGGGGTCGGGGCGCGGCTCTTGGAGATTCGCGCCACCTTCCTCCGTCCTGCTGCCGGCGGCGTCGCGCCGATGTCGGCGACGCCTTCTACGCTCGAGGAATGGTCGATCCGACGCGAGGCGTGCTGTATCCGGCGCGCCTGCCGCAGTTCCACCGGCTCCCGCCGCCCGCCGACGCCGCCGAGCTCGTGGAGTGGTGCTGGATCCCGGAGTGGGACATCGAACCCGGTCGCTCCTCGCGGCAGGACCTGGTGTCGTTCCCCGCGCTGAACCTCGTGGTCGAGGAAGGGGGCGCCGTGCTGTCGGGTGCGACGACGCGCGCCAGTGCACGGGACCTGACGGGCAGGGGGTGGGCGGTCGGTGCGCTGCTGCGCCCGGCCGCGGTGGCCGTGCTGACCGAGACCCCCTCGGCGCTGCTCGACCGGGTCGAGGACTTCCCCGCGCCGGGGCTCCCCGAGGCGGTCGCGCACGCGATGTCCTCGGGCGAGGGGCATCGGGAGCGCGCCGTGGCGGTGCTGTGCGCCTGGCTGCGCGACCGCGTCGGCGAGGTCACGGCGCCCGGGCGGCATGCGAACGCGATGGCCGAGCTGCTCATGTCGGATCCCGCGGTCCGCACACCCGAGCAGGCGGCGGCCCGTCTCGCGGTCTCGGTGCGCACCCTGCAGCGCATGGCGCACCGTCACGTCGGGCTGTCTCCCGCCGCCATGATCCGCAGGCGCCGCCTGCAGGAGGCGGCGGAGCGGATCCGTTCGGATCCCGGCACGGATCTCGCGACCGTCGCCGCCGACCTCGGCTACGCGGACCAGGCGCACCTCGCGAACGACTTCCGTGCAGTGCTCGGCTTCACGCCCTCGGCGTATCGCGCCGTCTCCGGTCCCCGCGGAGCCTGATCGCGCGGAGGGCGACGCCGACGAGGACGACGGCCGTCCCGATCAGCACCGAGGGCAGCGGCAGGGAGACGGCCAGTGCGACGCAGCCGAGGGCGCCGAGCACCTGCAGCGCCTTCGGGTACCGGCGCGCGGACCCGCCCTGCCGGAGCGCCGCAGCGTTCGCGACGAAGTAGTAGAGCAGGACGCCGAAGGAGGAGAAACCGATCGCTCCCCGCAGGTCGGCGACGAGCACGACCGCCACGACGACGGCCCCCGCGGCCAGCTGCGCGCTCCGAGGGACGCTGTGCCGCGGAGCGACGGCGGCGAGGAACCGGGGGAGGTCGCGCTCCCTCGCCATCGCCAGGGAGGTCCGCCCGATCCCGGACAGCAGGGCGAGCAGCGCCCCGGTCGCGGCGGTCGCGGCCGCGACCCGCACCGCGGGCCCCGCGGCCGTCCAGCCGGCGGCGGAGACGACGTCGGCGAGGGGAGCGGACGAACTCGCCGCGGCGCCGCCGAGCGTCAGGACGACCGCGCCGCCGACGAGCACGTAGACGACGAGCGCGGCGGTGAGCGCGATGCCGATCGCCCGGGGGATGGCGCGCGAGGGATCCCGCACCTCCTCGCCCATGGTCGCGATGCGCGCATACCCCGCGAAGGCGAAGAACAGCAGGCCCGCCGCCTGGAGGACGCCGTACGGGGATCCGGGCGGGAGCGGCGAGGGGGCGGCGTGCGGGAGTGCGGACCCGGCTGCCGCGAGGACCAGGATCAGCCCGAGCAGCGTGACGGCGACGAGCACCTGGGTGACGCGGGCCGTGCGCGTCACCCCGACGCAGGTGACGGCGGTGAGGGCGGCGACCGCGAGGACCGCGACCGGCTTCTGCCATCCGGCCGGGGCGACATAGGCCGCGACGGTCATCGCCATGGCGGCGCCGCTCGCGAGCTTGCCGATCACGAAGCACCAGCCGGCGATGAAGCCCCACCAGGGTCCGAGTTCGGTGCGTCCGTAGGCATAGGTGCCGCCGGAGACCGGATGCGCGGCCGCGAGCTGCGCGGAGGAGGTGGCGTTGCAGAACGCCACGACGCCTGCCAGGACCAGCGCGATCAAGAGACCGGATCCGGCGGCGCCCAGGGCGGGACCCCAGACGGTGAAGACCCCCGCGCCGATCATGGATCCGAGGCCGATCGCGACGGCATCGGCGAGCGTCAGGCGGCGCGCAAGAGGCATGCTCTCATCATCGCGGACGATCCGGCCCCGACCGGCCCCGCGTCGAGGCGGATCCGCTCCGTCCGGGGTCAGGCCTTCGCCGCGGTGACGCGCTTCTTCTCCCGCACGTACACCTCGCGGCGCACGCGCGCGACGACCTCGCCCGAGCCGTCGGTGATCTCCGTCTCGAACCACTCGAGCACCTTCGCGCCGCCGGTGGCGCGCAGACGGATGTCGGCGACCCGTTCCGCCGGCACATGGAAGCGCGCGGTGAGCACGCCGCGGCCCGGCGTGAGGAATTCGATCTCGCCGCGGGTGTCCCAGACGACGTAGTCGCGACCCAGCTGGTGCATGACGAGCATGAAGAAGTACGGGTCCGTCATCGCCTGCATGGATCCGCCGAACGCGGTCTTGACGTAGTTGCGCGTGAAGACGTTCACGTGCAGCTCGACCACGGCCCGCGTCCAGTCGGCGCTGAACCCGCGCACCCTGATTCCGCTGAACAGGTTCGGGATCCACAGGCTCATGCTGACGGCCAGCCGGCGGGGAGTGATGCGCATGCGGCCAGTCTTCCCGGTGCGCGCCCTCCGCGATGAATCGACTGGATCCCTTCCACAATTGATCTAGTTGACCTAGAATAAATAGACAGGAGGTGAGCCCGATGCTGATCCGTATCGACGCCGACAGTGCACAGCCGCTGTTCGCGCAGATCGCGGCCTCGGTGCGGGCGGAGGTGCTTGCGGGGCGCTTGCGCCCGGGCGACCGCCTCCCGGCCGCCCGCGAGCTGTCCGACGCCATCGACGTCAACGTGCACACGGTGCTGCGGGCGTATCAGGAGCTGCGCGACGAGGGACTCCTGGATCTGCGCCGAGGGCGCGGCGCCGTGCTCTCGGCCTCCGCCGCGCCCCTCGCGGACCTCGCAGAGGACATCGGGGCGCTCGTCCGTCGTGGTGCGGCGCTCGGTGTCAGCCCCGCGACCCTCGCCGCGCTGATCGCCGCCCAGGAATGAGGAGGATCCCATCATGAACGCACGTTCCGCTCCTGCTGCGCAGGACCTGACCGCGATCCCGGCCCGCGATCTGCGCCGGGCCCGGCTGATCGCCCTGGCCCTCGGCGCCGTGGTGCCGCTCGTGCTCTCCGCCGTCGTGCTCGCCCTGGTCCTCGCCTGGCTGCCGGAGCTGCCCTCGCCGGCCGCGACGCACTGGGGGCCCTCGGGCGTCGACGGCTTCGGACCGCCTGTCACGTTCGTCTGGCTGTCGATCCTGCTCGGCTTCGTGCTGCCGGCGGTGCTCACGATCACGACGGTCGTCGGCGTGCGCGACCACTGGGGCGGCGGTGCAAGGCTCATCGTCGGGATGGCGCTGGGGATCTCCGGGCTCAGCGCCGTCATCCACCTGGGCGCCGTCGGCACGCAGCGCGGGATCGCCGACGCGAAGCAGGTGCAGGATCTCGGCGGGCTCATGCTGCTGGGGTTCGGCGCCTTCGTCGTGCTGATCGGGATCGGCTGGCTGCTGCAGCCGCACATCCGTCCTGCTCCGGCCGCGCCGCTGCAGCCCGCCCATGTCGCGGCGATCACGAGCGGCGAACGGGTGGTCTGGCTGGCGACCGCGTCGCTGTCCCGCCGCGCCATGATCCTCATCTCGCTGCTCGTGGTGGTCGTGGTCGGCATCACCGCGTTCATGGCGATCCGGTTCACCGATCGGATGTGGGTGCCGGTGCTCACCCTGGTGCTCATCGGGGGCGCGTTCGCGTCCTCCGCGTCGTTCCGGGTGCGCGTCGGTCCCGACGGGCTCTCGGTGCGATCCCAGATCGGCTTCCCCCGCGTGCGCGTCCCCCTCGACGAGGTCGTCTCGGTGCGTGCCGTGGAGTGCAACCCGTTCGGCGAGTTCGGCGGCTTCGGCTGGCGACTCGGCCTCGACGGGCGCACCGGCATCGTGCTCCGCCGCGGCCCGGCGATCGAGGTCGAGCGCCGGGACAAGCGCCCGCTGGTCGTCACGGTCGACGGAGCGGCGGTCGGCGCGGGCGTTCTGCAGGCCTACCTCGACCGCGGAGCGGCCGCAGGCGCGGGCGATGAGAGCGGTCGGAGCGGGCGATGAGCGAGGAGATCGGCGGGACGACGGGAGTCGGGAGGGACGGGGAGCAGCCGTTGCAGGGTGCGTCGGTGCGCATCGGGCTCGGCGCCATCATCCTCTACGTCGTGCTGGCCTGCGGGCTCGCCTGGCTGGTGGCGCTGCCGCTGTGGCTCGGCGACGGGCTGCGGGAGCCGTACGCCCTCCCGCTCATGACTGTCATGATGTACATGCCGGCCGTCGCGGTCGTGCTCGTGCTGCTCGTGCTCCGGCCGATCCCGAAGGGCCGGCGGCTGCGGTTCCTGGGCCTCTGGCCCCTGCGCCCCGTGAAGCGCGTCGTGTGGCTCATGGTGATCGGACTGCTCGTCCCTCCGCTGCTGGTCGCGCTCTCCACCGCGATCGCCGCCCTGTGCGGCTGGCTCACGGTCGACCTCACCGGCTTCTCCGGGTTCGCCGCGCTGATCGCGGCGAGGGTTCCGGCCGGCACCCCGCTCCCGCCGACGGGCGTGCTGATCGCGGCACAGGCGGCGAGCATCCCGGTCGCCGCGTCGACGGTCAACGCGCTCGCCGCGTTCGGTGAGGAGCTCGGCTGGCGCGGGTTCCTCGTGCCGGCGCTGCGCCGCTACGGCACCTGGGCCTCCCTCCTGGTCAGCGGCGTGGTCTGGGGGCTGTGGCACGCGCCGATCATCCTGCTCGGCTACAACTTCGGGCGCACCGATCTCGGCGGGGTGCTCCTCATGACCGGGGGATGCGTCGTGTGGGGCGTACTGCTCGGGTGGCTCCGGCTGCGTTCCGGATCGATGTGGCCCGCCGTCTTCGCGCACGGAGCGCTCAACGCCTCGGCGGGGATGTACGCCTGGTTCTTCGCCGCGGGCACGCGGGTGGATCCGGCCCTCGTCCTGCCCCTGGGCGTGGCGGGCTGGATCGTCGGCGCCGCGGTGATCCTGGTGCTGATCCTCACCGGCCAGTTCCGCCGGCAGCCCGCGCTCGCGGCCGACCTGCCGCGGACGCTCCCGGCTCCCTTCCCCGCGCCGCTGCCCGAGAATCCGCCGAGCGAGGGCGCGGACACGGGAGCGGGGGCCGGTTCGTCGACGACGGCCGGATCGGAGCCGGAACGGTCTTGATCGCCGTGCCGAGAGGGGCGAAGCTGGGCGCATGGCCCAACCGAACCTCGCGAACTGGCGCGCCGCCGACGACTACCTCTCCGAGACCCTCGTCGGGCACGACCCCGCGCTCGAGGCCGCCCTGGCCGCGCAGCAGGCGGCGGGGATGCCCGCGATCGAGGTCGCGCCGGTCAGCGGGAAGCTGCTGAACCTGCTGGCCCGCATCGCGGGGGCGCGCCGGGTGCTGGAGATCGGCACCCTCGGCGGCTATTCCACGATCTGGATGGCGCGGGCGGTGGGGGACGGCGGCCGCGTCGTGACGATCGAGGCGGAGCCGGACAACGCCGCGGTCGCGCGCGCGAGCATCGACGCCGCGGGCGTGGGAGAGCGGGTCGAGATCCGTCTCGGGCGTGCGGCAGAGGTGCTGCCCGCGCTCGAGGACGACGAGCCCTTCGATCTGATCTTCATCGACGCGGACAAGGAGTCGAACACGATCTACCTGGACTGGGCCGCACGGCTCGGGCACCCCGGATCCGTCGTCGTGGTCGACAACATCGGGCGCGAGGGCGACATCGTGGATCCCGCGTCGGCCGACTCGATGGTGGTCGGCACGCGCGAGGGGCTGGAGATGCTCGGACGCGATCCCCGCTTCGATGCGACCGCGCTGCAGACCGTCGGCGTGAAGGGCTGGGACGGGGTCGCGATCGCGCTGGTGGTGTGACGCGCGCGGCGGGAGCGGAAGCGCCCTCGGCATGAGCGGAGTCGGTGCGGCGGAGCGGATCCGCATCAGGACACACCCGGGACGGGCCGTGCGGATCCCGACGCCGCGGGTCACAATGGACGCGTGACGCAACCGATGGGTCTGGGCGGGCGGCCGATGACGCCGCCGCCCGGCGTGCCCGCGGAGGAGCGCCTCATCGCCCGGTTCCACCCGCACGCGCGGCATCTGTTCTGGTCGGCGCTCGTGCTCATCGTCGTGGCGGGCGCCACCGGATACTTCACCGGCAACCTCCCGGCGCCCCTCGCGGGGTGGGCCAAGGACTGGATGCTCTGGGCGGCGGCCGGTGCGCTCGTGCTGCTGCTCGTGGTGGTTCCGTTCCTGACCTGGCTCTCGCGGCGGGTCACGATCACGACGCGCCGGGTGATCGTGCGCGACGGCGTCGGATCCCGCAACAGCATCGAGATGTCGCACGCCCGCGGGTACACGATCTCGGTGCGCCGCGGACCCCTGCAGCGCCTCGTCGGCGCAGGAACGGTGCTGCTGTCCAACGGCGTGGACGCGCCGCTGCGGATCCGCGACGTGCCGAACGTCGCTCTCGTGCAGGAGACCCTCGCGGACCAGGTGGAGGTCGGGCAGATCCTCGCCCATCGCGACGCCCAGGCCGCCCAGAACCCCTACCCCGCCTGACCCGCGCCCGCCCTCCCGTCGCGTCGTCCCCGTCAGCGGAGCCTCTGGCGTGCGCTGAGGGGGACGACCCGAAGGGCGGGCGGTGAGAGCGGGAGCGGAACGTGCGGGAGAATGGGGGGTGAGGAACGGAGAACCGATGGCGTTGCGTGTGGGTGTGATCGGCGGCGGACAGCTGGCGCGGATGATGATCGCCCCGGCGGTCGAGCTGGGCATCGATATCCGGGTGCTGGCGGAGGACGAGGGCATGTCGGCGCAGCTGGCGGCCACCGCGGTGGGGGACTACCGCGATCTCGACACCGTGCGCCGGTTCGCGGCCGACGTGGACGTGATCACGTTCGATCACGAGCACGTGCCGCAGGAGGTGCTGCGTGCGCTCGTCGCCGACGGCGTGGCCGTGCACCCCGGTCCCGACGCGCTGCGGTTCGCGCAGGACAAGCTCGACATGCGCGCCCGCCTCGCGGATCTCGGCGCCCCCCAGCCGGACTGGGCCCGCGTCGCCGACGTCGGCGAACTGCAGACCTTCCTCGACGCGCACGGCGGCCGCGGCGTCGTGAAGACGCCGCGCGGCGGCTACGACGGCAAGGGCGTGCGCGTCGTCTCCGCGGCCGAGGAGGCGGCGGACTGGTTCTCCGGCCTCGCCGATGGCGACGCCCTGCTCGTCGAGGAGCTCGTGCCGTTCGTGCGCGAGCTCGCGCAGCAGGTCGCGCGGCGTCCGAACGGCGAATCCGTGTCGTACCCCGTCGTGGAGACCGTGCAGAAGGGCGGGGTGTGCGCCGAGGTGATCGCCCCTGCGCCCGGCGTCGACGCCGAGCACCTCGCCGAGGCCGCGAGGATCGGCCGGGAGATCGCCGAGGGACTGGGCGTGACCGGCATGCTCGCCGTCGAGCTGTTCCAGACCGAGGACGGCCGGATCCTCGTGAACGAACTCGCGATGCGCCCGCACAACAGCGGCCACTGGAGCCAGGACGGCGCGGTGACCGGGCAGTTCGAGCAGCACCTGCGCGCGGTCGCCGACCTGCCTCTGGGGGAGACGACTCCGCACGCGGACTGGTCCGTCATGATCAACATCCTCGGCGGGCCTGCGGATGCCGGGATGCTCGATCGCGTCCCGGCCGCGCTCGCCGCGAGCCCGCAGGCCAAGGTGCACACCTACGGCAAGGCGCCGCGCCCCGGCCGCAAGGTCGGGCACGTGAACGCGAGCGGATCCGACCTCGACACCGTGCTCGCCGAGGCCAGGGCCGCCGCGGACGCCTTCGCCTGAGCCGGAGCCTGGTTCTCGGCCGCGAGGGCGCGCCGCAGCGGGGTTCTCCCAGCCGTCGCCCGTAGCCTGTACGGGTGACTGGGACACTGCACGCATCCGCCGCGCCCCTCGTCGGCGTCGTGATGGGATCCGACTCCGACTGGCGCGTGATGAGCGCCGCCTCCGAGGCGCTGACCGAGTTCGGCATCCCTCACGAGGTCGAGGTCGTCTCCGCGCACCGCACGCCGGAGAAGCTGCACCGCTACGGCACCGAGGCGCGCGAGCGCGGGCTCAAGGTGATCATCGCCGGAGCCGGAGGCGCGGCCCACCTGCCGGGCATGCTGGCCTCCGTGACCGCGCTGCCCGTGGTCGGCGTCCCGGTCCCGCTCGCCTACCTCGACGGCATGGACTCGCTGCTCTCGATCGTGCAGATGCCCGCCGGCATCCCCGTCGCGACCGTCTCGATCGGGGGCGCGCGCAACGCGGGCATCCTCGCCGCACGCATCCTGGGAACCGCGGATCCGGCCCTGGCCGACCGCATCGAGTCCTACGCCCGCGACCTCGAGGCGCAGGTCGAGGAGAAGAACCGGCGGCTGAAGGACAGCCTGTGACCCAGGTCCTGGCCCGGCCCGGCGGGGTCTCCGCGCAGAGCGCGGGGCTCATCCGCACGAGGCCGATGCGCGACCCCGACTTCGGGTCGCCGGACGTCATGACCCGCCGCGGCTGGTGGCTCGTCGTGCTCAATGTGCTGATCCCCGGATCCGCCCAGGTGCTGGCGGGCAATCGCAGGCTGGGCCGTTTCGGCCTCGGCGCGACGCTCACGATGTGGGCGCTGATCGTGCTCGGCGTGCTCGGCGCGCTGCTCTGGCACCAAGCGCTGCTCTGGCTCACCGTCGGCGGAGGCTGGGTGAGCTGGCTCGTGCTGACGCTCATCCAGATCCTCTGCATCGCCTACGCCGTGCTGTGGGTGGTGCTCACCTTCGACACGCTGCGCATCGTGCGCCTGGTGCGCACCAAGAACTACGCGAGGATCGCGATCCCGCTCGTCGCGGTGCTGGTGCTGGCCCTGTGCGGCTCCGGCGCCGCCTATGCCGCGAACGTCCTCGGCTCCAGCCGCAGCGCGATCAGCACCCTGTTCGGCTCCGGCGGACCGAGCCTGCCGCCCAGCGACGGCTACTACAACGTGCTGCTGCTCGGCGCGGACAGCGGCCTGGGCCGCGACTCGATGCGCTACGACAGCATCTCGGTGGTGTCGGTGAACGCCGAGACCGGAAAGACGACGATCTTCGGCATCCCGCGCGACATGCCGCATGTGCCGTTCGCGCCGGGCCCCATGCACGACCTGTACCCCGACGGTCTGCAGGCCCATGACGACGCGGAGTGCGGCTGGGGGAGCGGGATCAACCAGCTCACCAACGCCGTCGAGGTCTGCCACACCGGCCCCTCGCTCTACCCCGACGCGGAGAAGCACGGCTCGCGCCCCGCGGTCGAGGCCACCAAGGCCGCGGCCGAGGGCGTGCTGGGGATCAAGGTCCCGTACTACGTGTTCCTCGACATGAACGACTTCGCGAAGCTCATCGACGCGCTGGGCGGGGTCGACATCAACGTCAAGGAGCGCCTGCCCGAGGGCAACGTCCCGGAGTGGGGTGGTCCGGACAACGCAGAGGAGTGGGCGACCGGCTGGATCGAGCCCGGGCAGCAGCACATGAACGGCGACACCGCGCAGTGGTACGCGCGTTCGCGCTACACGACGAGCGACTTCGACCGGATGCGCCGTCAGCGCGAGCTACAGGACGCGCTGCTGAAGCAGTTCACTCCTCAGAACGTGGCCGCGCACTTCAGCGAGATCGCCGCGGCGGGGACGTCCGCGGTCGACACCGACCTGCCCCAGGACAAGCTGCCGGAGTTCTTCGACCTCATGATGAAGGCGAAGAAGCAGAAGCTCACCACGATCGATCTCACCCCCGCCAACGGCGTGGACGAGTTCGAGCCCGACTGGAACGCGATCCACGCGATGGTCAAGGCGACCCTGCACCCCGAGCCGTCGCCGACGCCCACGAGCTGATCCGGCGGTCCGAGGTGCCGGGTCGCCGATACCGGTCGGCGGATCCGGGCTACTCGGAGTCGTAGCCCTGCGGATTCGCGGACTGCCAGCGCCAGCTGTCCGCGGCCATGTCGACGATGTCGCGCTGTGCGCGCCAGCCGAGCTCGGACTCCGCCCGGGCGGTGTCGGCCCAGGTCTGGGCCAGGTCGCCTCCTCGCCGGGGCAGGATGCGCCGGGGGATGGGCCGCCCCGAGGCCTTCTCGAAGGCGGCGATGAGCTCGAGGACCGAGGTCCCCCGGCCGGTGCCGAGATTCCAAGCGCGGATACCGTCCCGCGTGCGCAGGTGCTCGAGGGCCGCGACATGTCCCGCGGCGAGGTCGACGACGTGGATGTAGTCGCGCTCGCCGGTGCCGTCCGCGGTCGGGTAGTCGTCGCCGAAGACGCCGACCTCGGCGAGACGACCGACGGCGACCTGGGCCACGTACGGCGCGAGGTTGTTCGGGATGCCGCGCGGGTCTTCGCCGATCAGCCCGCTCTCGTGCGCGCCGATGGGGTTGAAGTAGCGCAGCAGCGCGATGCGCCACTGCGGATCCGCCTGCGCGACGTCCTCGAGGATGCGCTCGATCATGACCTTCGTCTGGCCGTACGGGTTGGAGGCGTCGAGGAGTCCGCCGTCTTCGCGGTAGGGGACGGGCTGGTGGTCGCCGTAGACCGTCGCGGAAGAGGAGAAGACGAGCGTGCGCACCCCGTGGCGCTGCATGGCCGCGAGCAGCGCGAACGTCGTCCCGAGGTTCTCGGAGTAGTAGCGCAGCGGCTCGGCGACGCTCTCGCCGACCGCCTTGAGCCCGGCGAAGTGGATCACGGCCTCCGGCCTCTCCGCGGCGAACACCGCGTCGAGGGCGGCCGCATCCGCGACGTCGAGTCGGTGCACCTGCGGGGCGCGTCCCGCGATGCGGGCGACGCGCTCGAGCGAGACGGGGGAGCTGTTCGCGAAGTTGTCGACGACGATCACGTCGTCCCCGCGCTCGAGAAGGGCGAGCACGGTGTGGGATCCGATGTAGCCGGCCCCGCCGGTGACGAGTACGCGCATGTGTGCTCCTTCGGGCCTCGGCGTTCGTCACGATGCTACTGGGCCTCGTCGACCTGCCGTGCCGGCGCCCGGCCTCGGACCGCACCGGGGTGCGCAGGGAGCGCCTCAGCCGACTTGCGCCCGCCGCTGGATAGGCTCGGAGCATGGCTGTGCTGCGGGTTGTGCTGGATCAGGTGAACGACGTCGTCGACCCCGATCAGGCCGAAGCCGCGCGTTCGCTCCTCCGGGGGCTGGCCGCGACGGCGCCTCAGAAATGCACGATCGAGGCGATCGTGCCCGGAGGGGCGGGCGACCTCGCCGTGGACGGGGCCGACACACTGCACCGTCTGTCGCTGGCACGTCGCGAGCTCGGCGCCGCCTGGCAGCTCGGCGTGGTCGCCGGCGTCGGCGGAGGCATGATCCACGCCCCCTCCCTCTTCGCCCCGCTCGCGAAGCACGACAGGGCCAACGACTACGACCAGACGGTCGCCACGGTCTGGGATCTTCGGGCGTGGACCGCGCCCGAGCAGCTGTCGCGGGCGAGCGTGCTGTGGCAGCGCAGCATGCTCAAGCGCGCCGCCAAGCACGCCGACGCCGTCGTGGTGCCCACGCACGCGATGGCGGAGGAGCTCGCCGGCCTCGGCCGCTTCGCCGATCGCATCCGCGTGATCCCCGGTGCTGCGCCGACGGGCTTCGCGATTCCGCTCGATGCCGCAGAGCGGCGCATCGCGCTCGGCGCCCCCGACCGGTACGTCGTGGCCACGGGCACGGCGGAGACCCTTCCCGCGGTGTTCGCCGCCGCGGTCGACCAGGACGCCGATGTCTTCGTGGTGGACGCGGCGGCAGGCTCCGCGCCCGCGATCGCGGAAGCCGCGGTGGCGGAGGGACTCGCCGCGCCGCGCGTGCACGTGCTCGGGCGGCTCGCCGCAGAGGACCGCGCCGCGCTGCTCGCCGGCGCACTCGCCTTCGTCGCGGCGGACTCCGCGCCGGTGTGGCCGTGGCGGCTCGTCGAGGCGCTCGTGCTCGGCGTTCCCGTGATCGCGGCGGAGAGCGGCGTGCATCATGACGTGCTGGCCGAGGGAGGACTGCTCGTGAGCCAGGCGGGATTCACCGACGCTCTGCGCGACGCCGCGGGGGAGGGCGCGCGACGGCTGTCGGTGCTCGCCGCGGATCGCTCGCGGGCCTACTCGTGGAACGGATCCGCCGAGAGGGTCTGGACGTTGCACGCGGAGCTCTGAACCGAGGAGGCGCCTGCGGACGGCGTTCTTCCGTGATTTCCCGCGGAACTGTGCGTGTCAGGGGTGCCATCCGACGTCCGAAGCCGCAGAATATCAGCATGACTGGACATGCCCCGGGTCCCGCGCGCGCTCACGCGCCCCGACGCTGGATGATCGGCATGCTCGCCATCGCCGCCGTCTTCCTCTCCGTGCTGGTCCCGTCGGTCGCGGATGCGGCTCCCGCAGCTGCACAGGCTGCGACCCCGGTCACGTCGTCGGTGACCGGTGCCGGAGCGGCGGCCACGTCCATCAGGCCGATGACGCTCGACGGCTGGAACGCGGGCAACATCATCAGCGACGGGACGTTCACGAACAAGTCGACGATGTCGGCGCAGCAGATCCAGGACTTCTTCAACGCCAAGGTCCCGTCGTGTCAGAGCGGCTACACGTGCCTCAAGGACTTCCGCGTCACGTCGCAGAACCGCCCCGCGGATTCCTATTGCAGCGGGTACTCGGGGACGGCGAACGAGAGCGCGGCGAGCATCATCTACCGCGTTTCGCAGTCGTGCAACATCAACCCCCAGGTGCTGATCGTCATGCTCCAGAAGGAGCAGGGTCTCGTCACGCACACCTGGCCCAGCGGCTGGCGCTACGACAGCGCGCTCGGCCAGGGCTGTCCCGATGACGCCCCCTGCGACCCCAGTTACGTCGGCTTCTTCCAGCAGATCTACGGCGCCGCCCGTCAGATGCAGATCTACATGGAGGGCCGCTGGTTCACCTGGTACGCGCCGGGCAACACCTGGAACATCCTCTACAACCCGAACCAGGGCTGCGGATCCGGGCCGGTCTACATCGCGAACAAGGCGACGGCCGCGCTGTACTACTACACGCCGTATCAGCCCAATGCGGCAGCGCTGCGCGCCGGCTACGGCGAGGGCGATTCCTGCTCCGCCTACGGCAACCGCAACTTCTACAACTACTTCACTGACTGGTTCGGATCGACGCAGGGCGGCTCGACCGCCAACAATCCGGTCGGTTTCGTGGAGAGCGTCAGTTCGGTCCCCGGTCAGATTCGGGTCACAGGATGGGCTTTGGACCCTGACACCTCGGACTCCATCGACGTCCACGTCTATGTCAATGGCGTGGGATACCCGTCGACGGCCAAGCTCGCCCGGCCCGATCTCGGCCCGCACTACCCGAAGCTGGGTATCAATCACGGCTTCGATGTCGCAGTCCCGCCCACCACGTGGGGGGCGGCCGATGTGTGCGTCTATGGGATCAACCGCGGGCCGGGGACAAACCAACTCCTCGGATGTACCTCCGTCACCTCCTACGGGGGGTCTCCCGTGGGCACGATCGACTCGTTGACGTCCGGACCCGGCACTGTCAGCGTCCGCGGGTGGGCGTTCGATCCGGACACCAAGGATCCCATCGCCGTGCATGTATACGTCGCGGGAGTGGGCTATCCGACCACGGCGAACCAGCAGCGGACGGACGTAGGGGCAGTCTTCCCGGTATACGGTGCCGCCCATGGATATCAGAGCACGGTAACGGCGCCGGCGGGCTATCAGACGGTGTGCGTGTATGGCATCAACGTGGCGTCGGGTAGCAATGTCCTGCTCATGCCGTGTCGCCAGATTTTCGTGCCACCGGCAACTGATCCCGGAACGGCGCCGATCGGCCGGGTCGATGCGTTCATCGTCAAGGGCGATCAGGTGACGGTCGCAGGCTGGACCTTGGATCCGGACACGAACGCTTCGATCCCCGTGCACGTCTACGTGGGTTCTTCCGGGGTCGCGTATCAGGCCGACCTGAGTCGCGGCGATATCGCTGCGGCCTTCCCCGGTTACGGAGATGCACACGGTTTCGCGGTGACACGAACGCTGCCCCCGGGGGGAGCGCAGGTCTGCGCCTACGGAATCAACAATGGCCGAGGGGCGAACACGATGCTGGGTTGCCAGTTCGTCGCCCCGACGCTCTCCGCACAGCCGTTCGGCAACTTCGAGTCCGCGGTCGCGGTGAGCGGTGGCGTTCAGGTCAGCGGATGGGCGATCGATCCCGACACCACCGCGCCGATCGCCGTGCACTTCTACATCGATGGGGTCGGCGTCCCGAGGATGGCGGATCAAGCACGTCCCGATGTGGGGGCCGCATATCCCTCCGCAGGAGTTCAGCACGGATTCTCGACGATGATTCCGGCCGGACCGTCGAGTCACACAGTCTGCGCGTACGCGATCAATGATGCGCCCGGGAACAACCCGCTCGTGGGGTGCCGCTCGTTCTAGGCGCGCCCGTGTGCTCGATAGCATTGTGCTTCGCGCTGTCGTTGTGAGGAGTCGTCCGTGAACCGAGCTCGATCCGT
The DNA here is from genome assembly GCA_031277885.1 of Microbacterium sp. GTDB lineage: Bacteria > Actinomycetota > Actinomycetes > Actinomycetales > Microbacteriaceae > Microbacterium. The sequence continues at coordinate 33,829 of JAITLM010000193.1, forward strand.
CCTCTGGGGGATCGCTTCCGCGCTGGGGATCTTCCTGGCTCTGGGTGCGTGGTCACTTGCTTCTCCTGTCGGATCCTCGCCGGACGACAATTTCCATCTCGCGAGCATCTGGTGCGGCCAGGGAGAGCGGCCAGGCCTGTGTGAGAAGGGGGACAAGGAGCCGTGGAGACTGGTGCCCCACGAGCTTTCGATCGGCCTGTGCTACGTTGCGCAGCCCACGGTGACAGGCAAGTGCACCGAGGAGCACCTCGTCGTCACAGACGACATGGTGCCGACGAAGAACGTCAATTCGAAGGGACTGTACCCCCCGGGCTACTACTGGGTCTACTCCCATTTCGTGACTCCGAACGTCGCTGTCACGACGTTGGCGATACGTCTGACCAACGCCGCACTCTTCGCGGCCCTCACCGTCGGTACTTGGTTCGCGTTGCCGCGCCGGCTACGCCCGGTCCTGGGCTGGTCGGTCGCCGTCACGGCAGTTCCGTTGGGGATGTTCCTCATCGCTTCGATAAATCCGAGCTCCTGGGCCATCACGTCGCTGGCGGTTCTCTTCCCGAGTGTGCTCGGCTACATGTGTACGACAGGGAAGCGGAGAATCGTCCTCGGGGCGCTGGCCGGCAGCGCCGCGCTCATGGCCTTCAGCTCCCGAGGCGACGCAGCGACGTATGCTGCCGTCTCCGTTCTCGCTGCTCTCGTTCTCGTGTTCCGCGCCGATCGATCCTTCCTGAAGCGAGCGGTACTGCCCGCGATCATCGTCGTCGCGGCCGGCGTCGCCACGGTCTCTGCGGGCCAGGTGGGCAGCGCATTGGGCGGACTCAGCACCACCGAGCCCGTCGGGTCGCGTTCGATGCTGATCGTGCAGAATCTGCTCAACCTGCCCTCGCTCATCGCGGGCGCCTTCGGACAGACGTGGGGTCTCGGCTGGCTCGAGACCACTATGCCTCCGCTGGTGTGGGCCTTCGTCGTTTTCGTGGTGGCCGGGACCGTGTTCGCGACGCTGAGGTGGCAAGGGTGGCGAAAAGCGCTGGCACTCGCCGGCGTTGGCGGGGCGCTCGTCGTGATCCCCATGTACATCCTGGTGAGCTCTGGGGTTCTGGTCGGATCGCAGGTCCAACCGCGCTATCTTCTGCCTCTGCTCACCGTGTTCGTGGCGGTCGCCCTGGCGCCTTCGGAGGACGCGGCGTTGACGGCGCGACTAGGACAGCGAATGAGTGCGATGCAGCTCGTCGTAGGCGCCGTGCTGCTCGTCGCTGCGAACGCTGTGGCCCTCCTCTTCACGATGCGTCGCTACGTGGCGCCGGACTATCTCTACCTCGACCCGCATATCGACTGGTGGTGGCAGGTGGGACCATCGCCGATGACCGCGCTAGCCGTCGGCGCGCTCTCGTTCGGTGCCGCGCTCGCGATGCTGGTCGCCTCCTGCGCCCGGATCTCGGCCAGAGCGCAGGAGGATGGCGGTCAGCGTAGGTACGAGGCCAGCGCCTCGACGTAGTTCGACGGGGAGAACCCGGTCGCCTCGATCTTCGCGAGGTCGAGCACGCTCCACGCCGGTCGCGGTGCCACCGGGCTCGTCGCGGACGCGAAGTACTCCGCGGTGCTCACCCCGGTGATCCTGGCCGGGTCGTGCCCGGTCGCGGAGAACACCGCGCGGGCGACGTCCGCCCAGGTCGCAGGCTCTCCGGATCCGGTGACGTTGTAGACCCCGTACGGCGCCTCCGAGGCCAGCAGGTGCACGATCGCGCGGGCGATGTCGTCCGTGAAGGTGAGGCGACCGGTCTGATCGTCGACGACCTTCGGGTCGATCCCGCGCTCAGCCAGCGACGCCATCGTCCGCACGAAGTTCTTGCCCTCGCCGATGACCCACGAGGTGCGCAGGATGTAGTGCCGCGGGGCGATCGCCGTGGCGACGTCACCGGCGGCCTTCGACTGCCCGTAGACGCCCAGCGGCGCCAGGGCGTCGTCCTCGCGGTAGGGGCGATCGGCCGTGCCGTCGAAGACGTAGTCGCTCGAGACGTGCACGAGCGTGATGCCGTTCTCGGCGGCGATGCGCGCGAGACGGGCGGGGCCCTCGGCATTCGCGGCCCACGCGTCGCGGCGTCCGTCGGGGGTCTCCGCGAGGTCGACGGCCGTGTAGGCGCCGGCATTGATGATCGTGCCGTAGTCGCGCCAGCGCCGGGCGCCGGCGAACGACGGGTCGGCCAGATCGAGATCGGCGCGGGTCGCGTACTCGATGTGCGCGGCGTCTCCGAGCGCAGCGCGCAGGGCGAGCCCGAGCTGTCCGTTCGCGCCCACCACGAGCGTCTTGCGCGGCGCGATGGGCGTGACATCCGCCAGCCGTGGGTGGTTCTTGTCCTTCTCGGAGATCTCCACCTCGGCGAGCGGGATCGGCCAGGCGATCGCGGCCGTCTCGTCGGCGAGGTTGAGGAACGAGTAGCTCGCATCGGGCGACCAGTGGTCGTTGACGAGGTAGGTGTACGCCGTGTCGGGTTCGAGCGTCTGATAGGAGTTCCCGACGCCGCGCGGCACGAAGATCGCGCGGGAGGGATCCAGCTCGATCGTGAAGACGGTGCCGAAGCTCTCGCCCTCGCGGAGGTCCACCCAGGCGCCGAAGATGCGCCCCGTGGCGACGGAGACCCACTTGTCCCACGGCTCCGCGTGAATGCCCCGCGTCGTTCCCACCGCGTCGTTGAACGAGATGTTGTTCTGGACGGGGCCGAAGTCCGCGAGGCCCAGCGCGGTCATCTTCTCGCGCTGCCAGTTCTCCTTGAACCATCCGCGTGCGTCGCCGTGCACCGGCAGCTCGAGGACGATCATGCCCGGGATCGGGGTCTCGACGACCGTGAGCTGCTTGCCGAACTCGACCGTCATCACTGCCCCTTGGTGGCGTAGAACGCCTCGGTCGCGTCCTTGGACGGCGCCCACCACGCCTCGTTGGCCTTGTACCAGTCGATCGTGGCGGCGAGGCCGGACTCGAAGTCGGCGTACTGCGGCGTCCAGCCGAGTTCGGTGCGGAGCTTCGTGGAGTCGATCGCGTAGCGCAGGTCGTGACCGGCACGGTCGGTCACGTGGTCGTACGCGTAGCGGGGCTGTCCCATCTGCTCGAGGATGAGCTCGACGACGTCCTTGTTGTTGCGCTCCCCGTCGGCACCGATGAGATAGGTCTCGCCGATCCGGCCCTTGTCCAGGATGGTCAGCACCGCGGAGGAGTGATCGTTGGCGTGGATCCAGTCGCGCACGTTCTCGCCCGCGCCGTAGAGCTTGGGGCGGATTCCGCGGATCACGTTGGTGATCTGACGCGGGATGAACTTCTCCACGTGCTGGTAGGGGCCGTAGTTGTTGGAGCAGTTCGAGATCGTCGCCTGCACGCCGAAGGAGCGCACCCAGGCCCGCACGAGCAGGTCGGATCCGGCCTTGGTCGACGAGTAGGGCGAAGACGGGTTGTAGGGCGTGTTCTCGGTGAAGCGCTCCGGATCGTCGAGCTCGAGGTCGCCGTAGACCTCGTCCGTGGAGATGTGGTGGAAGCGGCGGTCGTGCTTGCGGGCCGCCTCGAGGAGCGTGTACGTGCCGACGATGTTGGTGTCCAGGAACGGACGCGGGCTGTGCAGGGAGTTGTCGTTGTGCGACTCGGCGGCGTAGTGCACGACGGCGTCGGCGTCGGCGAACAGCGTGTCGACGAGCTCGGCGTCGGTGATGTCGCCGTGCACGAACGTCACCCGGTCGGCGGGGAGCCCGTCGAGGGAGGCGCGGTTGCCGGCGTAGGTGAGCGCGTCCAGGACGGTGACGTGGTGATCGGTGTTCTCCACGACGTGGTGGACGAAGTTCGAGCCGATGAAGCCGGCGCCGCCGGTGACGAGCAGTCTCTGCATGACTTCCAGGGTAGTGGCGGCCGCCGCGGGAACATGCGTCGGGCGGCGGTGAATTCACAGGAAAGGGCACGTCATGCGAGAGAATAGGTGCATGCGTGGAATCATCCTGGCCGGTGGCACCGGCTCCCGGCTGCACCCGATCACCCTCGGCACGTCGAAGCAGCTCGTCCCGGTGTACGACAAGCCGATGATCTACTACCCGCTGTCGACCCTGATCCTGGCGGGCATCCGCGACATCCTGCTGATCACGACGCCTCATGACGCCGAGGCGTTCCAGAGAATGCTCGGCGACGGCTCCCGCTTCGGGGTGTCGATCACCTACAAGACCCAGCCGTCCCCCGACGGACTCGCGCAGGCGTTCATCCTCGGCGAGGAGCACATCGGATCCGACTCGGCGGCGCTCGTGCTCGGTGACAACATCTTCTACGGCCAGGGGATGGGCACGCAGCTGCGCAAGTACACCGACCTGGACGGCGGTGTGGTCTTCGGCTACTGGGTCGACGATGCGACCGCCTACGGTGTGGTCGAGTTCGATGACGCAGGCCGCGTGGTCTCGCTCGAGGAGAAGCCCGCCCAGCCGAAGAGCAACTACGCCGTGCCAGGCCTCTACTTCTACGACAACGACGTGATCGAGATCGCGAAGAACCTCAAGCCCTCCCCGCGCGGAGAGCTCGAGATCACCGACGTCAACCGCGAATACCTCGACCGGGGGAAGCTCCAGGTGCAGCTGCTCACCCGCGGCACCGCCTGGCTGGACACCGGGACGTTCGATTCGCTCGCAGAAGCCACCGACTTCATCCGCACCGTGGAGAAGCGTCAGGGCCTCTCGATCGGATGCCCGGAAGAGGTCGCGTGGCGGATGGGCTTCCTCACTGACGACGAGCTGCGCGAGCGTGCGGAGCCCTTGGTCAAGAGCGGCTATGGTGCCTACCTGCTGAAAGCCCTCGCTCAGGGCCGTCAGCTGCCCGCACAGCAGGCATGATCGGCGGGCAGCCCCTCGTGGAGCGCGTCGCGGATACCACCTCGGCGAAGCGCCGCGTCATCCTCTTCGCCCTGCATTCGGAGCGGGGCGACGCTGACGATGCCACCCTGTATCAGCTCGACGCACTGCGTCCGCTGGCAGCGCGGCTCATCGTGATCGTCGAGCCCTCGCTCACGGAGGAAGACCTCGCCGCGGTCGCGGCGAGGAGCGATGAGATCGTTCATCACGAGGGGATCGCGACCGGCTCCGCGGCATACCGGGTGGCGCTCGACGCCGACGATGTCGCGTCGTACGACGAGGTCCTCTTCACCGGCAACGGATGGTTCGGCCCCATCGGATCGTTCGATGAAGTCCTTGCCCGCATGGCGGCCTCGGATGCGGGTGTGTGGAGGCTGATCGAGACGACCGATCGCGCACCGGAGGTCTTTCCCATGGAGGGCTTCCCCCGGGCGCTGACGCCATGGACGTGGACGGTGGTCAGAGCCGACGTCGTCAGCTCTCCGGCCTGGCGTGAGTACTGGGCGGCGAGCCGCGACGACAGCGAGGATGCGTTCGCCGAGGCACTGATCGCGCAGGGCGTATCCGGTTCCGCGGCCTTCCCCGCGACCCTCGGGCCGCGGGGAAACCCGGGGATTCTCGCTCCCGGGGCGCTGCTCGATGCCGGCTGTCCTGTGCTGCTGCGAACGGTGTTCGCGCAGTTCCCGCCCTTGCTCGATCGATTCGCGGTGCTGGTGCGACCGATCGTGACGGAGATGGGCCGGCGCGGGTATCCGGTGGAGCTCCTCTGGCGCGCCGTCGTCCGCACGACGCCTCCGGCCGCGCTCAACGCGCTGGGCGCCATGCTCGAGATCCTGCCCGACGCCGTGCCGGCAGCCTCGCACAGGTCGGAGGACGAAGCACCTCTGCGCGTCGTCGTCCTCGCTCATGTGCCGCACCTCGGCTTCGTGGACGAGCTCGCCGATCGACTCCGGCAGATCCCCGGTGAGTTCGATCTCATCATCACGACGACGGACGGCCGCAAGGCGGCCAAGCTGAAGAGCCGCCTGCGGACGAGTGCGCAGGCGTGGGCGCGGAACGCCGAGGTGCGTGTGACCTGGGTGCCCGGAGGGCGCGACATGGGCGCACTGCTCATCGGGTGCCGGGACATCCTGCTGTCGGATCGCTACGACGTCATCGTTCGTGTCCACGGGCGCGAACCACGGCGGAAGACCCTCAACATCAGGGAGTACGGCCGCCGATATCAGCTGGAGAACCTGCTGAGCAGCCCCGGCTACGTGCAGCGGATCTTCGACCTCTTCCGACGTGAACCCGGCCTTGGCATGGTGTTCCCGCCCATCGTGCACATCGGCTACGGGACGATGGGGCGGGGATGGGGCGCCTATCGCGAACCAGCTGAGGACCTCGCGGGCGAACTCGGTATCGCCGTCCCGTTCGACGAGGTCTCGCCGCTCGCGCCCTACGGAGGCATGTGGATCGGTCGGCCGTCTGCCCTTCGACTCTTCGCCGAGCACAACTGGACCGTGGGCGACTACCACCGCAGCCGGCGCGTGCGCTGGGTCGAGCTCACCCGTGTCCAGGAGCGGCTGCTCGGTCTCGCTGCGGCGGAAGCCGGCTTCCATTGCCGCACCGTGATGAACCGCGAGCACGCGCAGATCTCGCACACTGCTCTTGAGTTCAAGCTCGACGAGCTGTCGACGACGATCCGCGGCTATCCGGTGGAACAGATCCACCTCTTGCGCCGTGCCGGGTGGACCGGTTACGGAGGCGTGGTCGCCCTGACCCGGATGTACATCAACCTCAACCATCCTCGGATCGCGGCCGCCACTCAGCCGTTGTACCGCGCGGCGCGCAATGCCGGGCTGATGGCGAAGCGGGTCCTGGCAGCCGTCCGCAACGAGCACCAGGACGACGGGAGCGACCGATGACGGCGACGAGCGAGCTGATCCCGGCATACCCCCGCGTGGCTCAGACCTTCCCGGCGGACGGCAGACGGCTGCTGATCTATGTGGTCTACGATCCCCGGGGCGATGTCGAGGACTATGTCCTGCACGCGCTGACGGCCCTGCGCCCGCACATGTCGCGGATCCTGATCGTCGTCAACGGAACCCTCACCCCGAGCGGACGGGAGCGGATCGCCGCGGTCAGCGACGAAGTCGTCGAGCGGGAGAACCGCGGATACGACATCTGGGGATACAAGCACGGCTTGGATCACATGGGCGAGGGTCTTCACGAGTACGACGAGGTCGTGATCGCGAACGACACCTGGTACGGACCGGTGCGTTCCTTCGCGGATGTCTTCGACCGCATGGACGAGCGAGCCGTGCATTTCTGGGGAATCACCGACCATGCGCGCGTGGAGCCGCACCCGTTCACCCACACGGGCTATCTTCCGTACCACCTCCAGTCCTACTGGGTCGCCGTACGTCGGGACATGATCGTCTCCGACGAATGGGAGGAGTACTGGCGGCAGCTGCCCGAAATGGTGACCTACTCGGATGCGGTCGTCAAACACGAAGGGGTGTTCACCGAGCACTTCACCGGACATGGATTCGTGGGCGATGTCGCGTTCCCCCTCCTGCTGGATACCCCGGAGAACTATCCGGTGCTTTACGCGCGGCAGCTGCTCGACGCAGGGTGTCCTACTCTCAAGCGTCGGGCCTTCTTCCAGTGGCCGCCGTATCTCGATCAGTCGGGCGTGGTCAGCCGCTGGACCCTCGATGCTGCGGCGGAGTACGGCTACCCTGTCGACCTGATCTACGCCGACATGGCGCGCAATGTGGCTCCGCGCGTCATGAACGCCGGCGCAGCGCTGCTCTCCGTGCTGCCGGAGGAGGAAGCCGGCTATGATCCGGCGACGCCGCTGCGCACGCTCGTGGTCGCCCACGTCTTCTATCCGGAGATGATCGAGGAGATGCTCGATCGCGCGGACTGCCTCCCTGGCGCGTACGACCTGCTGATCACAACTCCTGAGGAGGCCCGCGCCGTCGAGATCCGGCGTCGGATCGACGGCAGGAGTCTGCGTGGCGACGTCCAGGTTCGCGTCCTGGAGTCGAACAACGGCCGGGATCAGGGGGCATTCCTCGTCGGCTGCCGGGACGAGATCCTGAGCGGCGGGTACGACCTGCTGGTCAAGATCCACTCCAAGAAGACTCCGCAAGACGCCCCCGCCGTGGGTGCCCATTTCAAGGAGCAGCAGTTCGGGAACCTTCTGAGTTCGCCCGGGTACGTCGCGAACGTCGTCGGGCTCTTCCAGCGCGAGCCCGGGCTCGGGCTGGCCTATCCGCCGACGGTGCATCTCGGCCATCCGACGATCGGTCACGGTTGGTGGGAGAACAAGCCCGCTTTCGCTGAATGGTGCCGCACGCTCGGAATCCGCGTGCCGCTCGATGAGGGATCGCCGCTGGCGCCCTTCGGATCCATGTACTTCGCCCGCCCCGAAGCGCTCCGGACACTGGTAGAGCATCCCTGGACGTATGACGACTTCGGCGGCGCGGACGCCTATCAGGACGGGGGACTGGCTCACGTGCTGGAGCGGGTCCCGTCCTATGCGGCGGGAGAGCGCGGCTATCACACGCGGACGATCGCGACCTCCGAATATCTGTCGATGAGCTATTCCGCGCTCAGCTACAACCTCGATCAGATCTCGATGACGATGCCGGGCACCACGATGGACAAGATCCAGTTGCTTCGGCGCCTCGGCGAGTGGGACTACGGGACGGCGAGAGATCTCGGCCGCATGTTCGTCACGCTTCACGCACCGCATCTGCGAGATCGCGCGAAAGGCCTTTATTATCGCACTCAGAGCGTGCGGGGACTCCTGTGGCGGCTTCGCCACCCGTCATCCTGGCGGCGCGGCTGACAGCCGTCCGTCTCACGCATCCTCCACGATCAGATCGGTAAACTGCACGCTATGTCTGTGGCCCAACCCGGATCGGCCTCGGAGCGCTACACGCGCTTGAGCGCCCTTCCCCTCCGCGAAGTCGGGGGGCTTCGTCCGTTCACCCCCCGAGGCTTCGTCGGATCGATACGCGACATCCTCGCTCATCGAGAGATGCTGGATCTCCTTGTCAAGCGCGACCTGAAGTCTCGCTATAAGGACTCGGCGCTCGGCTTCCTATGGTCCCTCGCCCGCCCGCTGGTGCAGCTCCTGATCTACTTCGTCGTGCTGGGACAGTTCATCGGGGCGGCGAGGGGGATCCCCGATTTCGCGATCTTCATCTTCTCCGGGCTCACCGCGATGGGGCTGTTCACCGAGATCGCCGTCGGCGGCACCGGATCAATCCTCGCCAACGCCGGGCTCGTGAAGAAGGTCTACGTCCCGCGCGAGCTCTTCCCGCTCGCCTCCACGGGGTCGGCGCTCTTCAACTTCGGGGTGCAGCTCCTGGTCCTGCTGGTCGCGACGGTGGTGGCGGGCAAGCCGCCGATCCACCCGCAGCTCGCCTACATCATCCCGTCCTTGGCGCTGATCATCGTCTACGGTCTCGCGTTCGCGTTGCTGCTGGGGGCGCTCAACGTCTATCTGCGGGACGTCCAGTACCTGGTCGAGGTCGCGACCATGCTGCTGTTCTGGGCATCGCCCGTCGTGTACGCGTGGTCTATGGTCAAGGGGCTCATCCACCACGCGTGGATCCTCGACATCTACACGAACAATCCGCTGACCCTGGCGGTGATCGGTTTCCAGAAGGCGTTCTGGGTCGCCGGTGACACTCTGCCGCAGCCGGACGACCTGCTCCTGCGCCAGTTGGTGGCGCTGCTGATCGGCTTGGTGCTTCTGGTGCTGAGTCATCGAGTCTTCCTGCGTCTGCAGGGCAACTTCGCGCAGGAGCTGTGAGGACGGCATGGTAGAGATGATGAGCACCGCGCAGGCGACGATGGAACGACCCGTCGTGGTCGACGTCGCCGATGTCTCCAAGCGCTTCACCGTGCGCAAGGATTCCTCTCTCAAGGAGAGGATCGTGACCCTCGGCAAGGCCGGTCGTCGGCACCGCGAGGACTATTGGGCCTTGAACGACGTCTCCGTGCAGATCCGCGCGGGCAGCACTCTGGGCTTGATCGGGCACAACGGTTCCGGCAAGAGCACGCTGCTCAAGGTGATCGGCGGAATCATCCAGCCGACCTCGGGCGAGGTTCGCCAGCGCGGCCGTGTGGCGGCGCTGCTCGAGCTCGGTGCGGGTTTCCATCCCGATCTGACAGGACGGGAGAACGTCTATCTCAACGCCTCGCTGCTCGGTCTGACGCGGGAGGAGACCGACTCGCGCTTCGCCGAGATCCTCGAGTTCTCCGGGATCGGCGACTTCATCGACACGCAGGTGAAGTTCTACTCCTCCGGCATGTATGTCAGGCTCGCGTTCGCCGTCGCCGTCCACACCGACCCCGACATCCTCCTCGTCGACGAGGTGCTGGCCGTCGGCGACGAGGCCTTCCAGAAGAAGTGCATGGACAAGATCGAGGAGTTCCAGAGGGAGGGACGCTCGATCATCTTCGTCAGCCATGCGCTCGGCCAGATCGAGGAGCTCTGCGATCGGGTGCTGCTGCTGGATCACGGGAAGGTCGTCTTTGACGGCATCCCGGAGACTGCTGTCGAGCGCTTCCGCGAGATCCTCAAGGAGGGCTCGGAACGCGACGGACAGCACAGTCTCTCGATGCAGGCGATGAAGGTCCTCGGTGTCGAGATCTGCGACGAGTCCGGCCAGAAGGTCGAGGAGATCAGCGCCGGGACGCCGTTCAACGTGCGGATCAGAGTGCATTCGGACGTGCGGGTCGAGTCATGGGCCCTGGGCTTCAGCATCGACACCGGGTCCGGTCACATGGCGCTGGCGTCCAATACCGATCTCGCCGGGGCTCAGCTCGAGCCGATCGAGGGGGATCGCACGGTCCAGCTCCAGGTGAGCGATGCCAGCCTCGGCTCAGGGCACTACGTCGTCAACGCCAATGTCGCGGGTTTCAGCACGCCCAGCGCGCATTCGCTCGAGGGCGGGGCGAGCTTCACCGTCGTGGGATCGGCGCAGACCATCGGACCCGTCGGGGGCGCGGTCAGCGTTCGCTGAGTGCGTCGTTCAGCAGCGTTCTGGCTCTTGCGTCGAAGGAGTCTCGTTCTCGAACGAGGGCGCCGATCCTCGCCATCTGCTCCCCGTCGGGGAACAGGGCGTCCGGATCGCCGCTCAGCAGCGCCACGAGATCGTCGCCGTTCCGGAACGTCGGCACGGCTCCCTCGAACTCCTGCGCGATGCCTTCGACTTCGTCGCTGATGACGCGGCCGCCGGCGGCGAGCACGTCGTACGGCCGGTTCGAGATGAACCCGTGCTTCCGCATCGCCGGCCAGTGGTCGTTGAGGACGACTCCCGCGGTCTCATAGCGGGATGGCAGGTCCTCGTTGGCGATCCCGGTCGCAATGATGTGTGACGCCGGGATGTACCCGCGCCAGTCGGGGCCGTACACCTTCAGCGGCATGCCGGCGGAGATCGGGGCGACGACCGCCGGCCGGTGCAGCCCGCGCGCTGTCCCGACGAAGACGAGAGACCCGTCCCGGGACGCGCCCGTGGGGTGGAACCGTGTCGGGTCGGTGCACTGCAGCAGCGCTTCCACGGGACGGTCGAAGCGCAGGCTCGCGTCGCGCGCCCACGGGCGGGAGGCGGCGTACACGCGGTCGAATCCAGAGAGCTCGTCCGAGGTGATCTCATCCGGGTGGCTGATGATCCACAGCATCCGCCGTCCGGTCGGCGGAGGCGCGATGGGGTGAGGGCCGCGAAGGACGACGGTCACGTCGTCGAAACGGGCCGTCGTGCGCTGAGCTGCTGGACGCGCATCGACGGCGGCGTATTGGCCGATCCGCTCGAGCGCGGCGGCGAGGGCGCGGGCGAAATGCGTGTCCCCCCAGCTCTCGCCTCTCGGTCCCGCCGGCGCGGCCGTCTTGATCGCCCAGCGCAGCCGAGGCACTGACGTGCCGTCCGGGAGGTCGAAGACGCCCGAGGTCCGAAGGATCGAGGGACCTTGGAGGGTCCACGTGCCGAAGGCGAGGGATCGTGCGAGCGCAGGGGCAGGGGAGTCGATCAGGCCGGGCAGGGGGAGGGGCCGGCGGGGCACCGGTTGCGTCATGATCGCGTCCACGCCGAGCAGAACGCGCGGCGGCGCGGCATCGCCGGCTCGTCGAGCGGACACCGGTGCATGGAACGCGGCGGATGGCACGCTCTCGCCGAGCGCGCGCGCGTCCTCGGCGGGGAAGGAGGCCAGCAGAGGGAATCCTTGCCCGCCGTGCGTGACGACACCTGCGGACGCCACCGTTCCGTCGTCCGCGAGAAGCAGCGGCTCGACGGGCCCCACCTGCGCGGCGTCGCGCAGCGCGGCAAGCCCAGGAGCCTCGATGTCGGCCCCGGGCTCCCGGCGGAGCAACACCGTTCCGCCCTCGTGCTGCACTGTGCTGTCGTCCAGGAGTTGGACACGGTCATCGGCGAGGGCCAGCAGCCGGGCCGCGACGCGGACCTCCGGGGGTGCCAGGTCGACCTCGAGCACTGCGCGCGTTCGACTCCCGCCGAAGCGCTCGAGGAACGCGAGGAGGACGGTCAGGATTCGACCGTCGCGATCGCCCGGCCCCAGTCCGATCTCCAGGAAGGTGTCGGGCACCTCCGCCGACGAATCGGACCGGCGAGGTGCCTCGGGAGCGGAGCTGCGCCTCAGCACATCGGTCGCGATCAGTCGGACCGCGCTCCGGTCGAGCCGCGAGCCCGATCGCATCGAGAGGGACGCCCCCGCCGCCAGCATCCTCCACGCATGTCCCAGCGGTCCTCCAGGAGCACGAAGAGCGTCCGGATACCTTCCCGCATGGTCCGGCGCGCTCCACGCCACGGTCGTCTCGATCCGCTCCGGGTCGGACACGAGATAGGCATAGAGCGCGGGAACGCGGTCCGAGTCCGGCAGTTGCGCGGAGACCAGACCCTCGAGGAACAGGGGATTCAAGACGAGCCCCGTGCGGTAGCCGCCTCGGACGTACGCTCGAACGGCCCTGCGCACGCCGATCCGACGACCCGGATGCCGGGCCCGCAGGAATTCCAGGTCGACCACGTGCGCGCGACGGATCGTCCGCGCCCACCAGAGCCGGTCAGCCGCTGCGAGCAGGCTCCCCATGACGGGTAGGGACCGGGACCGGCGCCACAGCGCCCGAAGCATGCTCAGCACTGTGGAAGTCTATGCGGATGATAGCCTCGGACGGTCGGTCGGCCAGGAGGGAAGCGCCTGTGAGCAACAGATCCGAGGACGAGGCCGCACCGGCCGACGCAGCGTCCGCTCGCGTCGGCATCGTTGTGCGCACCAAGGATCGGCCGGCCATGCTGGCGCGGGCGCTCGATGACATCTTGTCCCAGCGGTTCTCGGACTGGCGCGCGGTCGTGGTCAACGATGGCGGCGATGTCGCGGCCGTCGATCGCGTCATCGAGGGCGTGCAGGACGAGGCGCGAGGGCGCATTACTGCGATACACCATCGCCACAGCGCCGGACGGTCCGCCGCCGCGAACGCCGGTGTTCGCGGCGTCGTCGCGGAGTACGTCGTGCTGCACGACGACGATGATCTCTGGGATCCCGCCTTCCTCGGCGCGACCGTCGATTGGCTCGATCGGAACACGGAGGACGGCGGAGTCGTGGCCCGCACCGAGATCGTCTACGAGCGCCAGACCGCGGACGGGTTCGAAGAGACCGGCAGAGTGCCGTTCTGGCCGGAGCTGACAGCCATCACCTACGCGGGCCTGCTGCAGGTCAACCGCTTCGTGCCGATTGCGTATCTCTACAGGCGCGCCCTGCACGACGAGGTCGGGTATTACCGCGAAGACGTCCACGCGGCGGAAGACTGGGAGTTCAACCTGCGCGTGGCCGCACGATATCCGATCGGCTTCCTCGGCGAGCGGGTCCTGGCGTTCTGGATGCAGCGGCCGCACGCCATCGGGTCCCTCGGGAACAGCATGTTCGTTCTCGAGCACGAGCACGAGTACTACGACGGCCGAATCCGAGATGAGGCGCTGCGCAGCTATGTTGCGGGACATGGGAACGGCCTCCCTTTGTTCCTCGCGCGCTACGTGCAGGACGAGGTCGCGAGGCAGCTGGACGAGAGGCGGTCGCTCGGGCAGCGGATCACCGAAGCCGCACGTCGCCGGTGGCGCGCACGGCGGATGCGATGAGCGACCGTCCGGTGACGACGTGGCGCACGGTCCAGCGGATCGTGCTGCCCGACGACGCCGTCCCTCCCGGAACACGGGATCTCTACGTGAGAGCGGAGGGCGAGGTGGAGATCCTCGGCCGCACCTCGCTCCGGCTGGCTGCGAACGCGCGCGTGTCGTTCGGGACGTACTTCGGGGGGCTCCCGCGCGTCGCGTGGACCGAGACCGCTGTCGACCGCCTTCGGCTCTCGCTGCGCATCGACGGCGCAGTGCGGATCCGGGTGCTCGGAACGGACGCGGGCGGCACTGTGCGGGAACTCGCCGACAGGGTGGCATCCGGCGATTGGGCGTTCGATCTCCCGCTCGATGAGCGCTCCGCCGGATGGATCTGGTTCGAGGCCGAAGCGACGGAGTCGGCGATCCTCCACGACGCTCGCTGGTCGGCTCCGGAGCCGACCCGACCCGACGCGACCGTCTCGATCGCGATCACGACCTTCAACCGTGCCGATGACTGTGTGTCCCTGATCGCCCGCCTGGCATCGGATCCCACGGTCAAGGACAGGATCCTGCAAGTGGTCGTTGCCGATCAGGGCACCCAGCGCATCCGCAGCCACCCCGGCTTCGCGGAGGCGGCCGCGTCGTGGGGGGACGAGCTCCGCGTCATCGAGCAGGACAACCTCGGCGGGTCGGGAGGATTCAGCCGAGGGATGCTGGAAGCCGGCCGCACCGCCGCGAGTCACGTGCTGCTGCTCGACGATGACGTGAACTTGGAGCCAGAATCCATCATGCGCATGCTCGCTCGCGTCGAGCACGCGCCGGACGAGCCGCTGATCGGGGCGCATATGCTGCGGCTCACGGAACCGACCCGGCTTCATTCCTGGGGCGAGAGACTCGACCGGCGTCGCTTCTGGTGGGAGCCGGTGCATCCTGAGCTCGCCGGTCTCGACCTCGCCGTGGCGGGGCCCGATCGTCTGCCGATTCTGAGCGAGCCGTGCCCTGTCGATTTCAACGGATGGTGGATGTGCCTCATCCCGGTCTCGGTGATCCAGACGGAAGGGGCGTCTCTTCCGCTGTTCATCAAGTGGGATGACGCTGAGTACGGACTGCGTGCCGCGGAGAACGGGCACGCGACGATCACGCTGCCCGGTGCGGCGCTCTGGCACGTGCCGTGGACGGCCAAAGATGACGGGCTCGACTGGCAGGCCTACTATCAGTTGCGCAATCGGCTCGTCGCCGCTCTGATCCACTCACCGCATCGTCGTGGCGGTTCGTTGCTGCGGGACGTGCTGGCGCTCGATGTCAACCACGTGCTGTGCCTGCAGTACGGTTCCGCCGCGGTGCGGCGGCTCGCCATGCGCGATGTGCTCGGAGGGCCCGAGCATCTCGTGCCCGGGCTTCGGAGCGCACCGGGAAGAGTCAGGTCCGTGCTCGCCGAAGAGGGGCAGACTCTGAAGAACCGTGACGGGCTGTCCGTCGCAGAGACGGTGTCGCTGCCGGTTGCGCCCCGGGGCGCTGCGGCTTCCGCGGGACGACTTTTGCGCGTCCTTTCCCATCAGCTCCGCCGATCGCCGCGCGCGACGGAGCTGACTCCGGAGCGCACGCTGATCGTCCTCCGACGCGAGCACGGCAAGTGGTGGTCTCTCGGACTGGTCGATGAGGCGTTCCTGCAGAGTGCTGCCGGAGTCAGTGGATTTCTGCTCAGACGCGATCGGCGCGCAGCGGCGAGGCATCTCCTGGGAGCAGGCCGCGCCGTGCTCGAGTTGTGGTGGAAGTGGCCCGCGCTGGCGCGGCGCTACCGTGCTGACGCGCGATCGCTCTCGAGCGCCGAGACCTGGTCCTCCGTCTTCGACGACTCGTAGTCGGCGTCTGCCGCCGGGGCGGACGACGCGCCGGCATCGGCAACCTCCGTCTCCGCTTCGTCGCCGTACTGACGGTTGGCACAGAGGAGTCCGGCGAGGAGCAGGGCGAACGCCACGGAGCCGATCAGCCACACTCCCATCGGAGACGGCGCCCATCCCCACCACCACTCGGCGTGCGAACCAGGATCCAGGCTCGTCTTGTCGAGACCGGTGGTGTAGCGCTGGATGTTGATGTGCAGGGAAACCGCATTGGTGAGCGCCAGAGCCGCAGCGGCGACGATCAGCGGCCAGCCGCGCCATAGGGTCGCGGCCCTCTCGCTCGCCGCGGACACGCCGAGGGCGATGATCATCAGCGGCATGATGTAGCGGGGCTGCACCCCTTCGCCGACGTGCGCGCCGGACTGCCACAGAATGTAGAACGGCACGAACCACATCGCGGCGAGCGCGGCGAGCGACGCCACGACACGACGGCGCGTTGCGCCGTGAAGGCCGGCGAGCAGCACGAAGCCGAAGACGGCGGAGCCGAGCACCCACACGACGGAGGGGACGCCGGTGTCGAACCATCCGAGCGGCCAGTAGCCGAAGATGCCGATCCACAGACTCGGGATGTCGAGCACGTTCCGGACGAGCTCCCCGCCGCTGAGGCGTGCGCCGTATCCGCCGAGTCCTCCTGTAGCGGCGCTGCTCTGCGTCGCGGAGAAGTACAGGGCAACGCTGATGACGAGGATCGCCGCTCCACCGACGAGGGGAACGAGAAGGCCACGGCCACGGCGCAGACCGAGCCAGAGAGCGATCATCGCGCCGAAGACGGCGAAGAGAGCGGAGTCCGCCCTCGCGCCCGCGCCGAGCACGGCGGCCAACACGGCGAGCGATGTCAGGACGATCGATTGCCTTCGTGTCGGAGCGATCAGAGCACCGTACAACGACACCCAAACGGTTGCGGCGGACAAGAGGGCCCAGGACGACGGATTCGTCGAGGCGAAGACGAACAACCCTAGAGGGACCGAGGCGGCGAGCACCGAGATGGTCAGTGCCGGCCGGAGGCGCCGGGGCAGGAACAGGAAGACCGCTGTGATGAGGCCGACGGCGATGACCGAGTTCGCGAGGCGCATCGCGATCACGGACGCCGCCACATCCTTGCTCGCAAAGACGGACATCGCGCCGTAGAAGACAGGCGGGTACAGATGGTCGACGTTCGCGCGCTTGACGAGTGCGAGTCCGGGAGCGTTCCCGTTCCAGCAGCTCCCGCTGACGTCGGCATGCTGTGCTGCGCAGATCGCTTGGGCGACCGGGGCCGGCACCATTCGCTCCACCGACCCGGTGGTTCCGCCGGGTTCCTCGCAGAGTCCTGGACGATCGCCGAGACCGCACCAGATGGAGGCGAGATGGAAGTCATCGTCGGGGCTCGACCCGACTGCGGAGCTGAACGACCATGAGAACAGCGTCAGCACCGCGAGAAGCGGGATGGCGATGACAGCGGCCAGGCGCACGGAACGGGAGCGGGAACGCGATGGGGACACGCGTCCATGCTACCGATGTCGTCTGAAGGCCCTGCCTTCAGACGCGCGCGGGAGCCGCCACGGCAGGGACGACTCGGAGCCAGCACGTCGAGTCGCGAGCGGCGCTGGAGAGAGCGTCAGGCGGACTCGGTGTCCAGGCCCTTCACGAAGTCGGCAATGGCGGTCAGCGGTGTCCGCCGGGGTGACCATCCCAGCTCGTCGTGCAGACGTCGGCTGGAGCCGATGACCTCGGGAAGATCAGTGGGACGCCACCGATCCGGATCCGCCACGAGGGACGGGATGTCGCGGCCCATCGTTTCGCACAAGAGCGCGAGGATCTCCGCTCCCGACAGGGAGCGCCCAGTGCTGACGTTGTAGGTGGTGTTTCGCAGAGTGGTGGCGTCGATGAGATCGAGATAGGCGTGGGCGATATCCCGCACATCCGTGTAGTCGCGCCTGGTGGTGAGGTTTCCGACGGCCAGAGGCGCGTCGGCGGGAAGCGCATCCAGCGCTGCGCGGAGGTCGGGGACGAGAAATCCCGGCGCCTGACCAGGACCGATGTGGTTGAAGGGCCTTGCGACGATGGCGTCGACGCCGCGCCGACGGTAGTAGTCGGCCTGCTGCTCGACGAGGATCTTGCTGACCGCGTACGGCGAACTCGCGGCGAGAGGGGAGTCCTCGGTGAGCGGCACGGCACCGCCTCCGGCGTACACGCCACCGGTGCTGACGACCACGACGCGGCCCCGGATCGCGCCGGCGATCGCGGCTTCCCCGACGGCGGTCATCATGGCGCTGTTCGCGGTGATGTAGCGCTGCGGATGCGCAAAGGAGGGACCGACGGCGGCGAGCCCCGCAAGATGGATCGCGGCATCGGCCGTCAGACCGTCAGGCCAGTCCTCTCGCAGATCGGCAATGTGCCAGGACGTCAGACGCTCCCGTCCGGGCCACGACACGTCGGCGTGCATCACCGCGTGGACATCGTAGCCGCGATCGAGCGCGTCCGCGATGACGTGCCGTCCAACGAAACCCGAAGCGCCGGTGACGACGATCGAACGCTTCTGAACCGTCGTCATCGGGCGTGGACGGCCTCGAGCGCGAGGTCGTTCCTCACCATAAGGGAGACCAACCCCTCGAATGACGTCTCACGGCGCCAGCCGAGCACCCGCTCGGCCTTCTCCGGGTTGCCAAGCAGGATGTCGACCTCCGCAGGGCGCATGAAGGCCGGGTCCTGCACGACGTACGGGCGCCAGTCGTCGATCCCGACCTCGGCGAATGCGCCAGTGAGGAAGTCCTCGATCGAATGGGTCTCACCGGTCGCGAGCACGAAGTCGTCAGGTTCGTCGTGCTGCAGCATCTGCCACATACCGCGGACGTAGTCGCCGGCATATCCCCAGTCGCGCTTCGGATACAGGTCACCGAGAACGATCTTGTTCTGCAGCCCGAGCTTGATCCGGGCCACAGCCTGAGTGATCTTGCGAGTGACGAACTCGGGGCCTCGATGCTCTCCCTCATGGTTGAAGAGGATGCCGCAGGAGACGAACATGCCGTAGCTCTCCCGGTAGTTCCGCGCGATCCAATGACCGTACAGCTTGGCCACACCGTACGGGCTGCGCGGGTGGAACAGGGAGTTCTCGTCGTAGCCGCTGCCGGGGCGGTTATAGTCGAGGCCGCCGAACATCTCCGACGTCGAGGCCTGGTAGACGCGCGTGGTCTCGGCGCGCCCCGTGACGCGCACCGCCTCCAGAATGTTCAGGACGCCCTTGCCCGTGACATCGGCGGTGAGGGAGGGGTTCTTGAACGAATAGCCGACGTGGCTGATGGCTCCGAGGTTGTACAGCTCCGTCGGGTCCGAGTCCTCGACGGCCCGCACAAGCGCGGCCGGATCGGTGAGGTCTCCCTCGAGCAGACGGACTGCGGGGAAGGCGGCCTCGAACGCCGTGCGCTTCGGATTGTTCTGACCGCGGATGAGGCCGTAGACCGTGTACCCGTTCTTGAGGAGCTGCTCGGCGAGATGATGCCCGTCCTGGCCAGTAATCCCTGTCACCAATGCGCGCTTGCTCACGACTACTTCTCCTCCGGGGTGATCCTGTGCGATGCGGGCGCAGTCGCCGACACGAGGCGTGTCGGGATCGCTCGACGCGCCCCACACACTACCAGCGGCGATTCCCGCGGATGCTGAGCCGGATCGGTGTCGGAACACGGTGGCGGCCCTGACGCTCGGCTCGGCCCGGGGAATCTGCCTCGATAGACTGGCGACACTATGACGCAGACTCCTGACACCGTTCTGGTGATCGTGCCGGCCTGGAACGAGGAGCGCAACGTCGGCAACACGGTGCGCGAGATCCTCGCCACCGGACGTGACTATCACGTCGCGGTGATCGACGACGGCTCGGTCGATGCCACCTCCCGCGTCGCCAGGGATGCGGGAGCCAAGGTCCTCACCTTGCCCTTCAACCTGGGTGTCGGGGGAGCCATGCGCACCGGATTCACGTACGCACAGCGCAAGGGCTATCGGCGAGCGATCCAGGTCGATGCCGACGGACAGCATAATCCTGCAGACATCGAGCGAGTACTCGAGGGCCTCGCGGATGCGGACATCTCGATCGGAGCGCGATTCAGCGAGGTAGGGGACTACAAGGTCCGCGGACCCCGGCGATGGGCGATGGTCGTGCTCGCGGGGATCGTCTCGCGCGTCGCGCACACACGGCTCACCGACGTCACGAGCGGATTCCGGGCCGCGAACTCGCGGGCGATCGACCAGTATGTGCGCTACTACCCGGCCGAATATCTGGGGGACACCCTGGACTCCCTCGTCGTCGCGTGCCATGCCGGTCTTACGGTGACGCAGGTTCCTGTCGCAATGCGACCCCGTGTGCATGGCACGCCGAGCCAGGGGCCGATCGGCTCGACGATCTATCTCGCCCGATCCGTACTCGCCCTGGGACTCGCGCTGCTGCGACGTCCTCGCCCGCCCCGCCGTGCGGAGGAGACAGCATGATCGCCATCACCGGAGTCGTCCTGGCGCTCGCGATGCTCGTGATCGTCACGACGTTGCTGCTGACCCGACGCCTACGGGAGAAGTACGCGGCGCTGTGGATCATCATCGGCCTAGGGATGTTGATCCTGGGGGCCTTCCCTGGTCTCCTTTTGGGGCTCACATCGGCATTCGGTGTGGTCCTGCCGGCGAACCTGCTTTTCGCCATGGCGATCCTTCTGCTTCTTGGCGTTGCGCTCCACCTGTCGTGGGAGCTCTCCCAGGCTGAGGATGAGATACGTCGCGCGGCGGAGGAGCTCGCGATCCTGCGCGCCGACCACGACGGCCTTGCCGGTCGCATCGAGGCGCTG
Organism: Microbacterium sp.; assembly: GCA_031277885.1. Taxonomy (GTDB): domain Bacteria; phylum Actinomycetota; class Actinomycetes; order Actinomycetales; family Microbacteriaceae; genus Microbacterium. The sequence goes on from JAITLM010000193.1 coordinate 54,523, forward strand.
GAGTCCGGCGAAAGCAAGTCCCCGGGTGTCTCGTCCGGCGATGACTGACCAGGCACGGCCCGTCGGCGGCCTGAGGACGGTCCTGCTCGCGACCGTCCTCGCCGGCGGGATCGGATACCTCATCCAGGCCGTCGTCCCGCCTCTGCTGGCAAAGGGCGACTACCTCGGTTTCACGACCTTCTGGTCTGCGACCTACCTCATCGTGTCGTGTCTCGCAGGGGTGCAGCAGGAACTCACCCGTGCTTCGCACTCGGGGCCGGACGGCAGCGGCTATCGCCTGTGGCGTGTGTTCGCCGTGGCCGTCGCGCTCATCGCCGCGGTGGCCGTCGCCGCGATCTTCACCGTGATCGGGCCTCGGATCTTCCCGTCCGACACCGTCTCGCTGGTGCTCGCCATTTCGGTCGCCGCCTTCGGATACAGTCTGATCGCGGCAGTGAGCGGGGCCCTGTACGGAATTCAGGACTGGCGTGGTGTGGGCGGCATGACCATCTCTGACTCGGTGATCCGGGCGGTAACCCTCGCGCTGGCCGTTCTGCTGGGCGGGAGCGCCACTCTGATGGGGTGGGCTGTCGCGGTGCCCTTCCTTATCGCCGTGCTTCTGATCTGGGTATGGCGTGGCAAGGGGATCTCCCGTCATCTTCAGCTCGATGTGGGAATGGCCCGGCTGTTCCGAAACACTTCCGCGACGCTCCTCGCATCACTGGCGACCGGCGCTCTGATCAGCGGTCTGCCCCTGCTGCTGCGCGTGCTCGCACCGGATGCCGGGGAGGGCCTGCTTGCTTCGCTGGTCCTGGTCATCTCACTCACGCGTGCTCCGCTGGTCGTGCCGCTCGTCGCTCTGCAGGGCTATCTGCTCGTGCACTTCAGGGAGAGTCGGCGTCACGCCGCGGTCGTCCTGCGCTGGATCGGTGCCCTGCTTGTCGCGGTCGCCGTGCTGTCCGCGCTCTCCGCGTGGTTGGGACCGCTCATCCTGCACGCCATCTACCCCGGATTCGATCCTCTCCCCGGGACGGTCTTCGCCGCGATCGTCGCCAGCGCGGGGCTCACCGGAGTGCTCTGCGTCACGGGCCCCGCGTTGCTCGCCGCGAGCAGACATCGCTGGTATGTCGCGGGCTGGATGCTCAGCGCGCTCGGCACGGTCGTCCTCTTGTCCATCCCGGGCGACGCGCTGGCGCGCATCCTGATCGCGCTGGTCTTCGCCCCGGTGGCGGGGGCTGTGGTGCACACGATAGGCCTCGCGCGCACGAAGACCACCGCGCCGAGCCACGTCGACTGAGGCACGGAGACTCGGTTGCGACCGACCCGGGGGTTTCCGTGCGAGGCGTTCTCTAGGTACGCGAGAAATCGCGCAGTGCGGCTTCGAAGACGGCACGCGTCTCGCGCGCCGTGCGCTGCCAGGTGAACAGTTTCGCCTGCTCGAAGCCAGCGGCGACCATGTCGGCGACGAGCACCGGATCCGAGGAGATCCGCGCGAGCAGGTCTGCGATGGACTGATCATCCGACGGGTCGAAATAGCGTGCGGCGTCTCCGCCGACATAGCGGTGCACCTCGATGTCGCTGAGAAGCGCGGGGATCCCGGCAGCCATCGCTTCGATCGTCGGGAGCGAGAATCCTTCCGCGAATGAGGGGATCGCCAACGCGGTCGCTGTCGAATAGAGGTGCGCGATCTCGGCGTCGTTCACCCATCCTCGGAGGTCGATCCATCGTCCGACTTGGAGCTCGTCGACGAGCGGGGCCAGCGGGTCCTCTCCGCGGCCGCCCGTGATCACGATGCGCGGTCTCTCAGGTTCGGGCAAGAGCGCGACGGCGCGGATCAGCGCCCCCCAATTCTTGTGCGGCCGGCGGTTCCCCATCGCGAGGATCAGTGGTCCTTCGGTGCCGGCCAGCGTACGGTCGACGTTCTCGGGCGATTGACCGGCGAGAGGCGTGACATCGATGCGGTCGGCGGGGACGCCCAGATACTTCACGAGCTCGTTCTTCGATGTCGGGCTGATCGTGGCGATCCGGGTGGCATTGCGGGAGGTCTGCTTCTCCATCCACTTCACCGGCTCGGTGTACAGCGGCGTGGTCATCAGCTCCGGGTGGCTCCAATAGAGCATGTCATGCATCGTGACGACAGCGGGCATCTTCGTACGGCGCGGGCCGAGGGTCGCGGGGGAGTGCACGAGGTCCGCGCGTTCGCGCACCGCCGCGCGCGCCACCTGCGTGAGTTCGCCCCAGGCCCAGGCGAACCTGTTCTCGCCGCTGATCCCGGACTCCACAATCCTCCCGGGGAACCAGGACAGGTCTAGCTTCGCGCCCTCTTTCGAGATGAAGCCGACGTACTCCCAGTCGCCGGGCATGGTCCCGAGAGTGCGGTAGAGCTCCCTGGCATATGTCTCCATTCCACCTTTGGTGCCGGTGTAGGAGAGGAGATCGACGAGGACGCGGGGCATCGGAGCAAGCCTTAGGATCGGGGGTCGAGCGCGGGGAGCGGTGACCGCGAGTGCGGTGAGCGGCGCACGCGGGCCATCGCGCGACGTTCGATGAGTACCCAGCTCAGCCAGGCGAGGACGAAGGTGATGACGATCGCGACGAGATCGTAGGCAAGCAGCCCGAGTGCACCGGCGCTGACCCCGAAGCCGATGAGCGCCAGCAGCTGCTGCACGGGCCAGGCATAGATGTAGAAGCCGTAACTGACATCGTTGCGCGAGATCCATGCCGGCTGCGGCACGACCGTCGACAGCCACAGGAGGCCGTAAGCGATGAACGGAGCTCCGGCCTGGCCGCCCCAACCGGGAACGCCAACGGCGAATCCGGCCGCGACGATCAGCGACCCCGCGCCGACCCACCGGTTCACGCCCCATCGGTCGATCACGAAGTAGACTACGGCGCCGCCGAGGAAGAACGGGGCGAGCTTCAGGAAGAGGAGGAAGCTCACGTCGAGCCCCATCCGCGCGACCAGAGGCTCCAGTGCGTGCGCGGTGGTCGCGAGCACGAATGCGATGACCGCGAGCAGGGCATTGCGGCGGAACCAGGCGAGCGCGCCGAGCAACCAGACCAGGACGTAGCAGAGGAACTCGTAATAGAGAGTCCACAGAGAGCCGTTCCAGACCGAGGGGTACGGCACCGTGCTGAGGGAGCGCCCGATGCCGTACTGGTTCATGAAGAGCGTGATGTTGCTCCACACGAATTGAAGTGGAGTGACCGGCGTGGAGAGGTAGCCCCGGAGCGTGCCGTACTGGACCAGGATCGCGAGGGGCGCGAACACCACGGCGGTGACGACCAGGCAGACCAGGAATGCAGGGAAGATCCGCACGATGCGGTGAAGGAGGTAGTCGCCCGCCCTACTGCGCAGGCGCGATCGGGTGATCAGGAATCCGCTGATCACGAAGAAGCCCGCCACGGCCCATCCGCCGATGTTCTCGCCATGCAGCTGAGGGCCGACACCGTTGCCGGTCGTGTAGAACGAGTGGGCGATCAGGACCAGGCCGGCCAGGATGAGCCGGAACAGGTTCAGGCTGTTGTCACGGTACGGGAACGGCCGGCCGCGCAGGGCGGCGATGGTCACTTGAGCAGTTTCCGATCCGACCTCTCCTTGAGGGAGCGCTCGTAGCCGTCCGCCTCGATCGGCTCCGTCAGCACCCACTCCGCGAACCGCTTGACGCCGTCCTCGAACGAGACGCGCGGGGCGAAACCGAGCACCTCCTGCAGCGCCGTGGTGTCGGCCACGTTGTGCCGGATGTCCCCCAAGCGGTAGTTGCCGGAGATATGGGTGGGAACCTCGGTGCCGTAGGCCTCGAACAGCGCGGCGACGACTTCGTTGACGCTGGTGGCGACCCCTGAGCCGACGTTGAAGATGCCCCCGGCGGCAGCGGGCACGGTCGCGGCAAGGAAAGTGGCCTCGACGACGTCGTCGATGTAGACGAAGTCGCGGCTCTCCTCACCGTCCTCGAAGATGTTGATCTCCTTGCCCTGGCGGATCAAGGTCGAGAAGATCGACAGGATCCCTGTGTAGGGATTCTTGAGCGACTGACCGGGACCGTAGACGTTCTGATACCGCACGGACACGGGCTCGACGTTGATAGTCGGCGCGACGGTCATGATGAGTGACTCCTGCATCTGTTTGGTGATGCCGTACACCGAGGAGGGATGGACCAGGGCCGACTCGTCGGTGGGGATGAGGCGCAGGTCGCCCTCGCCTGGGGCGTGGACGTCGAAGTCCCCGGCCGACATGTCCTCGTCGGCGCGGTGGCCGGGATATACGCGCCGGCCGTCCTCGGTCTCGTACGCCCCTTCTCCGTAAATGGATCGGGACGAGGCGATGACCAGCCGTCGCACGGAATTCGTCTCGTTCGTGAGGATATCGAGAAGCTTCGCCGTGCCACCGACGTTGGCGTCGACGTAGCGGTCGATCTCGTACATCGACTGACCCGTCCCCGTCTCTGCGGCGAGGTGGATCACGATGGTCGCATCGACGACCGCGCGGCGCAGGTCGTCTTTCGACGTCACGGTGCCGGTGATGAGGCGGGCAACCCCGTCGAGCGACCGCAGCAGGGGCGACGTCGTCGCGGGATCCTCTCCGTGCACCTGCGGGATCAGCGAGTCGAGCACGGTGACGGTGTGACCGTCAGCCGCGAACCTCGCGGCGAGACGGGTGCCGATGAAACCGGCTCCCCCGGTGATCAGGACGTGTTCCGACATCGATTTGCTCTCCTCGGGGCGGTCAGACAATGCTCGGCGGTGTTCGACGCGTCGGCAAAGGCCTCAGCCCGCGAAGATATGTGCCAGGGTCGATTTTAGCGCAGCCCTGTTCCCGTGCCGGATGACCCCCGGCAGCTCGGTCACCGCGTGCAGGCGGGACATCAGTCGTACAGCGGCGACGCGAGCCGTGCGCGACCAGCGCTTGGTCTTGGCGAGACTCCTGGCCGTGCGGTAGTAGGTGCGCTCGTCCCGGAAGCGCCGCCCATCCATGAGCGTCTTCTGCGAGGCGCTGGAGCCGTGGCGTCGATACGAGAACGCGACTTCAGGCGTGTAGACGAGAGTGCCGCCGTCGAACGCGATGTCCATCAGCAGGGCGAGGTCCTGGATGATCGGCAGGCCCTCTCGGAAGTCGATTCGCTTCAACGTCTCCGTGCGGAAGACCAGCGAGGGCCAGTACAGCCAATCACCGCGGATAAGGGACGTCGCCATCTCTTGGCCGCTCAGGACCGCCGTCGTGCCTTTCGTCTTGGGTGCGAGCAGGCCCTGCTTGACACGGTCGACCAGGGGAGAAACGACCGTGCCATGCTCATCGATGACGAGGACGCCGGGCTGGATCACATCCGCTTGAGGGGCGTCTGCGATCGCCTGCAGCACCACGTCGACGTAATTCGGATGCATCAGATCGTCGCATCCCAGGATTGCGATGTGCGGCGTGCTTGCGCGGCGGATGGCCTCGCGGTAGTTCTCGGTGATGCCGAGGTTCTTCTCGTTCCGCACATACGTGATGCGCTCGTCATCGATCCGGGCGAAACGCCCCGCGACGGACTCATCCGGGTAGCAGTCATCGATCACGATGAGTCGCCAGTCGCCGTTCCTCTGGGCGCGGACCGAATCGACCGTCTCGAAGAGCAGGTCGGGATCGCCCCAGAACGGGCAGAAGATCTCCAGGGTCATGAAACTTCCTTCGTCGGCGGCCGCCTGGTGGGAAGTCGGCCTGAACGGGTCTCAATGCTATCGGGAGGCGTCGCGCGCAGCCTGTACGCAGGGGGAATCGTCCGTATGACGGGGGAACCGATCCGTAGCGCGATACCGCCCCCTTGGATCCGTGGCGCGGCCCAGACACTATTGAGGGAACACCCGTAGGCTGGGAGTGTTTTGCGATCGCTCCCGATGCTCGCAGAACCGCATCGTCTAGAAGGGCAGGGGATGGATCTCCTCATCGTCGGGTCGGGTTTCTTCGGCCTCACCATCGCCGAGCGCGCCGCAGCAGCGGGACGCAAGGTCACCGTCATCGACCGTCGCCATCACATCGGCGGGAACGCGTACAGCGAGGACGAGCCGACGACGGGTATCGAGGTGCACCGGTACGGGGCGCACCTGTTCCACACGTCGAATCCGACCGTGTGGGAGTACGTGAACCGGTTCACGACCTTCACGAACTACGTGCACCGGGTGTATTCGACGCACCGTGGCGAGGTCTATCCGCTGCCGATCAACCTCGGCACGATCAACCAGTTCTTCCGCTCCGCCTACACACCCGATGAGGCGAAAGCCCTCATCGCAGGGCAGGCGGGCGAGTTCGACGCGCACCAGGCGAAGAACCTCGAGGAGCGCGGGATCGCGCTCATCGGACGCCCGCTGTTCGAGGCGTTCATCCGCGACTACACCGCCAAGCAGTGGCAGACCGACGCCAGGGAGCTCCCTGCATCGATCATCAGCCGGCTGCCGGTGCGCTACAACTACGACAACCGCTACTTCAACGACACGTGGGAGGGGCTGCCCACCGACGGATACACCGCGTGGCTGGAGCGCATGGCGGATCACCCGAACATCGACGTGAAGCTGAACGTGGACTTCTTCGACGAGACGCAGCCGCTGAGCAAGAAGGCGACCGTCGGTCAGCTGCCGATCGTGTACACCGGTCCGGTGGACCGCTACTTCGACTACGCCGAGGGCGAGCTGGGCTGGCGGACCATCGACCTCGAGCAGGAGGTCCTCGACGTGGGCGACTTCCAGGGCACGAGCGTCATGAACTATCCGGATGCGGACGTGCCGTACACGCGCATCCACGAGTTCCGGCACTTCCACCCCGAGCGGGCCGATCGGTATCCGACCGACAAGACCGTGATCATGCGGGAGTTCTCCCGGTTCGCCGAGCGGGGCGACGAGCCCTACTACCCGGTGAACACGTCGACCGACCGCGAGGGGCTGCTCGCGTACCGCGAGCTCGGCAAGGATGAGCAGGGCGTGCACTTCGGCGGGCGCCTCGGCACCTACCAGTACCTCGACATGCACATGGCCATCGGATCCGCCCTGTCGATGTGGAACAACCAGCTGGCATGACGGTCGACGCAGAATCCCGACGGGCCCACCGGGCAGCGGCGGCACGAGATCGTGCCACCGCGAGTGCGCAGGCGCCAGGCTATCGGCGCGACATCGACGGGCTCCGCGCCGTCGCGATCCTTCTCGTCGTCGTCTACCACGTATGGATCGGGCGGGTGTCCGGAGGCGTCGACGTCTTCCTGATGATCTCGGCGTTCTTCCTCACGGGGTCGTTCGTGCGCAGGATGGAGGCGGGCAAGCGGCTCGCCGTCGGTTCCTTCCTGCTGAGCCGGTTCCGCAGGCTGATGCCGGCGGCGTCCGTGGTGCTGGCGGCGACCCTGGGTGCGTGCTGGCTGCTTCTGCCTCAGACCGCATGGCCGCAGCTCTGGAAAGAGGGGTGGGCATCCCTCGGATATGTGCAGAACTGGGTGCTCGCGGCCGACGGAGTGGACTACTACGCCCACGACTCGGCCCTGGCCTCGCCGCTGCAGCACTTCTGGTCGTTGTCGGTGCAGGGGCAGGTCTTCGTGCTCTGGCCCCTGCTGTTCCTGCTCGGAGCCCTCATCATGCGGGGGACGAAGAAGTCGCCGACGGTGGTCATGGCGTGGCTCTTCGGACTGGTCTTCGTGGGCTCGCTCGCCTTCTCCATCTGGGAGACGGCGGATCTGCAGACCTTCGCCTACTTCGACACCCGCGCGCGGCTCTGGGAGTTCGCCGCGGGTTCCCTGCTGGCGCTCGCCGTTCCCCGCCTCCGGCTGAACCGCTTCCTGCGCGCGGCGCTGGGATGGATCGGACTGGCCGGCATCGTCGTGTGCGGCATGGTCATCGACGTCCGTGGCGGATTCCCCGGGTACCTGGCCCTTTGGCCGATCGTGTCGGCGGCGCTGGTGATCGTCGCCGGAACCCGCCCCAAGGGCGAACACCCCGAACTCGGGGAATTCGGCCCTGGTCGATTCCTCGCGACCCGTCCCGTGCTGTTCCTCGGACGCGACGCCTATGCGCTGTACCTGGTGCACTGGCCCGTCCTCATCCTCTGGCTGAACGTGAGGGAGCGCCCCCAGGCTTCGTTCCTGGACGGGCTCGCCATCATTGCGATCTCCCTGGTGCTTGCACGACTGGTCACGATGTTCGTCGAGCGCCCCCTGCGTCTTGCCGGTGGACAACGCGGGTCCGTCTGGCGCAACGCAGGTGTCGTGCTCCTGTGCGCTGTTGTGGTTGCCTCCGTGCTGGTTCCTTGGCAGATACTGACGACCTCCAAGGCCGCGGCTGAGCAAGCGGCCTATGCGGACGAGTACACGGGGGCGATGGGTGGCGACACAGCCCGCGATGGGAAAGGCATCCCGGTGATCCCCATTCCCGGCGACGACGCCGGCCGCTGGGCCGAGCTCGATGAGGCATGCTCCGGTCGCTTCGCCTCGGATATCCCCGAGGTGCAGGAGAGTTGCACCCAGACCTCGAATGCCGACACCGCGAAGCATCTCGTCGTGGTGATCGGCGATTCCCACGCGAATGAGTTCGCCGGTGCGCTCCAGCCGGTCGCCAGCGAAAGGGACTGGGGCATCGTCATGCTGATGCGGCCCTGGTGCTCGCTGGACAAGCATGAGGAGGGCACGGAAGCCGACGGATACTGCGGCGGTTGGCAGCGGGCGGCTATGGACAAGCTGATCGCTATCCACCCGGATGCGATGTTCACGATCGTGACGGCAGCGGCTCCTGATAGCCCGGACGAACGCGTCCTCAATGGCATCGACGAGGTGATCGACGAGGCGACCGCCGCGGGAATCCCGATGTACGGCGTCCGGGACAACCCGCGCAGCAGCATCTACAACTACTACGAATGCGCCTACAACAAGGAACCCTGCGACTTCCCGCTCTCGGGTGCGCTGGCAGAGACGAACCCCGCAGCGCCGCTGGCCGATCGGATCGGTTTGATCGATTTCACCCCGTGGATCTGCCCGCACGGCACGTGCTACACCGAGCTCGGGCATGTGTCGGTGTATCTCGACAACAATCACCTGAGCTTCCCGTTCGTGAAGTCCCTCGCTCCTGCGCTCAGCGGGCAGCTCGGCGACTTCCTGAAGCCGTGACACAGGGATGGTCATCGCCGCCGCCTAGACTCGAAACCGTGAGTCACACGACGGCCGGCGCACCCGGAACGCCCCGGCGCTACTTCCACTCGCTGTGGCTGCTGTCCGCGCGCGACCTGCGCGTGCGCTACGCGACGAGCGTGCTGGGCTATCTCTGGTCGGTGCTGGATCCGCTCGTCATGAGCGCGATCTACTGGTTCGTGTTCACGCAGGTGTTCCACCGCGGTCAGGTGGGGGAGCAGCCGTACATCGTGTTCCTCATCGTCGCGCTGCTGCCCTGGGTGTGGTTCAACACGGCGGTGGGGGAGTTCACCCGTGCGTTCAAGAAGGATGCGCGCCTGATCCGCTCGACGGCGATCCCGCGGTCGATCTGGGTGATCCGCGTCATCCTGACCAAGGGGATGGAGTTCGCGTTCGCGATCCCCGTGCTCGTCCTCTTCGCGGTGTTCGCCGGCGCGAAGCCGAACTGGTCGCTGCTGCTGTTCCCCGTCGCCATGATCTGGCAGACCGTGCTGCTGATCGGCCTCGGACTGCTCGTCGCGCCGCTGTGCGTGCTCTGGGCGGACCTGGAGCGCACGACCGCGCTGATCCTGCGCGCGCTGTTCTACGTGTCTCCCATCATCTACGGCTTCAAGGACCTGCCGCACCAGTTGCACATCATCGGTGCGCTGAACCCGCTGTCGGGGATCTTCACGCTCTACCGCGTCGGGCTGTTCCCGGGGCAGTGGCAGCCGGAGCCCGTCATCATCGGCGCCATCGTGACGGTGATCTTCCTCGTCCTCGGACTGTTCACCTTCCGCTCGCTCGAGCGCGACGTGCTGAAGGAGCTGTGATGACCGAGCAGCGGTCCGCGATCGAGGTCGACGGTCTCGGCGTCCGTTTCCGGCTCGGCCGGCGCGGCCGGCGCAGTTTCAAGGACCTGTTCGCGGGCAAGAAGCGGCGCAACCGCCCCGGCGAGTTCTGGGCGCTGCGCGATGTCTCCTTCCGTGTGCGACAGGGCGAGGCGATCGGCGTGGTGGGCCGGAACGGCCAGGGCAAGTCCACGCTCCTGAAGCTCGTCGCCGGCGTCCTCCTCGCGGATGAGGGGCAGGTGCGCGTGCACGGCGGCGTGGCGCCGCTGATCGAGCTCACGGGCGGTTTCGTCGGAGACCTCACCGTGCGCGAGAACGTGCGACTGACCGCGGGCCTGCACGGGATGGGCCGCGCCGAGGTCACCGCGCGCTATGACGACATCATCGACTTCGCTGAACTGGAGAAGTTCCAGGACACCCCCTACAAGCACCTCTCGAACGGCATGAAGGTGCGCCTGGCGTTCTCCGTCGTGTCCCAGCTCGAGGAGCCGATCCTGCTCGTCGACGAGGTGCTCGCGGTGGGGGACAAAGCCTTCCGGGACAAGTGCTATCAGCGCATCGACGAGCTCCTCGCCGAAGGTCGCACGCTGTTCTTCGTCTCGCACAACGAGAAGGACCTGCGCCGGTTCTGCACGCGCGGCCTGTACCTGAACAAGGGCGGGCTCGTGCTGGACGCGCCGATCGACGAGGTGCTCGACCGCTACAACGGCGACAACTCCTGACCTCGGTCCCGACCGCGGTCGGGCCGAGCACGGCCTTGCGTCCGATCAGAGTCCGACGAGCGAACGCAGCTGGCCGAGTGCGGCCTTGGCGTCGCCGAGCGCGCCGGACGGGTCGGAGCCGCCGGAATACGCCGAGCGCAGCGACTGCAGCTTGGCGGCGTAGGCGTTCACCGCCTCACCCCACTGCGTCGCGATCGAGCCCGGAGCGGGCTGGCTCGCCAGGTTCTGCGCGTCGTTCTGCAGCGAGTCGACGACCTGCACCGCGGCGTCGCCGCTCTGGCCCTGCACCAGCTCGAGGCCGGTGGACGCGTCGTCCAGCCGGGGCTGCACCTGTCCTCGGAACGCGTCGATGGAGGGATCCGGGACCGGGGGCGGCGTCGTCACCGGCGCCGTCGGGAGGTCGGTCGGAACAGTCGTCGACGAGGGCGAGGGCGAAGCAGTGGGCTTCGGGGTCGCCGTCTTCGACGCCGTCGGGCTCGCGCTCGGGGTCGGGACGCCGTCGCCGCGGGGGATCAGGAACAGGACGACGACGGCCGCGACCACGAGCGCCGCCACCACCAGCCCGATGATGAGGGCGATGCGGCCGCCGCGCTTCTTCGGCTCGTCGGGGAAGACCCAGACGGCCTCCGGCTTCTGATCGCTCATGAGTCCTCAGTCCTCCAGGGCGGGCATCGGGCGCCAGCTGCGATCGCGGCCGATCCGGCCGCCGTCGCGCAGTCCGCGGAACAGATTGCTCGTGCCGCGCACGGTCCGCTCGACGAACACCAGGCGGATGAGCTCCTTGGCGAAGGTCATCGCGGTGCCGAGGCCGAACAGCGCCGGGTTGTAGACGTGGTGCACGCGGTAGTACTGCTTCAGGTAGGCGCGGTTGCGCATGATGTAGTACCGGTAGGCGTTGCTCGACGCGTTCATGTGGCGGATGCCCATGTCCCACTGCTTGATCTCGCGCGTGCGTCGCAGCACGAATTCGTCGACGATGACGGCCTGGGTGCGCCGGGAGGCGAGCCAGCCGTACATCTGGTCGTCCCAGTAGATGAAGAACCGCGGATCCGGGAGACCGATCTCCTTGACGATCGAGCGGTGGATGAACATGCCCTCGAAGCAGCCGCTGTTCATCGGCTTGAACCCGGTGGCGTCGAAGCCGGCCGGGGCGAACGGGATCGGGATGCCCATGCGCTCGGCGATCCGGTACTGCCAGTAGAAGGCGCTGCCGTCGTAGTCGTAGCGGCGGCCCTGGATGCTCTTGAACCGCGGCGCCCACGCGCCCATGCGGGCCAGGCCGTCGGGCAGCACCTCGACGTCGTCGTCCATCATCCAGATCCACTCGGATCCGAGCTCGTACGCGGTGCGCATGCCCTCGCTGAAGCCGCCGGATCCGCCCGTGTTGGTCTCCAGCCGCCGGTACACGATCTCCGTGCCGATCCGGGAGCGATAGGAGTCGACGACGTCCGTGGTGTCGTCCGAGGACGCGTTGTCGATGATGACGACACGTCCCGGCTTCGGGTCCATCTGCACGATGCTGTCCAGCAGGCCCTGCAGCAGATGCGAGCGGTTGTAGGTGACGACGACGATCGTCGCGGTGGCCGGGTCGAAGCCGGCGGCGCCGTTCTGGCGGTCAGGGGTCACGGATGTCGCTCCAGAGAGGGTGAAGGGGAGGCCTTCAGCCTACCCGCGGAAGCCCGTGCAACCCTGCGAACGCGTGCGCGCGCCTCGCAGCCCGCTCGCGGCGGGGCGGAGGTCAGCGGTCCGGCAGCGGCGTCGAGCTGGTCTGCACGGCGTCGATGTTCTCCCGCCAGGACCGGGACTGGCCGGCGCGCAGGGCGCACAGCACGAGCAGGAACCAGCCGGCGTTGACGAGCGTGAAGCTCTCGAACATCGAATCGACCGCGAGGGTGACGAGCACGAGGGGCGTCCAGGCGTACACGACCGAGCGGCGCACGCTCGCCACCAGCCAGGAGCGCACGAGGGCGACGCCGCCGAGCAGGCAGAACAGCAGGAGGCCTCCCGCGCCGACCTGGAGCAGGGTGTCGAAGAACGCGTTGAGCGCACTGCCGTGGTGGTCGTTGGTGAAGTAGTTGATCGAGTTGAACGGGTAGAGCGCGTCGCTCCAGAGGCCGAACCAGCCCCATCCCTGTGCGGGGCGCTGCTGCACGTAGGTGAGGAGGTTGCTCCACAGTTCGACCCGGATGTTGAAGTCGCTGCCCGCGTCGAGCACGGCGATCACCCGGCTGCGGAAGATCGCGATCGCGATGAGCACCGCGAGGACGACCCCGCCGATCGCCCATTGCAGCGGGCGTCTGCGGGCGGCGGGCGCCTGGCGCACGATCACCAGCGCGACGCTCGCCGCGCCCACGGCCGCCGCGAGCACGAGCACGGTGGGGGAGGCGGAGAAGAGCGCCAGGAAGCCCGCGACCACGACCGACGGGATCGCGACCGCCGCCGAGAGCGATTGCGCGCGCCACTCGACGACGAAGGTGATGACGGCGATGACCGCCACGAATCCGAGCATGTTGCGCGTCCCGAAGAGACCCTGGATCGGACCTCCGGCGGCGAGTTCGCCCTGGATGCCGAGGAAGTGGAACGGCATATCCAGCAGGATCCCGCTCATGATCTCGGCGATCAGCGATGCGCCGAGCAGGATGCGCAGCGCGTCCCCCAGCGCCCGCACGGTCTGCAGGGTGTCTCTGATGTGCCCGACGACGACCGCGATCACCGCGTACCCGGCGAGGGCGGCCCACGCCTTCACGGAAGCGGCGGACGCGGTCGACCAGACCGTGCTCGCGAGCGTCCAGGCGAGGAAGGCGAGCAGCGTCGACGGCGCGAGCCGGAGCGGGCTGAGCTCCTCGCGTCGCACCCAGAGGATCCCGACCCCGATCACGCAGAGCACGGCGATGATCGTGTTGAGGGTCGCCGACGAGGTGAACGCGGCGATCGCGAACGACCCGAACACGCTCAGCAGCGCGCAGGCCGAGTAGGCGCGAGCCATCTCGACCGAGGCGAGCGTCCTCGCCAGGCGCCGGCGGGGAGTGGTCATGCCGTCCGCCGGCGCGACTGCGGCGGCGCGCCCTCGCCGGGGCCGGAGCCCACGAACGGCGAGATCTTCATCTTGAACGAGAGCAGGATCAGCAGCATCCAGCCCCACAGCATGATCGGCGTCGATTCGGCGAGCCCCAGCACGAGGAGCATCGCGACGAGCACCGTGGGCAGCAGCGAGAGCGCGGCATAGGGGCGGTCCTGCACGAGGTCCCAGCGGGGACGGTCGACGGCGAAGAACCAGGCGCGCCACGCGAACGCGACGAAGGCGATCGCGATGAGCAGCACGCCGATGACGCCCAGCTGCAGGAACACGTCGAGCCACATGTTGTGCGCCATGAACACCGTGATCCGGTGGTCGATGATCCAGTCGTGGAACGCCGGGTCCCAGGGGACCCACGGCGAGGAGAATCCGTTGCCGAAGACCGGGCGCTGCACCGCCCTCGTCCAGACCTTGCGCCAGATCTCGAGGCGCCCTGTGAGGTCGGAGGACTTGCCCAGGGCGCCGAAGAGCGCGTTGCGGGCGAACCACGCGACCACCGCCCCCGCCACGGCGACCGCCGCGAACAGCGCGTACATCCGCGTGCGCCCGCGCGGTGTGCGCGTGCGGCGCATGAGCAGGGCCGCGACGAGCACGAGCGCGCCGACCGCGAACGATGCGTACGCCGTCGCGGATCCCGCCCGGAGGAAGAAGAACGCGGCGAGCACGATCCACAGGAGCAGGGCGGGCCTGCGCCGCGCTCCTTGCGCGTAGAGCAGCGCGAACACGACGAGCGCGAAGGCGCAGATGATCCCGAGCGTGTTCGAGTTGCCGACGATGCCCTGCACGCGGCCGCCGTCGAACAGGTCGCCGCGCACCCAGTACCAGTGCGGATCCGGCTTGCCCGCGGGCAGATCCGAGAAGAAGGGCAGCAGCGGGTGGCGCAGCACGAGCGCGACCCACAGCTCGAGCAGCAGCGAGAGCCCCAGGATCCACTTCAGTGCGCTCGAGAGCGCGCGCACGATCTCGTGCCAGCTCAGCGTGAAGGCGATGAACAGGGCGACGACTGTGATCGCCGCCTGCAGGGTCCAGGTGAGCAGGGTCGCCCACGGCCATCCCGACCAGAAGACCGACAGCAGCGCCAGCGCCGTGTACCCGAGGGCCGTCCACGGCATCCGGCGCCACGGGAATCGTGCGGGCCTGGCCAGGGCGATGCGGGGGATCGCGAGCCCGAGCGTGCCGACGAGCAGCACACCCAGCACGACGCCGGCGCCGTCCACGCCGAGCAGGTTGAAGATCGCGGTGTGCGCGAACACGCAGAAGAGCAGCAGCACGATGTGCGCCCGCAGGAAGAGATGTCCGGTGGACTCGCGCGCCGGAGCGCTCGGCGGAGGGGCCGTGGAGAGTCTGGAGTGCTGCGCCATCGGGTTCAGAGTACCGCCCGCGCCCTGTGACCTCGGGAGCGCGGCCGGGTCCCCGACACGCCGGCGCGACACGCCGGAGGCGGCGAAGAACGTTCAACGCCTGCTTGAGGGTTTACGATCCGCGACTTGACCAGGGCGAATGACACGGGTGTAATTAGTAGTGCGACGCGGCCCGCGGGGCACCCGGGGGGATACGAGGGAGAGGGCGACATGACGGCATACCGTTCAGACGTTCCCGACGACTGGTTCGTTGATCCGGTCCAGTTGGGGGTGCCGGGCGTCCGTCGCCCGACCGAGGGCGACGACAACGCACTCGCGTGGCAGAGCGACGCGCTGTGCGCGCAGACCGATCCAGAGGCCTTCTTCCCGGAGAAGGGCGGCTCGACCCGCGATGCCAAGCGCATCTGCACCTCCTGCGACGTGCGCGGCGAATGCCTCGAGTACGCGCTGAACAACGACGAGCGCTTCGGGATCTGGGGCGGTCTCTCCGAGCGCGAGCGCCGCAAGCTCAAGCGCCGCGCCGGCTGACGCACGTCCGCAGGATCGGCGACCGCACCTCGACAGGCTCAGCGATGCCAGGGGAGTGCCGTCGGGTGATCCGAGCAATGCGTACGCCGGGAAAACCGGGACGCGCCCGCGTCCCAGCCCGCCTGCCGGCGATGACCCGCTTAGGCTGACCCCGTCATGTCTGCCCGAGTACACGC
Source organism: Microbacterium sp. (assembly GCA_031277885.1). GTDB lineage: Bacteria > Actinomycetota > Actinomycetes > Actinomycetales > Microbacteriaceae > Microbacterium. Next base: position 70,329 of record JAITLM010000193.1, read on the forward strand.
CGTCCTCGTCGCCCGTCCGGGTGCGACCTCCCTCGCGCGCCTGCTGCGCGCCCTCGATGCGCTCGCCGCGCAGACGCGCCGACCGGATGCGCTGACGATCGTCGCGTGCGGTTCCTCGAGCGCGCTGCGGGCCAGCGCCCGCGTCGCCGAGGCCGCGGAAGCGGTGATCGAGACCAGGGCCTCCACGACGCTCGCCGCGGCGGTCGCCCTCGCGCTCCCGCGCGTCGCCGACGACGCGGCGCTGTGGATCCTCACGGAGGACTGCGCGCCCGCTCCCGCCGCTCTCGCGCAGCTCGCCGGGGCCCTCGAGCGCTCACCCGCGGCGTCGATCGCTGCACCCAAGCTGATCAGCGCCCTCGACGAGCACCGCCTCGTGTCGTTCGGGCAGAGCATGACCCGTCTCGGCCGCGCCGTCGACCCCGCCCGCGGGGAGCTCGACCAGGGCCAGCACGACGGGATGGACGACGCGCTCGGCGCCGACGCGCGCGGTCTGCTCCTGCGCGCCGGCCGCGGACTGCGCCCCGATGCCGGTCTGGGCGGACGCGATGAGGGGCTCGACCTCGGCATCCGCGCGCGCCTCGCCGGCGGACGCCTGGTGCTCGCCGCCGGCGCGCGGATCGTCGTCGACGACGGCGCAGAGGCGGAGGGCACCGCCGCGGACGCCTTCGCCCGGCGCCGCGCGCAGCTGCACCGGCGCCTGAGCTACGCTCCCGCCGCCGTGGTGCCGTTGCACTGGCTCTCCCTGCTGCCGCTCGCGCTCTGGCGCTCGATCACGCATCTGACCGGCAAGCGCCCCGCGGCCGTGCTTCCGGAGTGGGGTGCGGCCGGCGTCGCCATGGTCTCGGGATCCGCCGTCGCGCGCTCCCGCCGGGCGATCCACGCCGACCGCAGCGCGAGCTGGGCCAGCATCGCGCCGCTCCGGGTCACCCGCGCGCAGCTGCGCCAGCGCCTCGACGACGGCCACGGCACCGAGGCCGGGGTGCACGAGGACCTCGGATTCTTCTCCGGCGGCGGCGCCTGGGCCGTGCTCGCCGCACTGGTGGCGGGCGTCGCCCTGTTCGCCTCGCTGCTGGCCTGGCCCGCGCTCGGCGGCGGCGCGCTGCTGCCGTTGCGGGAGACCGTCGCAGCGCTGTGGCGCGATGCCGCCTACGGACAGCGCGGCTTCGGGGTCGGCGTCGCAGGACCCGCGGATCCGTTCTCGGGCGTGCTGGCCCTGCTCGGCTCGCTCTGGCCGGGATCGCCGTCCTACGCGCTGCTGCTGCTCTGGGTCGCGGCTCTGCCGCTCGCCCTCCTCGGCGGCTGGTTCGCCGCCACCCGTATCACCGACAAGCCGGGACTGCGCATCCTCGCCGGTGTGATCTGGGCGCTCGCGCCCACCTTCCTGATCGGTCTCGCCGAGGGCCGCCCCGCTGCGGTGCTGCTGCACCTGCTGCTGCCGTGGGTGTTCCACACGGCGCTCGTCGCCCAGCGCTCCTGGGGCGCGGCAGGGGCGGCTTCTCTGCTGACCGCCGCCGCGCTGGCCTGCGCGCCCTCGCTCGCCCCCGCATTCGTGCTGCTCTGGCTCATCGCCATCGTGTGGCTGCTCGCGCGCCGCTCGGTGCGCGGCGCGGTGCGCATGGTCTGGGTGCTGGTGCCCGCGGTCGTCGTGTTCGCCCCGCTCGCGATCTGGCACGCCGCGCACGGAACCCTGTGGGCGCTGCTGTCGGATCCCGGCGCGATCGTCGTCGCGCCGCAGGCGGCCGCGGATGCGGCAGGACGCCTGTCGCTGCTCGCCGGCCTGCCGACCATGGACCAGGCCGGCTGGCCCGGTCTCCTGGGCACGAAGGACGCCTCCTGGGTGCTCTGGCTGGCCTCCCCGCTCGCTCTGCTCGCCCTGGTCTCCACGATCACGCGCCGCTGGATCGTCGGGATCGGATCCCTCCTCGTCGCCGCCTCCGGCCTCGCCACCGCGCTCGCCGCGGTCGGTGTCACGGTCGCGTTCGCCCAGTCGCAGGCCGTGCCGCTCTGGCCCGGCACCGGGCTGAGCCTCGCCTGGATCGGCGTGCTGGGCGGAGCGCTCGTGACCCTGGACTGCGCGATCACCCGCCCGGCCCTGCGCGGCGCGGCTGCGCTCATCGCCGCCGCCGGCGTCGTGGTGTGCGCGGTGCCGACCGCCGTGTCCTTCGTCGCGGGGACCGCGACCATCCAGCGCGGCGACCTGACCACGCTGCCCGCCTACGTGAGCGCGCAGGCCCGCGCCGATCGCGAGCTCGGCACCCTCGTGCTCAGCGCACAGCCGGACGGCGCGCTCGCCAGCACGGTCGTCTGGGGGGCGAGCGCCACGCTCGGCGCGCAGTCCACGATCATCAACACCGCGACCTCCGTGCCGGGCAAGGACTACTCCGAGCTGACGGTCGACCTCGTTTCCGCGCGACAGTTCGACGCGCCGAAGGCGCTCGGCGCGCTCGGCGTGCGCTTCGTCCTGCTGCAGGCGGGATCCGACACGGAGACCTCGGCGGAGCGCGCGCTGCGACTGCAGTCCGCGACCGCCCTGGACCAGCGTGCAGGGTTCGTGCGCGTCGGCGAGACGGCCCGCGGCGTGCTGTGGCGCATGGACGCGGAGCCGGCGGCCCGCGAAGGGCTCAGCGTCGGACAGCGCGCCACGGCGCAGTTGGTGGTGACGATCGAGCTGATCGTGCTGCTCGCCGCCCTCCTGCTCTCGATTCCGACCCGGGCCTCGCGCCGGGCCGCTCGTGCGGTCCCCCGCGCGGTCGGCGTGCTGCCGGAGCGGGCCCCGCGGCCGGTCAAGCCCGCACGCGAGCGCCCCCCGCGCGCCTCGAAGAAGCGCAAGCCGGCGCCCGCATCCGTCGTGGTGCCCGCCGTCGCGGCCGCGACCGCGGATGCCGCCCCATCCGGTGCCGGGACGGTGTCCGGTGCCGGGACCGAGGCCGAAGCTGCGGTCGTCGCCGAGCCCACCGCCGAGGAGGAACGGGAGGCGGCGCCCGACACGGTTCCGGCCGAGCCCGACGCGGCCCCGGTGACGCCCGACGCGGCCCCTGCCGCGCACGAGGCGAGCGAGGCGGAGACCGAGGCAGAGCCGGTCGAGGGCGAACCCGCGGACCCCGCACCCGGTCAGGACGTCGTGGACGCCGCTCCGGATCCCGCGGACCCGGAACAGGATCGCCATGAACCCCGTCCCGATCCCGGGGACGGATCCGATCCTCAGGATCCGGGATCCGCACCCGTCGAGACCGCATCCACGCCCGCGAAGGAGGCAGACGCATGAGCAGCAGGACCTCTGTCCGTCTCGTCGCCACCGGCGCCCGGCTCACGGCCGGCATCGTGGTCTCGGCCGCCTGCGTCGCGGGCGCGGTCATCGCGATCCCCGCGGCCTGGCCGACGATCGCGAGCGCACCGGCGCACACGACCGTGAAGCCCGTCCCGGGCGATACGCTGCTCAGCTGCGCAGGGTCCTTCCTCGCGCTCGGGCGCGACGCGACCCAGGCCTCCCAGCTCAGCGTCGCCGGCACGCCGAAGGTCGTGAGCGGCGCCGCCGATGGCGCGGATCTGACCTCGACCGAGCTCGGCATGTCGGACGTGGTCGGCACCAGTGTCGCGCCGGGGTTCACGGCCTCCCCGCGGGACAGGCAGCCTCCGCTCGTCGCCGCGGCCCAGTCCGTGACGGTCTCCGCAGACGACCTCTCCGGCTTCGCGGCATCCGCGTGCCGTCCGCCCAGCATGGAGTCCTGGATCGTGGGCGGCGCAGGGACGACCGGGTCGAGCGACATCCTGCTGATCGCGAACCCGGGGGCGGTCACGGCGACCGTGACCTTCACCGAGTACGGCTCGACGGGCGGGTCGCATTCGTCGGAGATCGTCGTGCCTGCGCGGACCCAGTCCACGGTGCCGCTCGTCGCCGGATCCGCGGGGGAGAGCAGCCCGGTCGTCAAGGTGACGTCGAGCGGCGCCCCGGTGCGCGCGGCGCTGCAGTCGAGCCTGATCCGCACCCTGGATCCGGTCGGCATCGACGTGCAGGACGCGATCGCGCAGCCGCAGAAGGACTTCTCGCTGCTGGGCGTGCGCGCCCTGGTCGGCTCGAATGACGACGACAACGCCTCCACCGCCGTGCGCCTGCTCGCTCCGGAGGCCGACGCGACCGTGACGCTGCAGCCCCGCAACGCCGCCGACGGCAGCAAGGCCGGCGATCCGAAGACGGTGAAGCTCACCGCGGGTCAGGTCGGATCCGTCAACTTCTCCGCGCTCAAGCCGGGATTGTACGCGATCGACGTGAAGGCGAGCACCCCGGTGGTCGCCGCGGCCTGGCAGACCACGGGAACCGCCAAGGGATCCGACTTCGCGTGGATGACGCCCGCCCCGGTCCTGACCGGGACCACGGCCTTCGCGGTCGCCGATGGACCGGCGCCGCAGCTGCATCTTCAGAACGCGTCGTCCCAGACCGCCACCGTCGAGCTCACGCCGATCCAGGGCGGGGCGACCCAGCGGGTCGCACTGCAGCCGGATGGCGCGGCGACGGTCGCCCTCAGCCCCTCGACGACGTACACGCTCTCGTCGCCGGGAGCCGTCCGCGCCGCGGTGGTCTATTCGGGCATCGGCCTGCTCGCGGGATACCCGGTCTGGGCGACGGACGCCGCGGCGGCCCCGATCACGGTCTACCAGCGCTGAGGGCCGGAGGGCACAGGCGCGGAAGCGCCGGACGCGTCACTCGTCGGCGTCGAAACCGCGCGGATCCATCTCCCACGGCTCGCGTCCGATGTACTGCGCGGCGGCGCGGAACACCGCGCCCTCGATCGCGACCCGACGGTGCGACGCATCGTCGTGACCGGGCTCGAGCAGCCGCTCGATGGGCACGCGGAACAGGACGATCCGCTGCGCCTGGGTGTCCACGAGCCAGCGTGGCAGCCCGTCCGGATCCGAGTGGGTGGGCATCGCGGCGATCTCGATGCGCACGGGGCGCAGATCCGGCCACATCGAGCGCAGCAGCTCGACGGCCGATCCGACGTGCAGGTCGAAGGAGTCGAGCCGCCCGTCGAGGGGCGGGAGCGGCGGCCGCACGACCGAGCTGCGGCCCAGGCGGCCGTGCCGACCGTGCCGGTCGCCACGACGCGGGGCGACCGCGCGGCGGGAGGGGCGGGCACGGCGCATGCCGCCAGTCTAGGCGTCACGGGGACGCTGTGCGGCGGGAGGCGGATCCGGCGGTCGTGCGCGCGGCCTCCGGCTTCCGCGGAACAGGGCGCATAACCTGAGAGGGATGTACGGACGACTCTGCTCCAAGGTGGGCTGCGCACGCGAGGCCGTGGCGACCCTCACCTACGACTACGGCGATCAGATGGCGGCACTCGGACCGCTCGGCGCCGAGAACGACCCGCACGCGCACGACCTGTGCGCGATCCACGCCGAGCGCCTCTCGGTGCCGTCGGGCTGGATCGTCGTCCGGCACGAGACCCTGCAGGCCTGACCCTTCGTCCCGCTGCGCTCGCTCAGGGACCGGCAGGCCTGATCACACGCCGACGTCGACGCCGCTGAGGCGCTGCACGCGGGCGTCGGCGAGGGCCAGCGCCCTCCGCTCCCGCTCGCGGCGCAGCACCGTCGCCGCGACGAGCACGGCCTCCGGGGGAGCGGCGGGCACCGGCGAGATGTAGGCGGACGCCTCGGTCAGCAGGTCGTGCGCGATCCGCGCCCTGGCGGCCGGCAGCAGCTGCGGCGTGCTGTCCAGGAACTGCGAGATCCGCCGCGCGAGCCGGTCGGGCATGCGCGCGACGTCGGCGATCACCGCCCACGACTCGAGCCCCGGCGGCATCACGAGCACCCGTGCGACCAGGCGCGGTGTGCGCACCTTCTGGCTGTACGTGCCCGCCACGAGGTCGCCCAGGCGCTGCGAGCGCGCGGTGAAGGCCGCGGTGAGGAAAGCCACCGCGCCGAACGTCAGATAGGTCTCGAACACGCCGATCAGGGCGCGGATGAGGGCGTGCCGGAAGCCGGCCGCGCCGCCGTCGATCCGCACGATCCTTCCGCCCACCGCGAGCTTGCCCAGACTGCGGCCGTGGGTGATGGTCTCGATCGTGCAGGGCACGATCAGGAACGCGGTGACCAGGGCCAGCACGGAGAGGATCCCGTCCAGCGCTGGATCGCCGAAGGCGCCCAGCATCCAGTAGCGCACGGCGATGTACGCGACGAAGACCGCGATGCTCAGGACGGCGTCGATCAGCGCGCCGAGCGTGCGGAAGAAGAGGCCGACCGGCTGGACTTCGATCGCGACCGCCTCGCCGGACAGCACCTCGTCGTCGCCGTCGAGGGCCGCGTACGAGTGAGCGGCGCCGACGGCGTTCGAGGCGCTGGCATCCGACATGGGTACAGTAAAACACGTGGATGCCGACGCGCTCGCCGATGCCAGGAACCGTGAGTGGGCGCGCCTGGACGAGCTCAGCCGGCAGCCGCTCGACGGCGCAGGGGTGGACGAGCTCATCACGCGCTACCGCGCGGCCTCGGCGGACCTCGCCGACCTGCGCAGCTCGGTGGGCTCCTCGCCGCAGAGCGCGCACGTCTCCACGATCCTCGCCAGGGCGCGACTGCGGCTGACGGGGCAGGGCGACAACGTCCTCCGGCAGATCGCGCGCTTCTTCGCCCTGCAGCTTCCCGCCGCGCTGTACCGACTGCGCTGGACCACCCTCGTGATCGCGCTCGCGAGCCTCGCCGTGATCGCGGGGGTCGCGATCTGGATCGCCTCGGATCCGGCTCTCGTCGCCGCGCTCGGATCCAAGGCCGACCTGCAGTACTACACAGAGCACGCCTTCACCGACTACTACACCGAGAATCCCGCGGCCGAGTTCGCGGGACTGGTGTGGTCGAAGAACGCCTGGATCGCGGCGCAGTGCGTGCTGCTCGGGGTGACCGGCATCTGGCCCGTTATGGTCCTCCTGCAGAACGCGGTGAACGTCGGTCTCGCGGTCGGCGTCATGTTCGCCTTCGGACGCGGCGACGTCGTGGTGCTCTACCTGCTGCCGCACGGCATGCTCGAGCTCACCTGCATCTTCGTCGCGGCGGCGGCGGGACTGCACATCTTCTGGGCCTGGCTCGTGCCGGGGGAGCGCACCCGCGGCGAGGCGCTCGCGGCGGCAGGGAGATCGCTCGGCACCGTCGCCATCGGGCTCGTCTTCGCGCTCGGGCTCTCCGGCATGGTCGAGGGGTTCGTGACCGGCTGGGGTCTGCCGTGGCCCGTGAAGATCGGGATCGGCGCGCTGGCGCTCGCGGTCTTCCTCGCCTACATGCTGATCGTGGGCCGCCGCGCGCAGCGCAGAGGCGAGAGCGGAGACCTCACCGAGTTCGAGGCCGGGACGCCGACGCTCGTGGCCGGCTGAGGAGCGCTCCCGCGCCGGCGAGCCTCTCTCGCGGTCAGTCCTTCGCGGCGGGGTTCGGCTGGTCGAACAGCGCGCGGTACGTGAACCCGGCGATCAGCGCGCCGAGGACGGGGAAGATCAGGAACACCCACAGCTGTGCCAGAGGCGCGATCCCTCCGTAGATCGCCGTGGCCAGCGAGCGCGCGGGGTTCAGCGACGCGTTGTCGATCGGCAGGGTCGCCAGCACGCCGAGCGTCAGGGTCAGCCCGATCGCGACGCCCGCGAAGGGCGTGCCGCGCGTCGGATGCGTGACGCCGAGGATCACGAAGAGGAACAGCGCCGTGAACACGACCTCGGCGATGATCGCCGCCCACACCCCGAAGCCGCCGGGGGAGAGCGCGCCCCAGCCGTTGCTGGCGAAGCCCGCGTCCTGTGCCCGGGGGAGCCAGCCGTCCGGGCCGAAGGTGCCGATCAGGGTCAGGACCGTCGATGCGACGACGCCACCGACGCACTGCGCGACGATGTACGGGCCGGCGTCGCGCCACGCGATCCGTCCCGCGGCGGCGGCGCCGAGCGTGACGGCGGGGTTGAAATGCCCGCCCGAGATCGGCCCGAAGGCGTACACGCCGACGAGCACCGACAGGCCGACGGCGAGCGCCACGGCGAGGTAGACCGAGCCCTGCGCGCCCGGATCGGTGAAGTGGCTGGACGCGAACAGGGCGGTGCCCATCGCGGCCGCCACGAGCAGGAACGTGCCGAGGCCCTCCGCGACGAGGCGCGGAGCGAGCGTGGCGGCCGGAGCGGCCGGTGCGTCGACGGGGGAGGAGGACATGGGTCTCCTTGCTCTCTGGCGCCGAGGGAGGCCGGGCGCCGCGGTCCGTCAGCGACATTACCGGCGAAGGCGCATCCGGTGCCGCAACGCCGACGGCCCGCCCCGGGATCGGGACGGGCCGTCGGTCGGTCGGATCCGCTCAGCGCACGTCGTAGCGGTCGAGCTCGGCGACCTTGACCCAGGCCTTCACGAAGTCGTCCACGAACTTGTCCGTGGCATCGTCGCTCGCGTACACCTCGGCCAGTGCCCGCAGCTCGGAGTTCGAGCCGAACACGAGGTCCGCACGCGTGCCGACCCAGGTCTTCTCACCCGTCGCGTCGTCCGTGGCCTGGAAGGCGTGCGATCCGGGATCCAGCGGCTTCCAGGTCGTGTTCAGGTCGAGCACGTTCACGCAGAAGTCGTTCGTGAGGGCGCCGGGGGTGCGCGTGAACGCGCCGTAGGCGGATCCGTCCCAGTTCGCGCCGAGCACGCGGAGGCCTCCGACGAGCACCGTCATCTCGGGGGCGGACAGCGTCAGCAGCCCCGCCCGGTCGACGAGCAGCACCTCGGCGGGGATGGCCCTGGCGACGTCGCTGACGTAGTTGCGGAAGCCGTCGGCCTGCGGGTTGAGGTAGCGGAACGAGTCGACGTCCGTCTGCTCCTGCGTCGCGTCGGTGCGTCCCGGCGTGAACGGGATCTCGACGGCGCGCCCGGCGGCGGCCGCGGCCTGCGTCACGCCGACGTTGCCGGCCAGCACGACGAGGTCGGCGAACGACGCCTGCGCGCCGCCCTGTGCGTTGAACGCCTCCTGCACGCCTTCCAGCGCCGCGATCACCCGCGCGAGCTCGGCCGGGCGGTTGACCTCCCAGCTGCGCTGCGGCTCGAGCCGGATGCGGCCGCCGTTCGCGCCGCCGCGCTTGTCGCTGCCGCGGAACGAGGCTGCCGCGGCCCATGCGGTCGACACGAGGTCGGACACGCTGAGGCCGGTCGCGGCGATGCGCTGCTCCAGGTCGGCGATCTCCGCCGCGCCGATCGGAGCACCCTCCGGCGCGGGCACCGGATCCTGCCAGAGCAGGTCCTCCGCGGGCACCTCGGCGCCGAGGTAGCGGGCCTTGGGGCCGAGGTCGCGGTGGGTCAGCTTGAACCACGCGCGGCTGTACGCGTCGGTGAACGCGGCCTGGTCGTCCTTGAAGCGGAGCGAGATCTCCCGGTAGATCGGGTCCTCCCGCAGCGCCAGGTCGGTCGTGAGCATGCGCGGCTCCCGGCGGCCCTCGCCCTGCGCCTCCGGCACCATGTCGAGGCCGGCGCCGTCGGTCGGCTTCCAGTGCTTTCCGCCGCCGGGGCCCGTGGTGAGCTCCCAGTCGTAGGCGAAGAGGATGTGGAAGAACTCGTTGTCCCAGCGGGTGGGGTGATAGGTCCAGGTGACCTCGAGGCCGGATCCGATCGTGTCGATGCCGTGTCCGGTGCCGTGGCTGCTCTTCCAGCCCAGGCCCATCTGCTCCATCGGTGCGCCCTCGGGCGACTCGCCGACATTGCCGGCCTCGGGCGCGGCGCCGTGCGTCTTGCCGAACGTGTGGCCGCCGGCGATGAGCGCGACCGTCTCCTCGTCGTTCATCGCCATCCGGCCGAAGGTCTCCCGGATGTCCTTCGCGGCGAGCACCGGATCCGGGTTGCCCTCCGGCCCCTCGGGATTGACGTAGATGAGGCCCATCATGGTCGCCGCGAGCGGCTTCTCGAGCGAGCGCTCGCCCTGCGCGTCCGTGCCGATGCGGGCGCTGGAGTCGAGCCAGACCTTCTCCGAGCCCCAGTACACATCCTCGTCGGGCTCCCACACATCGGGGCGCCCGCCCGCGAAGCCGAACGTGGGCATGCCCATCTGCTCGTGCGCGACGTTCCCGGCGAGGATCATCAGGTCGCCCCAGCTCAGCGCCTTGCCATAGGTCTTCTTCACGGGCCAGAGCAGGCGGCGCGCCTTGTCCAGGCCCACGTTGTCGGGCCAGCTGTTCAGCGGGGCGAAGCGCTGCTGGCCGGTGCCGCCGCCGCCTCGTCCGTCGAACACGCGGTAGGTGCCCGCGGAATGCCAGGCCATGCGGATCATGAGCGGGCCATAGTTGCCGAAGTCGGCGGGCCACCACGGCTGCGACTCGGTGAGCAGGGCGGCGATGTCGCGCTTGACGGCGTCGAGGTCGAGCGCCTCGAATGCGGCGCGGTAGTCGAAGTCCTCGCCGTGCGGGTCGCCCACGGCGGGGTTCTTCGCGAGCTGGCGCAGGTTCAGACGCTCCGGCCACCAGTCGGTGTTGCCGGTGCGGCCGCCCGCGGGGCGCGGGGCAGACGTGCTGCCGGCGTGGTCGATCGGGCAGGTGTTCTCAGACAAGGCTGATCCTTTCCTCTTCTTTTGGTCGGTCGATGGCACGCCGATCACCGCTCCGAGGCGGTGGTCCCCGGGCGGGTGCGGCGCGAGTCTCGGTCAGGCGGCCGGAAGCACCTCGTCGCACGCACGGCAGACCGCGCGGTAGGTGACGGAGGCCTCGAGCAGCCTCATGCCGTGATCCTCGGCCGGATGCAGGCAGGGCGAGGCGCCGACGGCGCAGGAGACGACCTCCAGGCGGCCGCAGCGCACGCACTGCATGTGGTGGTGGTTGTCGCCGGGTTCGACCTCGAAGAGGGCGCGGTCGGCGTCGGGCAGGCTCACCCGCCGGATGACGCCGGTCGTGGCGAGGTCTCCGAGGATCGCGTGCACGGTGGGCAGGGCGATCCCGGCGCCGTCGACGGCGGCGTGGATCCGGTCCGCGGAGCTGTGCGGGGCGAGCGCGAGGGCCTGCAGCACGGCGATCCGCTGCACGGTGACGCGCAGTCCCGCCCCGCGGAGGATCGCCGACGTGTCCATGACTCCAGGGTAGCTTTTCCTGAATGATTCAGGAAAACCCGGTCCCCGCTGGCGTGTCCCGCCCGCCCTTTGACCGCGAGACTCCACTTCCGCGACGAGACTGCAGTGCGCGAGCGCAGTCTCGTCGCGGAGTTGGAGTCTCGCGGAGGCAAGGGGTGAGGCGGGGCGGGGCGGTCAGAGGCGGCCGGCGGCCTTGAGAGCCAGGTAGCGGTCCGCGATGCGGGGAGGGAGGGCGTCCGGATCCGCGGCGAGAGGCTCGCCGCCCGCACGCCGGATCGCGTCGGCGACGCGTGCGGCATCCGCGAGGGTGCGCTCGGCGGCCGCGGCGAGGTAGACGTCCTCGCGGGAGTCGCGCGCGCGGGCCAGGGCGTCGATCGAGACGTCGGTCGCGGATCCGACCAGGATCGTCGTCGCGCGCGAGGCGTTCGGGAAGGCGCCGAGGAAAGACCGCGCGCTCTCCACCGCATCCTGCGCGGTCAGCACGACGATGAGCGACGGTCGTGTGGTGAGGGAGCGGATCGCGGCGAACGCGGCGCCCCAGTCCGTGTCGACGAGGCGGGCGTGCACGGGGGCCATGGCATCGGAGAGCGCAGGCAGCAGGGCGGGCCCGTCGACGCCGCTCACCCTGCCGCGCACCGCACGGTCGAACAGCAGCAGGTGCACGTGGTCGCCGGCGCGCTGGGCGAGCGCCGAAAGCAGCAGCGCGGACTCGTAGGCCGCGTCGAGCCGCGTGCCGTCGCCCACGCGCGCCGCGGCCGTACGGCCCGTGTCGACCAGGATCACGACGTGCCGGTCCCGCTCCGGGCGCCAGGTGCGCAGCATGGTGGTGCCGGCGCGGGCGGTGGCGCGCCAGTCGATCGAGCGCACGTCGTCGCCGCGCACGTACTCGCGCAGCGAATCGAACTCGGTGCCCTGCCCTCGCACCTGGACGCTGGTGTTGCCGTCGAGCTCGCGCAGCCGAGCCAGGCGCGACGGCAGGTGCCGCCGGGAGGTGAACGGCGGCAGGATCCGGATCGCCCCGCGCACCCGGTGGCGTCCCTGGCGTCCCGCGAGCCCCAGCGGGCCCCGGGACCGGATCGCGACGAACTCGCTCGCCAGCTCGCCCCTGCGGCGCGGCAGCAGCATGATCGGGACGCGCCGGCGCTCGCCCGCGGGCAGGTCGAGTGCGGCCCTGCCCCGCTCCGCGGCCCCGGCCGTCGGCTGCCAGGCGTCGCGGAGCTGCCCGCGCAGCCGGCGCTCGCCGAGGTTCTGCACGAGCACGGTCGTGGCGACCGGCTCGTGCTGCCGTGCGCGGTTCGGCACCTCACGCGTCACCCGGAGCGTGCCGAGCGGGGCCGCCACCAGCACGTCGACGCCGACGAGCAGCGCGCACAGCGCGAGCCAGCCGAGCAGCACGAACCACGGCGGCACCCCGAGGGCGTCGAGCAGCACGAGCGGCACGACGCCGAGCGCGGCGACGATGACGAGGCGACCGGTGAGGAACATTCAGATCGGCACCCTGGTCTGCTGCACCACGCTGGTGAGCACGGCGTCGGCGGAGACGCCCTCCATCTCGGCGTCGGGGCGCAGCTGCAGGCGGTGCCGCCAGACCGGGATGAGCATGGTCTGCACGTGGTCGGGGGTGACGGCGCTCGATCCGTTCAGCCACGCCCACGCCTTCGCGGCGGCCAGCAGCGCGGTCGAGGCGCGGGGGCTCGCGCCCAGCTGCACGGAGGGCGACTGCCGGGTGGCCCTGGCGAGGTCGACCACGTAGCCGAGCACGTCGTCCGTGACCTGCACGCGCCCGGCGGCGCGCTGCGCGGCGAGGATCTCCTCGGCGCTCACCACAGGGCGCAGATCCGTGAGCTCGCGCGGCGAGAAGCCGTCCGCGTGCCGGCGCAGCACCGAGACCTCGGCGTCCCGCTCCGGCATGCCGACGACGAGCTTCATCAGGAAGCGGTCCAGCTGCGCCTCCGGAAGCGAGTACGTCCCCTCGTGCTCGATCGGGTTCTGCGTCGCCGCGACGAGGAACGGATCCGGCAGCGGCAGGCTCGCCCCGTCGGAGGAGACCTGGCGCTCCTCCATGGCCTCGAGCAGCGCCGCCTGCGTCTTCGGCGGGGTGCGGTTGATCTCGTCGGCGAGCAGGATGTTCGTGAACACCGGGCCGCGGCGGAACTCGAACTCGCCGGTGCGCGCGTCGTAGACGAGGGATCCGGTGACGTCGCCCGGCATCAGGTCGGGGGTGAACTGCACGCGCTTGGTGTCGAGTCCCAGCGCGCGGGAGAAGGATCGCACGACGAGGGTCTTGGCGACGCCGGGCACGCCCTCGAGCAGCACGTGCCCTCGGGCGAGCAGCGCCACGAGCAGTCCGGTGACGGTTCCGGCCTGGCCGACAACGGCCTTGTCCACCTCGGCGCGCACGCGCTGCATGGCCTGGCGGAGGGCGGCGTCGTCGGACCCGGAGCCCGCCGCGGGCGGGCTCTGCACGGCCGCAGGAGGTGCGGGCGGCGCCGGAGGGTACCCGAGCGGGGCGGATCCTGCGGGGTCGGTGCCGGGACGGTCTGTCACGGGGTGCTCCTTTCGATGCGGACGGCGTGCTCGACGGCGGTCTCCAGCTCGGCGAGACGGCGGGCGTAGGGGACGAGTTCGGCGTCGCTGCCGGGCAGCGGGCCGGTGAGGAGGGCGCGGGCGCCCGCCCGATCCACGCGGATCCGGTCGGAGGCGGCGTCGGCGACGGCGCCGGCATCCGCCCTGGCGGCGAGGCCCAGGCGCGCGGCGAGACGAGAGATCGTGCCCGTGCGCAGCGCCTCCGCCGCGTGCGCGGCGTCGGCGGCCTTCGCCGTGAGGCGTGCTCGGCCGAGCATGGTCTCGGAGGCGCGCACCGTGACCGGCAGCGTCTCGGCCACGAGCGGCCCGAAGCGCCGTCCGCGCCATGCCGCGGCGAGGAGGGCGGTGATCATGCCGAGGGCGATCACGGGCGTCACCCATCCGGGGGTGAGGTCGGCCAGGCTCTTCGGCACGTCGATGTCGGTGCGGTCCGAGTCCTCGAACGAGGGCACGTACCAGACGACGTGGGGCTGCGCGCCGAGGAGCGCGAGCCCGAGCGCCGCGTCGCCGTTCTGGGCGAGGTGCTCGTTCGTGAACAGCGCCGCGCCGTCGACGACGGCCCGGCGGGCGCCGTCCCGCTCCGCGATCAGCACGGCCGCGCCGTCGGTCGCGTCGCCGAAGCAGGTGGTCACGCCCTGATCCGGGAGGAAGAGCTGTCCCGGTGCGATGGTCCCGACGTGCGCGAAGGCGGGGACGTCGCAGTCGGCCTTCGCGCTCGCGGGTGAAGACGCCGGCCCGTACGTGCCGAGCTGCAGCATCCGGAGCATCCGCGCGCTCGGAGAGATCAGCACGATGTCGTGCGCCGCGTCGGTGAGCTCGGTGACCGCCGCGTCGCTGAGCGGGTAGGGATCGCTCATCACCAGCGTCGTGTTCGCGTCGAGCCGGCCGGCGGCATCGGCGCGGGAGCGCACCACGTCGACGCTCACGCCCTGCTGCCGGAGGATCTCCGCGAGTGCCTGCATGCCGCCGGGGCCCGGGCGTTCCGGATCGAGCGCGTCGCGCTGCGCGGGCGAGGGGGTCGTGAGCAGCAGACCGGCGGCCGCGACGACCAGCACGAGGACGGAGACGAGCACCCAGCCGAGTGCACGGCGCAGCCGGTGCGGCGCGCGTACGAGCGTCCCGGCGCCACGAGCGTCGGAAGCGGGGAGGTCGGATCCGTCGGCGCCGGCCTCGGTCTGGGGTGCGGACGGGGGAGCGGCGGCGCTCATGCGGACACCGCCTCGGGCAGCGCCAGCGGGCGCAGGGCGCCCAGGCGGTCGTCGGTCTCCGCGAGGGCGCGGTACCGGGCGGCCGAGCCGGGGTGCCCCAGGTAGCGCACATCGTCGAAGGCCACCGCGGCGGCGTGCAGCGCCTCTCCCTCGGCGGGGAACGGCGCCGCCGCCTCGCGGGCGATCGTCTGCGCGGTCGCGCCGGGAGCCGGGGCGATGAGGTCGCGTTCGATGAGCGACCGGGCGATGGCGCGATAGCGCAGCACGATCGCCTCGGTCCAGTCGCCCCCGCGCGCGGCGCGGTCGGCATCCGCGCGCAGCTGCGCGGCGGTGCGATCGTCCGCCGAGCCGAGCAGGACGGTCCCCGCCCGGCCGGTCCGCGACCGGCGCGGACGTCCCCAGATCAGCAGCACGGCGATGAGCGCGGCGACGAGCAGGGCGCCGATCACGATCGCGGCCCAGGGGCCGAGGTCCACGGCGTGCTGCCGGGTGAACAGGGCGACGAGCCAGTCGATCACGGCGCGCGCCCACTGGTCGATGAGGGTGGGCTTCGCCTCCTGGTACGCGGACTTGGACAGCTCCTGCTCCGCGAGACGGCGAGCACTGTCGCCGTCGGGGATCAGCGGGGTCGCGGAGAGTCTCGCGCCGAGCGCCGCAGGGAGGGCGATCAGCGCGACGCGGAGGGCGCCGCCGATCATGGCCGATCGGATCCCGGCGCGGTCCACCCCTCGTCCGGCGCCGGTGCGACCCCAGGGCTCTGCGGCGCCGGTGGGATCGGGGCGGGCGGCGCGGGGGGCGTCGCCGGAGCGGCGGAACCCGGCGGCGGCGCGGCCGGAGCGGGGGCGGGCGGCGCGGCCGGATACGCCGGAGGAGCAGCCGGATAGGCGGGCGGCGCGACCGGGTAGCCCGCGGGCATGGTCGGGTAGCCCTGCGGCGCAGGCGCCCCGGCATAGCCCTGCGGTGCGGGATGACCCGGAACAGGGCCGGGCGGCACCGGATACGGCACGGCGGTCGGAGCGGGGCGGAAGCCGGCGCGCACGGCCCTGGCGGGATCCACCCGGAACGGGTCGGTCCCGTCGTCGTAGCCGGCCGCACGGCGCTCCATGGTCGCCATCAGATCCTGATCCAGGCCCTCGTACCGCATCCGGCAGTCGATGAAGACCAGCGCACCGGCCGTGGCCTGCACCACGGAGCTGATCGACTGCAGCACGACGACGAGGACCTGGGTGATCACGAGGCCCACGACCATGCTCACGCTGAGGGAGAGCTCGGTGCTGCCCGTGGGGTTGAGCACGGGGCCGAAGAGCGAGGTGATCAGGCCGCCGATCCCGCTGATCGCCTGCGTTCCGACGTACATGATCGCGCCGATGAGGAACACGATCCCGAAGGCGAACCAGAACCGCCCGCGGGTGAGCCGCCAGGAGCGGACGATCGCCGCGCGCACTCCGGCGCCCTCGAGCACCAGGAGTGAGGGCACGAGCATGAGCTTGGTGCCGATCCAGACCGAGAGCACCACGAACCCGGCCATTCCGGCCAGCATCGCGATGATCGCGAAGGCGATGCCGGGGCCGTCGAAGCCCGTCGGCACGGCGATCGCGACGAACGGCACGCCGATGATGAGCACGGCGGCGACCACGCCCGCGGCGCCGTAGAGCAGCGTGTAGCCGATGAGGCGCCAGACCGCCGGCCGCACGCGTCGCCAGAGGACGCCGAGCGTCGCGCTCTCGCGCAGCACCGCCGCGCGCACGTCCGCGGCGACGATGCCCTGCACGATCGCGGTGAAGGCGACGGAGAACAGGCCCATGAGCAGGCCGGCGAGGCCGATGAACGCCATCGAGCCGAGGTAGAGGGTGAGCCATTCGTCGCTGCCGGGGCGCACGGTGCTGAGCCGGCTCAGCGTCGCGAAGGACACGGCGCCGATGACCGCGAGCATCACGACCATCACGATCAGCTGCACGACGACGGCGAAGCCGAAGAGCACCTTGGGGTTGTGCCGCAGGGCCGCGAACGACTTCCCGAGGATCGTGCCGAACCCGAGCGGGCGCAACGGGATCAGTCCGGGTTTGGGCGCGGGGGTCCAGCCCTGCGCATTCACACTGTGCTGGCTCACGAGTCCTCCGGTTCGCGTGTGCGTCCATCGTGTCATACCGCCGCGACGCCCGGATCGGCGACGCGACGGCGCGGGTGCGGCGCCCTTCGGCCGACTTCCACGGGTCGTGAAGTACGCTGGACCGACGTGGGGGCGCTCATGCGCGCCCACGTCCCGCAAGAGATCCGAACACCGCGAGATCCGAAAGACGACTGCCCGCCCATGACCTCACGCATCCTCGTGGTCGATGACGACACGGCCCTGGCCGAGATGATCGGCATCGTGCTGCGCACGGAGGGCTTCGAGCCCGTGTTCTGCGCGGACGGCGCGAAGGCCGTGGACGAGTGGCGTGCGCAGCGCCCCGATCTCGTCCTGCTGGATCTCATGCTCCCGGGCATGGACGGCATCGAGATCTGCACCCGGATCCGCGCCGAGTCGGGCGTTCCGGTGATCATGCTCACCGCCCGCAGCGACACCGCCGATGTGGTCCGCGGCCTCGAGGTCGGCGCCGACGACTACATGGTCAAGCCCTTCAACCCGAAGGAGCTCGTGGCCCGCATCCGCACCCGGCTGCGTCCCACCCCGCAGTCGACCAGCGAGGTGCTGCGCATCGGGGACCTGACGATCGACGTCGACGCGCACGAGGTGCGCCGCGGAAGCGCCCCGATCGCGCTCACGCCGCTCGAGTTCCAGCTTCTCGTCGCCCTGGCCTCCAAGCCGCAGCAGGTCTTCTCCCGCGAGATGCTGCTCGAGCAGGTCTGGGGCTACCACTACAAGGCCGACACCCGGCTCGTGAACGTGCACGTGCAGCGCCTGCGCGCCAAGGTCGAGGTCGACCCGGACAACCCGCGCATCGTCACGACCGTGCGCGGCGTCGGATACCGCGCGGGGAGCGTGGTCTGACCCGCGTGCGGGTCGCGCCGACGCCTCCGCCGAGAAGAAGCGGCCCCTGCCGATGCTGAAAGTCCGCCGATGACGAACACCGTGGCGCTCGCCAACGCGGCGGTGCGCGGAATGCGCGGCGGCGGGCGCCGCACGGCGCAGCTGTGGCGGCAGTCGCTGCGGTTCCGCACGATGGTGATCGCCCTCGCCCTGACCAGCATCGCGGTGCTGGTGACCTGCGTGGCGATGGCGCTCGCGGTGCAGAACAACCTCTGGGCGTCGCGGAAGGACCAGGCGCTCAAGGACGCGATGCGCGCGGCGAACTCCGCGCAGTCGCTGCTGTACTCGGCCGACACCCAGGGCAACCGCACCGCGCTGACCAGCCTCATGCGCGACGTCAGCGTGCAGGTCCAGTCGGTCTCGGCATCCCCGCTGTACGGCGTGATCTCGCTCGGCTCGCAGGCCGGCGTCGGATTCACCCAGACCGGCTTCAGCCAGGAGCTCGTCTCGGATCAACTGACGCAGCGCGTCACGAAGGACGCCACCAAGCAGTGGTGGCAGCCGGTCGCGCTGCGCGACGCCGATGGCGCCGTCCACGCCGGGATCCTGGTCGGCCAGCAGCTCAACGTCCCGGATGCGGGCGCGTACGCGCTGTACATCGCATACGACCTCGCCGACACCGAGCAGACCCTCGTGCTCGTGCAGTCGAGCCTGTGGATCGCGGGGATCGTGCTCGTCGCCCTGATCGGCGTGATCGCCTGGTTCTCGCTGCGCACCGTGGTGCAGCCGATCACCGAGGCCGCGGAGTCCAGTGCCCGTTTCGCCGGCGGCGACTTCGACGTGCGCCTGCCCGTGCGCGGGCAGGACGAGCTGGCGACCCTCGGGCGGTCCTTCAACGCGATGGCGGACAGCATCGAGGCGCAGATCAAGGAGCTCGGCGAGCTCTCGCTCGTGCAGCAGCGCTTCGTCTCGGACGTCTCGCACGAGTTGCGCACGCCGCTCACGACCATCCGGCTGGCCGCCGAGATGCTCAACGACCGTCGCGACGAGTTCGATCCGACGACCGCGCGCACCGCGGAGCTGCTGCAGACGCAGGTGCACCGCTTCGACACCCTGCTCGCGGACCTGCTGGAGATCAGCCGCTACGACGCCGGATCCGTGCAGCTGGAGACCGAGGCGGTGAGCCTCGCGCACCTCGCGGAGGACATGGTCGACGAGATGCGCCCGCTCGCCGAGACGCATGACACGGAACTGCGCTTCGTGGCCCCCGGCGGGCACACGCCGGTGGATCTCGATCCGCGCCGGGTGCGCCGCATCCTGCGCAATCTCGTCGGGAACGCGATCGAGCACGGCGAAGGGCATCCCATCGTCATCACGGTCGACAGCAGCCAGAACGCGGTCGCCGTCGGCGTGCGGGATCGGGGCATGGGCATGACCCCGGAGGACGCGGAGCGCGTGTTCGACCGGTTCTGGCGGGCCGACCCTTCGCGCAAGCGCACGATCGGCGGCACCGGGCTCGGGTTGTCGATCGCCCTGGGAGACGCACGACTGCACCGGGGCACCCTGACGGTGTGGTCGCAGCCGGGGGAGGGCACCAACTTCGTGCTGACCCTTCCGCGCGGATCCCGCCCGCTCGACGGGGCGTCGCCCGTGCCCCTGGAGCCGGTCGAGGCGATCGCCGAGATCGGCGTCACGACGGCGCCGATCGTCCAGCCGAGCGATGCACGGCCGGTGCCCCCGGCGGACCCGCAGGAGGAGTCATGAGAATCGGACGGATCCTGCGCGGTGCGGCGATCGCGCTCGCCCTCCTCGGGCTGACGGCCTGCGCGTCGCTGCCGGTCACGGGGGACGTGCGCCCGGGCCTCGCCGCGCAGCAGAGCGACGGCGGCTCGGATCTCGCCTTCGTGCCGCAGGGCCCCTCGAACGGCATGGATCCCAAGGACATCGTCCGTGGCTTCATCGATGCGGCCTCGAGCCCCAAGGACAGCTGGGGCATCGCGCGGCAGTTCCTCACCTCCGACGAAGCGCAGAAGTGGAAGCCCGACCTGGGGGTCACGATCGACACCGGACCCGCCGAGCGCCGCTTCGACGTGCCGGAGGTCCCGAAGGAGGCCACCTCGACCAGCGTGCACCTCGCGCTGCAGCAGACCGGTGCGGTCGACGAGACGGGCGCCTACTCCGGAGCCCCCGTGAACCGCGCGGCGGAGCTGATGTTCACGCTCGCCAAGAACAAGGACGGCCAGTGGCGCATCTCGGCGGCGCCGGACGGCATCGTGCTGGACGCGGACTCGTTCGCCGCCGTCGACGTCTTCGCCCCCTACGTGCTGCAGTACTTCGACCCGACCTGGACCTACCTGGTGCCCGATGTGCGCTGGTTCCCGAAACGGGAGAACACCGTCAGCCGGATCGTGCAGTCCCTCGTCAGCGGCAAGCCCAGTCCCTGGCTGACCGGGGCCGTGCGCACCGCCTTCACGGGGGACGTCGCACTCGGCCGCAATGCGGTCACACTCGACTCCCAGGTCGCCGAGGTCGCGCTCAACGACGTCGGGGGCAACTCCGATCCGGTCACGCTCGAGCGCATGCGCACCCAGCTCGAGCGCAGCCTGAGCGGCGTCGGAGTGCTGCAGGTCAGGCTCACGTCCTCGGGGCGCGATCTGAACGCGGGATCCTTCCCGGTCGCCCCGACCACGGTCGACCCGCGCCCGCTCGTGCTCACGGACAAGGGATTCGGCTATCTGGCCGGGGGCGAGCTCGCCCCGATCGCCGGCGTCTCGGTGCCCTTGGCGACCTTCCCCGAGCCGATCGCCGCGATCCGCGCGGCGAGCGGTGCGCAGCGCGTGGCCGTGCAGGGGGCGAGCGGCGTCGTCTACGCGGTCAGCGACGGCAGGATCGACGAGATCGACGGGCGTCCGGGGCTCATCCCGCCGGCCCTGGATCCGTTCGGATACATCTGGACCGTGCCCCGCACCTCGCCCTCGTCGATCCTCGCCTGGTCGAATTCCAGCTCGGGCTCGGCTTCCGCTTCGCGCTCGATCCCCGGCCCCTCCGACGCGGGGCAGATCACGGCGATGGCGGTGAGCAGGGACGGCGCCAGGCTCGCCATGGCGGTGAGCGCGAACGGGCAGGTCCGCATCGAGGTCGTCTCGATCACGCGCGACGACCGTGGCGCGCCCACGGCGATCGGCTCGGCGGATCCGAACGTGATCGCCTGGCCGGCCGCGGCGCTCGATCTCGCCTGGCTGGACGACACGACCGTGGGCGTGCTCGCGACCGACGGGTCGTCCCCTCTGCTGCGCCAGCAGCAGGTCGGCGGACCGGGGAAGAGCGTCGACGTGCCGGAGGCGACCCAGGCGATCGCGCCGGCCTCGCCGACCACCGCTGTGCAGTTGTTCGGCAACGGCGTGCTGTGGGTGCGCAGCGGGCCGGCCCCCACACAGGTCAGCACGAGCGTCAAGGTGCTCGCCGTGCAGCTCGGCGGGCAGCCCGGCGGCTGAGCCGACGCGATCGTCCTGCACGGCCCCGTGCCGGAGCGGATGATGCACTGATCGCGGAAGGCTCCGCCGGACGGTGCGCCGCGGCGCGCATACTCGCGGGATGCCTCAGAAGACACCGCCCTCAGCCACGGGCGCGCCGGTCGCTCCGCGCTCCGCCGTGCGCCGCCTCGTCCGGGAGATCGCCGACTTCGTCTTCGCCTCGGTGTGCGCCGGGTGCGGAGCCGCGGGGACGGCGTTGTGCGCTTCCTGCGAGGCCGAGCTCGCGCCGCGCGTGGTGCGTCCCCGGTCCGACGTCGTTCCGCTGCGCGCGGGCCTCGCCTTCGACGGTGTCGCAGCGTCCGTGCTGCGCGCGGTCAAGGAGGACGGACAGACCTCGCTCATCCGGACCCTGCGGCCGGCGCTCGCCGCGGCCGTGGACGACCTGTGCGCGGGAGCGACCGCGCCGCGCCGCATCGACGTCGTGGTGCCGGTGCCCACCACGCGAGCGGCCTTCCGGCGGCGAGGATATCGCGTGCCGGAGATCCTCGCCCGCGGCACCGGCATCCCGCTCCTGCGCGCGCTGTCCTCTGCGCGCCGGGTGCGCGATCAGCGCGGACTCGGAGCGCGCGAGCGCCGGATCAACCTCGCCGGCGGCCTCATCGCGTCCCGCGCCGGAGCGGGAGCGTCGGCGCTGATCGTCGACGACGTGATCACGACCGGCGCGACCTGCGCGGAGGCCGCCAGAGCGCTCGGAGCGGCAGGCTTCACGGTCGTCGGCGCGGTGGCCGTCGCCGCTACCCTGCGACGCGGATGAGTGCCCGGGGAGGAGGCACTCAGGCCCGGCGCGTTCGGCCTGAGGAGGCTCGTAGCGGATCCGCACGACACGCAGATGAATTGTGGATGACATGTCGGGGTCGGGCGACTACGGTGGGGACTCACAAAGGCGACCACGGTCCGCCCTTGGCCGGGCGGACCGGAACAAGGAGGTCAGGATGGAAACGAACATCGTCGGTGTCGGAGTCGGCATCAGCGATCGATTCCGAGCGGTGGTCGAGGAGAAGACCGCGCGGATCGCGACTATCGCGACGAAGGCTCAGAGCCTGGACGTGAAGGTCACTCATCGTTCCTATCGCGGCGGTCATGTGGAGGACGAGACCGTCGAACTCACTCTCATCGGCAGGGGCCCGCTGGTCCGCGCGGAGGCTCGCGACGCGGACAAGTTCGTGGCGCTGGACCTCGCCGTCGACAAGCTCATCGAGCAGGTGCGGCGCGCCAAGGAGCGCCGCATCGACGGCCGGCACCATCCGCGCGGCGCGCGGTTCGAGAAGGGCACCGGCGAGCTCGCGGGCATCGACGTGCACCCCGTCTCCGCGGACACGCTGCATGCGGTGTCCACCGGCGCGATCCCGACGCTCGAGGTCGAGGAGGAGTACTCCCCGGTCGTCATCCGCACCAAGAACTTCGATGCGGAGTGGATGACCGTCGAAGAGGCCGTCGATCGCATGGAGCTGGTCGGGCACGACTTCTTCCTCTTCGTGGACGCGCGCAGCGACCACCCGAGCGTGGTCTACCGCCGCAAGGGCTGGGACTACTGCGTGATCTCGCTCACCACCCAGGCAGCCCCCGCCGAGGAGCTCG
>JAITLM010000042.1 GCA_031277885.1 Microbacterium sp.
GATCGATTCCCCTCCGCGGTGGCGTTCGCGCGCGCCCTGCAGAAGATCCAGATCGAGCTTTCGCACTCGGTGACCGCGATCGACATCGTGGACGAGCACCAGGCCGACCCGGACCCGGATGAGGACGACGACGGCCTCACCCGGGTGCGCGAGGTCGTCAGCATCGACCCGAACCCCTCGGCGACGCGGCCCTCCGCGGCCACCCGTCCGGTGCAGTCGCCGACCGATCCCGCGCTTCCCGGCCCACGGTTCGATCCGCCGGCTCCGAGCTCGACCGGATCCGACGTCGACGCCACCGTCGTCACGCCCCGCGCGGATGCGATGATCGAGGTCCCCCGCGCCCGGCCCGCGGACGATGACGCCACGCGTGTGCGTCCGCCGCAGGTCGTGGATCCCGAGCCGGCCGCCGCGGCGGTTGCTGCGGTGCCCCTCGCGCCGGTGACGCGCTCCGCGGATCTCCCGCCCGGCAGCGCGGCCGCGGCGACGCCGGATCCTTCTCCGGCCGACCGGCAGCCCCCTGCCGCCGTCGCATCCGAGCCCGTGCCCGCCGCGGCGGGCCGTCGTCGCGGAGCGCTGTGGGCGGTGCTTTCGGTCGCGGCGGTGCTCCTTCTCGCCGGGGGTTCGGTGCTCGCCGTGAACCTCCTCAATGCACAGGGGCCGAAGCCGAAGCCGCAGTCCTCGGCGACCGCGGATCCGCAGGATCCTCTCGCCGATCTCGCCCCCGTGCCGAAGGACGTGACCGGCACGCCGGATGGCGCGGGAGCCGTGCACTTCACCTGGACGAATCCGAGCGTCAAGGAGGGCGACGCGTATCTCGTGACCGTCTTCACCGCGGCCGGCGAAGACACTCCGACGAACGTCGACGCTCCCGAGATCACGGTCCCGGCGCAGCCGGGCGGGAAGACCTGCATCCAGGTCGTCCTGCGCCGGGCGAACGGGTCGGCATCGGCCGGCGCGAAAGGATGCACGTCATGAGCGCTCGCGAGCGGCAGGGGAAGGCGGAGCCCGTGGACGGCGTGCGGACCGGGCTCGCGGCCATGATGAGCGCCGAGCCGGCATCGGATCCTGTGGTCGAGGAAGGTCCGTCGGTCTCCGCGTCCGCGCCCGCCGATGCGCCGGTCACGGACGCCGTCGAGGCATCGGCGATCGCGCTGGCGATGGCAGGGGATCCGCTCGAGCCGGACGCCGAGGTGACGCCGGAAGCGCCGGACGCCCCGGAAGCGCAGGAAGCGCCGGACGCCGAGGAAGCGTCGGAAGCGCCGGCGGTCGGGACGACGGGAGGCGAACCGGAGCGGGACGCAGCGGACGCTGCGATGGCCGCCGCCGACACGGCGCCGACGCCGACCCGGGTGACCGTGGAGTTCGCGGGGGAGTACTTCCCGATCGAACCGGGCGGGCGTTTCCTGGTCGGGCGCGAGGGCGACCTGGCGATCGACGACAACCTGTTCCTGCACCGGCACTTCCTCGAGATCGCCGAGATCGGCGGACTGTGGTGGCTGGCCAACATCGGCAGCAGGCTGCAGGCGACGGTGACCGACGCCTCGGGCGGCGTGCAGGCGTGGCTGGCGCCCGGCGCGCGGCTGCCGCTGGTCTTCGCGGTCACCTCGGTGATCTTCTCGGCCGGCCCCACGACCTACGAGTTCACGGTCCACTCCACGCAGCCGACGTTCCGCGGAACCCACCGGGACGATGAGGTGACGGGCGAGTCGACCATCGGCGACGTGCCGCTGACGCTCAGTCAGAAGCAACTGCTGCTCGCGCTCGCCGAGCCGCTGCTGCGACGCGACGGCACCGGGATGAGCGCGATCCCCTCGAGTACTGAGGCGGCGGCGCGCCTGGGCTGGGCGGTCACGCGCTTCAACCGCAAGCTCGACAACGTGTGCGAGAAGTTCGACCGCATCGGCGTTCCCGGCATGCGCGGCGGCGCGCGCGGATCCGCGGTGAACCGGCGCGCCCGCCTCGTGGAGCACGTGATCGCGTCGCGGCTGGTCGACCGGGCGGATCTGGTGCTCCTCGACACGGTGGATGCGGAGGGCCCCGACGCCGATTGACGGTTCGCGATGGGGAGTTCTCCCCATCGCGGGCGCAGGGGACGTCGGCGTACTGTTTCGGAGGCGACGGTTCTGTCCGTCGCATCGCGTGGTGCATGGGGAGGGGTGGCGCGAGTGAGCGGTTTCTTCGATGGTCTGAGCGCGGACGAGGTGAGCGAGCGCCTGGCTCGTGAAGTCGAGCAGGCGCAGCAGCGCGCGGCGGCGGCGTCGGCGGTGCGTGCGGAGATCGAGGCGGTGCGAGAGCGGGTGTCCTCGCCGCGGCGTGAGCTGTCGGTCGTGGTGGACGCATCGGGGCGGCTGCTGGACGTGGCCTTGACCGACGACGCGCTGCGGCTGAGCCCGGCCGCGCTCGGCCGGCTGCTCGTGGAGACCGCGGGGCGGGCGCAGCAGGCAGCGGGCGATCGCGCGGGGCGGATCGCCGCGGATGCGTTCGGCGAGGACGACCCGGCGGTCGCGCACCTGCGCGGCGAGATCGACGCGCGGGCTCCGAAGCCGGACGGGATCGAGTACCGCTGATGGGCGATCAGATCGCGCTGGACTTCGACACGGCCCGGCAGCACGCCACCCGGGTGGCCCGGGTGGCGTCGGACGTGCGGCTGGCGCAGGACGCGGCCGGGTCGTTGAACCTCACGGGCGGGGCGTTCGGGGTGATGTGCTCGTTCCTGGTGCCCCCGGCGGTCGCGGTGTCGCAGGTCGCGGTGGGCACGATCAGTTCGGTGTCGGCGCTGCTGGGGCGTGCGGAGACGGAATTCCTCGGGATGGTGAGTGATTTCGAGGCGATGGAGCACGACTTCTCCACCCGGTACAAGCAGCTGCACGGTCAGGTGGACGGGGTGTCGCGGTGACGCCGCCGAATCCGCTGGTAGCGGGTCCGGTGAACACGACGAGTCCGTTGCAGGGCACGTTCCTGCTGGAGGACGGTGAGGCGCTGGTCTCCGCGATCAAGTCGGGGGATTGGGTTGCGGGCGGGTTCGCGGCGTTCGGTGCCGTGATGGACACGGTCGCGGCGGTGTCGGATCCGCTGGGGTCGTTGATCGCGGCGGGTCTGGGCTGGCTGATGGAGCACCTGCAGCCGCTGAAGGGCTGGCTGAACGATCTGACGGGCGATTCAGGGGCTGTCGCGGGGTTCGCGCAGACCTGGACGAACGTGGGCACCCAGTTGCGGCAGTCGGCGGGGGATCTGGCGACGGTGCTGGGCGATCTGGACGCGGCTGATGGTGCGGCGGTGCAGGCGTATCTGGCGTTCCAGCGGGATGTGGTGGGGCATCTGAAGGGCGCGGCGTCGTGGGCGGACGGCCTTGCGACGGGCATGCAGATGGCGTCGACGATCGTGCAGGTCGTGCACGACATGGTGCGGGATGCGCTGGCGCAGCTGGTGGGATCGTTGATCTCGTATGCGGCGGAGTTGGTGTTGTCGTTGGGGCTGGCGACGCCGCTGGTGATCGAGCAGGCGTCGACGCGGGTGGCGGCGTTGGCGACGAAGTTCTCGAAGAAGATCCCGGACATGGTCGCGGCGATCCGCAAGCTGGGTGATCTGGTCGAGAAACTGAAGGCGCTGTTCAAGCGGTTCGGTGAGACGGCCGACAGCCTCCTCAAAGGCGGCAAGCACGGGCCCGACGGCCCCAAGCACGGGCCGGACGGCGCACCGCCGAAGAAGCCCACGATCGACGAGATCCGCGCGAAGAGCACGCTCTCGGATGCCGAGCTCGAGAAGTACCTGCGCAACAGCAACGAGTACGGCCCTGCGATCGCCGACGAGTTCGCGAGGACCGGCCATCTGCCGGACAATGTGCAGATCCCCAAGGATCCGTCGGTCTTGACGCCGGATGGCAAGATCGACTGGAGTCAGGTACCAGAGGGAGGGTATGTCCTCGACGGGGCCGGGAACGCAATCAAGCATCAGTACACGCCTCAATCAGGCGAGATCCTCGATCGTTACGGTCCTCCAGACGGGCGCTATACGTCGCCAGTTCCGGAGGGCGCGCCCTATTCATACGACCAGCGTTCGCTGCCGTACGTTGAAAATCCCAACCACTATCATCAGTACGAGGTGACTGGAGATCTCGGGGACCTCAAGGGTGCGTATGAGCGCGCGCCCCAGTCCGTGCGCGACGAACTGCTGAAACCAGGGTCTGGATTCAAGCCGGAGTACTTGAACGCCCAGGGTTATCGTGGCGATATCGCTGGTGGATTCGATGTGACGGGCGGTGGTGTACAGGTGCAGTTGCCTCTGTCGGTTGAGGTTCTCGAGAAGCTCGGACTAGTGAAGGAGGTCTCGCTTGGATCGTGAGAGCCTGACCATAAGCGCGGTGGCAGAGCGGCTTGCCGCACATCCGATGACAACGGCAAACTGGTTTGGCCCCACTGGAAGACCCGAGTCCTCCGCGTGGATCATTGAAGACGGGCCTGGCTGGCGCGTGTGGGAGACAGACGAGAAGGCCGTGGTCGTGGACTATACGGTCATGCGGACCGAATCGGAGTCCGAAGCACTCGAGGAGTTTCTGGCGCGAGCGGACCATCACCGCCGCGCGGCTCAAGGGACGGTTCGTAGGCCCGAGTTCGACGGGCCAGCGGACGAGTCGTGAGCCCCATGAAGTTCTGGGCGAACAAGGCGGGTCGTGCGACATCCGAAGAACCGGTGCCGGACGGTGCGGACGTCTGGGACCTGTACGGATCTGTGAACACGCGGTACGTGTTTCTTGCGCCTGGCGGTATCCCGGCTCCTTATGAGTCTCGTTCTCTGCCCTGGGCGGAGAATCCCGCGGTGTATCACCAGTTCGTTGTCACCGGCGATTGTGTGCACCTGCGTCAGACGTACGAACGATCAGAAGATCCGGCGCTCCGGCGCGACCTGGAGGATCTGGTCGATATCGGCTATTACCAGTGGGATGCGCCTATTTTTGCAGGGTCCGTGGCACCGGCGTTCGGCGACCCGGGCGGTGCGACGCAACTCGTGTTGCCCTTGCCCCTGACCTTCTATGAGCGGCTGGGACTGATTCGGGAACGGGACCTGGGGGTTGCTTCATGAACCGCGAGACCGTGAAGCTCGATCTCGAGGCGCGAGGCCTCACGGGGTACGTGCTCCTTGCAGATCCGCGCAACCGCACGAACGTGGTCGTGTTCGCCCAAGGCCGTGACGTCTGGGCGACGTTCCTGCAGGATGAGCGCGCGCAGGTGATGGGGACGTCGGTGCGAGAGTTCGCTGGTGAAGCCGAGGCACTCGCCGACTTCGTGCATCGGGTCGAGCTGTGGAACCGGATCACGGGTGTTCGCTGACAATAGTGGCGGAGCGCCTGATCCGGTGTGGGCCGATGAGTGACGTGTCGCGCGTCGTCCCCTGGGCGGAGCAGGGGTGTGGCGTGTGTCGCTCGAAGTGGGGTGGTGTGGATCTCGGCGAGCCGTGTCGGCTGGGTGATTCTGATCCTCCCGGTGCGACGATCTGGCGTTGCCGTTGGTATGGCGCGTATTGGTCTGAGGGGTGGAGCAACCCGCATCAGGTCACGCGTGCGGAGGCGCTTCGGGAGCTTCCTGATCTTGCGGAGCGTGAGCGCCTGCGGGGTTCCCCGGGGCGTGAGCAGGAAGAGAACGGCCGCGCGACGCGGCCACAGGGAGGATCCTGAACGTCCTTGTTGAGGACGAGTCCGCAGGCGGTTCAGGTAGCGCGGGACGGCGTCGTGCATGATGCGTCCCTCGCATGGCGGTACGAGCAGGGTGTGTGGGTTCCGGAGAGTCCGAGGCATGCGAGTGGATCTGGACGAGATCAGCGGCGGCGCGCCTTCGAGGCGCGGCACTCGCAGCGCGGCGGCTCGCCGTCCCGGTCGGGGCCACGCCCCGGCATACGCATTTCCCACCTGGCCCCGCGATGATGAGACCATGACCGTCGACGATGCTTTCCGTGCCTATGCGGCCGAGCGATTGACGGGGCTGATGTGGTTCCCGGCCGGCGAGACGTTCGCCCCGGGGCGTACGATCCTCCGGATGTGGGACCACCACATCGAGGTCGTCGACAGCGATGAGCGCGGGGCGGAGCTGCGTGGGTCATCCGTCCTGTTCGCCGAGGAGTCCTTGGCTCTCGCCAGCGCGATCGCGCGACGCCGGATGGCGGCTCCGCACGGGGTAACGTTACGGCAGACGGAGCAGTTCCTCGATGCGTTTTCGGCTCGGGCGCTTCCGACCTCCGGCATCCGCGAGGTGCTGGAGGTGCCGGTGCTCGTGCCGAGCCTCGAGGGTGCACTCTTCGAGCCGGTGGTGGGCGACAGCGTCGCAGTGGTGGCGACAGGGTGGCAGGGTCTTGAAGCAGCGGGGCTCGCGTCCGCTCCACGCACGGTCCTGCCGCTTCGTGCGCTGCTGCTGATTCCGACCGTTTCGTCGATCGTCGTGCACACCCGCCACGACCGGAGAGAGTGGGATTCCCCACTCGTCATGGCAGTGCGAGCGCAGCTGTACGCACAGGGCGGCCTCTTCGCAACGGGGCCGGCGTACGTCGGCGGTGACGGATCCGTGAGTGACCGCGTGGCGGCGATGCGCGACGTCACGGACGGCACGGACCTGGATTGGTTCCCTTCCCCCTCCGTCACTCCGAGGACGGATCGTGCCGGCATCGCGCGGCGGGGTGACGAGTGGTCGGTGTGGGCGGCGAGTAGGCCCGGTAGCAGCGGAACACCGGAGGCATACGGAAGCGAGCGTGAGGCGCTTGCCCGGCTGCTTCAACTGACGACGATGGCTGAAGGCGGTGGGGCACGGCGATGAAGGGTTTCCGATCGGATGAGGTCGGGCGAGCGGGTGACGGGGAGTCGGTCCTCGGATGCGCTGCCCCCGGTCAAGATCCGGCAGCGCGGGCGATTCGTCGACGCGTGAGGAGATTCTCGTGACCGAGGAGCGGATCGACGCCGCGCTTACAGAGCTGTGGCACGGGGTGCAGACGGAGTTCGAGAGGATCAATCCCGGCCAGAGCGTCGCGAAGATCATGCACGAGCGCAGCCTCGAGGGTGCGCGCGCCGCGTTCGTGACCCGCGTCGGGGCTTCCTTGCAGACGATCGGGCGCGAGTGGAGGGTGCTGGGTGATACCGCGGTGATCGATGGCGGTCCCGAGGTGAGATTCGGCCCCTCGTGGCTTCGGATCCTGTCGTCGGGGCGCGTCGTGTTCGCCGGGTGGCAGCGCATGGATTGGGCCGCACTCGTGTTCGCCTGCATCGGAGAGTCGGAGTGGGGTGACGCATGGTGGGACGAGATTCGACGGTCCCGGCCCGCGCTGCATCGGCCCATCGCGCCACTCGACGCGAGCGATCCGTTGGGTGAGTTTGCGCCCGTCGTCGAGGCTTCAGGAGGGTGTCGATGGGCTGTCTACGGTGGGGATTCCACCGTGCTGTGCTGGGCGATGACCGAAGGTCTCGCCGAACGTGCGGCCTCCGCGCTGGAGCTCGGTTCAGCCTCTCTGGGTGTGCTTCTGGATGTGTGGCCAGAAGTGCCGCCGCAGATCGCGGACGGGAGCCGTCCCCCGGCGCTGTGGCGCTTCCCCGCGCCGCGAGTCGGTATCGAGACAGCGTGGTGGCTGTTGCCGACGACGCCCTTCTCCGGTCTGTTCTGGCGCGGCGGCCTCTCGTTGCCGCGCGCGAGCACCTTCCCGCGGCTCCGTGCGGTCTCTGCGGACGCCCGGATCGCGACCGAGAACTTCTCGGTGCCATACGCGTCGGCCTTCATCACTGCGACGGCTCGCGACGTTCGCTTTCGTTCGGCGTTCCCGGACAACCAGGAGTTCGCCCTACTCCCGGACGCGAAGTTCGTGCAGATCGGCGAGATCACCGATGGCGGATCCGTCCACGTCTCGATCTTCGCCGATGAATCAGAACCCGGCCGACCGCCTCTGGGGGAGCGGGACATCGTCGACCACCTGCGTGCCGCCACTGCGGCATCCCCGACGACCGTCACGAAGCCGCGATGGTTCATCGATGACTGACGCGCGGAAGTCCTCGCGATCGACCACGTGTTCGACGGATCTGACAGCGAGGCCCATTGATGGATCGCGAGAATCTGACGATGGCAGCGGTGGCTGCGTATCTCGCGGTGCATCCGATGACGACGGCGAATTGGTTCGGACCGACGGGACGGCCCGAGTCGTCGACGTGGACCCGACTTTGAAGGGGCATACGGTGAAGGACCCGACAACCGACCTCAGTGACGCCGTCGTCACTTTTCTCAAGAATCATCCCGGTCCGAACGAAGTGGAGTTTCGCGCGCGCTTCGGGGCGGATGTGCCGAAGCGGTTCATCGGATCTTGGAGGAGACTCCTCGTACGCGAGTGGAGTGGGGATCGAAGACGCTGATCGAGATCGGGGACGAGATCGAGAGCGTGATGCGTCGGAAGCACCGGAACTCTCTGCGGCCGCGTTGGAAGAGCTCGGAAACCACTTACGGCGCGACCGACCGCGACGGCACGATCACCCAGGGCGGCTACTCGCGCCAGGTCGTCGTCACCGCGGCGCTCGTGCCCCCGGATCGTCTGAGCCCGGGCTTCGGGCACTACACCTCTGAGATCGTGAAACCCCTGCCGGACGAGGTCAGGGTCGGGTCTATTGCGGGTGATTTTCAGCAGCCAGGCCAGGGTGTGCAGATACATTTCCCCGGCGGCATGAAGAAGTGGATTGAAGATGGATATATCAAAGTCGTCTAGAGACTGTGGGGTGCAGTAGATGGACCATCACGAGTTGCAGTCGCGTGTCCGCGATCTGGTGTCGGTCGAGTTCGCACCGTACATGTTCGCCTGGGTGGAGGATTCACAACCGTCGAGTGTATTTCTGAGCTTGATCCCGCATGACGACGGGACCGTGACGGCGACGCGCGGAGACCTTCGCGACAAGATCGAGCCCTGGCTGGATGAGGATGGGACCCCGGTGCGCTTCCCGGACGAGAGCGCCGCCTGTGATTGGGCCTGGCGCGAGATCCAAGCTGCCCGTGCGCTGCCCGACGCGCAGAGTGCCGCAGAGAGAGCGCGGACGCTTGCGAATGGTGAGCAGAAGCGAGTCCAGTGGGAAGAGCGGCTTCGACGCTGGGAGCGGGACGGTACATGACCGTGATCTAGGGCGATGTGGTGAGGGGGAAGCGACTCATGGAGCAGGATGTGATCGACACGATCGCCGTCGCGGTCGGGCGCGGTGAGGCGACGCGGGAAAGCCTGGTTCGGGAGCTACTCGTGAGCACCCTGGCCGCTCCGACGAGCGAGGATCCGGCGGGTGGCTTTGTGCCGCTGCTGGCCGAGATCGACGGTGTGCCGCAC
>JAITLM010000049.1 GCA_031277885.1 Microbacterium sp.
GTCAACCAGCCATCATCGAGCCAAGGCCCGAGATGGTCGAACGATGCTGCTCCTCCGTCGCAGCCTGATCACGCTCCGTACCCGACAGGGCACCCTCCAACGTCACCAGCACCTCGTTCGCCGCACGATGGGGAGAACTACCCATGTCACGGAACCGCGCGCGTCCCTTCGAACACGTACGATTGCGGCGAACGCGCCGATCTCTGACAGCGCGAGACGACCGGATCCGGGGGGATCTTGCTATGACGATCGAAGTGCACAGCGACGCCTATGAGAAGGTCTGCGCCTCGCTGACCGAGGCAGCGGGGACGCTGAGCAAGAATCGCAGCGCGCTGGCGGACGCTGTTCCTGGTACGGCGTTCGGCCTGCTCGGCGCCTTCGTGCCGCCGGTGTTCAACGCGCTCGGCGGTGCTGTCGGCGCCGCCGGTTCCGCGCTCGACGGCGTATCCCGTCGAGCTTCGTCCGGGATCACCGCCGGGCTCGCCGGCTTTCACGCCGTCGATGAGGCGGCGAAATCCGATCTGGCAAGCCTCGCGGCGGAGGCCGCCTCATGACGATGGTGCTCGCACCCGAGGCTGAAGCGGCCGCAACCGCGCTCTCGGGGGCTTCATGGACGTCTGGTCTGCCCGCGGCCGGTGCCGGCGGTCAGGGGTGCGGCCAGAGCCTCTCGGGCGTCGCCGGCGCCCTCATGCAGTTCGTCCAGCCCCTCGAACAGTTGATGGCGCAGGTGCAGGGAGACCCGGCTGGTCTCTACCACGCGTCCATCGCTTGGGAGACCTTCGCAGGCGACGCCGAGGGCGCGTACATCGTCTTCGACGCCGCACGCAGGGCCATGGATGAGGCCCTGAACGGCCAGTTCGCGCAGACCACAGGGCAGGTGATCGACCTGCTCGTGCTAGGGGCACGGGAGCTCTCGGACTGGAGCAAGGTGACCAGCCAGGTGCTTCAGCTCGGGGTGCGGGTCGTCGAGATCATGCGCTCGATCGTCTGCGAGGCGTTCGAGCTCGTCAGCTCGCTAACCGGCGTGGTCGGCGACGTGGCCTTCGACAGCTGGCCGTAGGAGGCCGATAAGAAGGTCGCCGCAATCAGCCGCTTCGCCGATAACTGCAATCGGATCCTGCAGGATGTGGTGAGGAGCTTGGACCGGGTGCTCCAGGCGCTGCGCGAGCTGGTGCGCCTTCTCACCGATCTCTACCGCGCGATCATTCCGTTCCACCAGCAGCTCGACGCGCTGCTCGGCAGCCTCCTGAATACGCTGCGGCCCGGCGCGCTGCTGGGTCCGCTCGGCAACCTTCCCGGGCTTCCCTCCTCCAGCACGGGCGAAGTAGCGGACCCCGGTCCGACGCCATTCCCGGGCTCCGATCAAACGTTCATGAATCCGCACCCGCTCGGCTATCAGCACAAGTACGACCTTGGACCAAGCAACATGACGACGGAGCAACTGAATGAGATGCTCCGCAAGAACTTCGGCCACGTCTTCCTTCCCTCACGCACCGGTGACAACTCCCAGATCAACATGACTCTGTCGCCCGATGGCATGGACCCGCGCACCGGCGACCGTCAGCACATCGAAACCTCGCTCTTCGGCATGGCCGTACCCGGAGTCACGTCGGGAGGAATCCACGTCCAGCAGGTCACCAATGATGGCTTCGTCATCGCGGCCGACCAGGGCCACCCCGAATACCCTGGCGAAGTCGCGTTCCGGGTCCGCAACGTCGACGGTCATGCCACATTCGAGGTCAGCGGCGCCTATGACTCGACGATCCTGAACAAGCTGGGCTTCTCCGGGGCGACGAACTCCGCCTATTCCGGAATCAGCGATGTCTCCATCTGGGCGGACATGCAGTACCGGCTGAAGGATGCGATCAACTATGGCTTTTAGCGGCAGAACGAAAGACGCAAGACCGCACGGAAGGCAGCACGATTTGACACGATCGATGAGGGTGCCCGTGCGTCGAATGCTAGCAGCAGCAGCGGGCGTCGGCGTTCTGATGACGACGCTTTCGCTCGCGGCGTGCACGCCCGCGCCGGGGTCGGAGATCCCGCACGACGCGAAGTCGGGAGGGCAGACCCTCTCCGAGATGCAGAAAGCAGTGAGGTCGATCCCGGGACTCGACATCGACGCCGACGGAGGCGGCCGCCCCAACATCAAGGGGAACACCGGATACGCCTTCGACATCAAACTCGATCCCGCATACGAGATCGTGGACGGACAAGCGCTCGTCGAGTTCCTCGCGCGCTCCGCGTGGTCTGTGCGTGACGGCTACCTCCCCAACGCGACCATCGACATCACGGTGCTCTCGGACAAGGCACGCCCGTTCGATGTCCGCGCGGCCGCGGAGCAGTCCGGGTGGGCGACGCACTGGGCGGTCACGCCGGACAACGGGTTCAGCACTGTCAGCATTTATACCTACGCGGATGCGGAGCAGGGTAGCGAGACACAAGTCACTCAAGGGAAGAAGAACCGCGCCCGCCTCGGCCCGTGGCCGGGCGCGGTTCCGTCGATCCCTGACGGCATCACCGCGAAGATCCCGTGACCAGGAGGAAGAGATGCCCGATTCCGACTTCGACGCCGAGGACGGCATCGCCGCCGCGCAGCGCCAACTCCAGGAGGCGGCGCAACAGGCGCAGCAGAACCGCGATCGTGCGCAGCAACTCTCGGCCGACGTCGAGCGGCTCACCGGCACGGCGCGCAGCCGGCGGGGTGAGGTGACCGTACGCGCACGCGTCGGCGGCCGCATCGACGACATCACCTTCGCGGAGTCCGCAGATGATCTGACCCTCCAGGCTCTTGCCCGGCTCACCGTGCAGACGATCGCGAACGCCCAGCACGACGCCATGTCGTCACTGGCCGAGCGCGGCGCGGAACTGTTCGGTGCCGAGTCCGACATCGCGGCGAGCCTGCGTTCCGATGCCGACCGCGGTTTCCCCGCCGGCGGCCCGCAGGCGGGAGGACTCTCGTGGACCTGAAGGTCGATGTCGACAAGCTTGCGGCGCTCGCGGAGACGGCGCGCGCCACAGCGAAGAGCATCACGAGCGAGCTCGACGATCTGCAGCGGTCGTCCGTGACGCTCACCACGAATTGGCAGGGCGACGCCCAGGCCGCCTATCGGCGCAGTTCCTCCCGTGCGGATGCCCAGGGACGCACGCGCGCGGGAGAGCTGCACCGCGCGGCGGAGCGGCTGGCCCGGCTCGCAGACGAATACCGGAAGGCCGACGAGGACGGCGCCAGGGCAGTCCTGGGGCTCTGACCTGCAGCGGCTGCGGGCGGCCCCGGCGGTTGGAGCCCGGCATAGGTAGAGTGAATGTCGCTCGTGCCCGCCCGTGATCGCGGGGCGGGACCGGAGGGGGGATTGCGTCCGATGGATCAAGGCAGCGCCACGACAGGCGCCGTGCTCAGGCTGTCGATCGTCAGCGACGACCGACGGCTCGACGCCGGCGTGCCCGCACAGGTGCCGCTCGTCGAGATCATCCCCGGCTTCGCCCGGAGCCTGGGAGTGCTGGATCCCGCTCTCGCCCACGGCGGCTACGCACTGCACCGCGCCGACGGCACCGCCCTCGATCCGTCCCGGGGCGCGCTCGCCCAGGGCGTGCATGACGGCGAGCTCCTCACGCTCGTGCGCGGCGGGCTGGTCCCGTCCCCGCGCGTGTACGACGACGTCGTCGAAGCCGTGATCGATGCGACCAGCGAGCAGCACGGCGTGTGGACGCCCAAGGACAGCGCCCGCACCGCCCTGTTCATCAGCCTCATCTTCCTCGCCCTGTGCGCGCTGCTGCTCGTCGCCAGTGGAGGCGGAGTGCTGTCCGCCGTCATCGCCGGCGGCGGCGCCGTGGTGCTCACGGCCGCGGCGGCCGTGCTGCTGCGGCTCGAGCAGACCGAGGCCGGCCACGCGCTGGGCCTCGCCGCGGCCTTCTTCGGCGGGCTCTGCGGCTTC
The DNA here is from genome assembly GCA_031277885.1 of Microbacterium sp. Taxonomy (GTDB): domain Bacteria; phylum Actinomycetota; class Actinomycetes; order Actinomycetales; family Microbacteriaceae; genus Microbacterium. The sequence goes on from JAITLM010000049.1 coordinate 3,936, forward strand.
CTCGCCGTGCCGGGAGAATCGCTCTGGGGCTGGCCGTTCGCGGCCGGCGGCCTCGGAATGCTCATCGTGGGCGGCATCAACCTCGCGATCGCGAACGACAAGCCCGAGGTCCACCTCGTCCCGATCGCGCTCGGGGCCGCCATCGGGATCCCCGCCGCCCTCACGGCGCTGTTCGACGCACCCGTCGCACCCTACGCGCTCATGCTCGCGATCACGGCGACGCTCGCGAACGGCCTGCCGTGGCTGGTGCTCACCTCCACGCGCATCAGGGTGATCTCGCCGCAGAGCGATGCCGACATCTTCAGCGACCCGACCCCGATCGACGGCGACGAGGTCAAGCGCCGGGCGGCGGCCGGCACCCGAGCATTGATCGCTCTGCGCGCCGCGCTCGGCATCGCCGCCCTCGTGGCCACCCCGCTCGTCGCCGCTCAGGGGCTGCCTGGCGCGATCCTCTGCCTGCTCGCCTTCATCGGCATGATGTTCCAGTCGCGCCAGGTGCACGCCCGGCGCGGCGTGCTGGTGCTCATGATCATCGGCGCGCTGGGGCTGGCGGCGACAGGCCTCACGGTCGCGCTCGCGCAGCCCGATCTGCGCCAGAGCCTGCTGGTGGTGCTGCTCGCTGCGACGATCGTCCTCATCGGGCTCACGCTGATGCGCCCCAGGGCGCGGCTGAGACTCGCTCGTGTCGCCGACGCCGTCGAGGTCATCGCGATGGCGCTCGTGCTGCCGCTCGGCGTGATCACGGCGGGGCTGCTGTAGACGATGGCGACCAAGAAGGACCTCATCGAGGCGCAGGGGTTCAGCCGGCGCCGGCTGCTCTCCGCCTTCACCTCGGGCGCGCCCGGCGGCAAGGAGCTCGAACCGGCCAAGCCGCTGCGCGCGGTGACCGCGGGGATCGCGCTGACGATCATGGTGCTGCTGGGCGGGCTGTTCTACGGTCTGCTGCGTCCCGGCCTGCCGCAGGGCTGGGAGAACAACCGCCTGATCGTCGCGACCGACACCGGCGCCCGCTACGTCACCTCGAAGGGCGAGCTGCACCCGGTGATCAACACCGCGAGTGCGCGCCTGCTGATCCCCTCGAACGAATTCTCCGTGATCCGGACCGACCGCGACACGCTCAAGAAGATCCCCGTCGGCGCGACGGTGGGCATCGTCGGAGCCCCGGACGATCTGCCGGCCGCGTCCTCTCTGCGCAACACCGGCTGGACCGCGTGCGTGGACGGATCCGACGGCGTCGCCGTCTCGATCGGCGGCTCATCCGTGCAGGCCGCCGCTGCCGGCGCAGGCGCCGTGGTGCGCCGGGGCGACGATGTGTTCGTGATCGCGGACGGGCTGCGTCATGCCGTCCCTGCCGCGTCCGCCGACGCCGTGCTGCGGGCCGTCGGCCTCGGCACGGCCCGCCCGCAGGCCGTGGACGGCCGGTGGCTGAACCTGTTCGCCCCGGGCAGCACCTTCGCGCCGCTCGATCTCGGCGAGCTCGGAGTGGCGATCCCCGGCAGCGATCTGTCCAGCGGCGATGTCGTGCATGTGCAGGGCGCCGCAGAGGATGATCGCTACCTGATCACCGCCGACGGCAAGGCTGCGCCGCTGTCTCCTCTCGCCTATCAGCTGTATCTGCTCGGCTCCGGCGCGAACGCGGGGGCCGTGCGGGACGTCCCGCCCGCGCAGCTCGCCGCACTTCCGACCGGCCCCGCGGCCGGCGGATCCGACTGGCCGACCGCCTCCCTCGCCCCGCTCGCGAGCGGCGCGTCCTCCTGCGCGCTGCTCGGCAAGGACGGCCGCACCGTCCTCGCCTCCACGACCTCAGCGCTGCCGGATGACCGCAAGACTCCGTCCGTGCGTGTCGGCACCGGAGCGCTCGTGCAGGTGGGATCCGGATCCGCCGCGATGCACATGCTGATCGACGGATCCGGCACGGCGTATGCGATCTCCGGCGGCACCGACGCCGTGCAGCGCCTCGGCTATGCGACCAAGGACGTCGGCCGCGCCACCGACGCCTGGATCCAGTTCTTCCCGGCCGGGCCGGCACTCTCCAGCGCAGCGGCCGGACGAACGCCCACCACGGCGAGCGGCGGATGAGACGCGGAGCGGGGATCCTCGGCGTCGCGGTGCTGATCGCCGCGGGCTCCGTGATCGCGCCGACCGCCACACCCGCGTCTGCGGCCGGGCAGTCCTGCGAGCCCGGCCAGATCGTGTTCACGACGAACAAGCCGGCGGCATTGACTTCGCTCGACGCCACGGCGGCGAACCAGCGCGCCACCGGCCGCGGGGTGACCGTCGCGGTCGTGGACTCGGGCATCGATGCCGGCAACCCGCATCTGGCGGGTGCGGTCGTCGGCGGCGTCAACCTCGTCGGCGACGGCGAGCGCTCCGACGGGCTGAGCGATCCGCTCGGTCACGGCACCGTGATCGCGGGGGAGATCGCCGCGCGGCCGGTCGCTGGATCCGGGGTCGTCGGGCTGGCGCCCGACGCCGCGCTGCTGTCGGTGCGCGTCTTCCGCAGCGACACGGAGGACGACGCCAAGAAGGGGTTCGGGCCCACCGCCGCCCGGATCGCGGAGGGCATCCGCTGGGGCGTCGACCACGGCGCACGCGTGATCAACGTCTCGATGAGCATGCGGCGGGACGACCCGGCGCTGCGCGCCGCCGTGGAGTATGCCGCCGCACAGCACAGCCTGGTCGTCGCGAGCGGCGGCAACCGTGCGTCGGACCCGGAGGCGCCGGACGAGGCGCGCTTCCCCGCCGGCTATCCCGAGGCGCTCGGCGTCTCGGCGGCCGCCGACGACGGCCGCGTCACCGACGACTCGATCCACGGTCCGCAGGTCTCGGTCACGGCGCCGGGGGCGAACGTGCTCAGCACCGCCACCGGTGCCGGCGACTGCCAGTTCGAGGCGGTGCCCTCCGCGAGCTGGGCGACGGCCTACGTGAGCGGTGCGGCGGCGCTCGTCGCCCAGGCGCATCCGGACGAACCCGCCGCAGGCTGGGCGTATCGGCTCAGGGCCACCGCGCTGCGCGCCGATGCGGACCACCGCGACGACCGCGACGGGTGGGGCTTCATCCAGCCGGCTGCCGCGATCGACCTGCTCCCCGACGCCAGCATCCGCGGCCCGCAGAGCCCGTTCGTCGACAACGCGGGCAGCGCCGTGCGCCCTGTCGGAGCGCAGGTCGGATCCGACCCCTCCCCCTCCGCGTTCCTCGAGACCAAGCAGGCCGCGATCCTCGCCGGCGTGATCGCCGCGGCGCTGCTGGGCCTGCTCACGACGCTCCTGCTGCTGCGCAGGCGCCGCACGGAGCTCGCCGAGGCGTCCGCGAGCACGCCCCCGCGCACCGGCGGCCTCCTCGACCAGGAGAAGCCCGACCCGTTCTGATCCCGGTGCACGTGTCCGGACGGATGGGATCAGCTCTTCGGGGTGAAGACGAAGCCCCCGTCCGCACCACGGGAGACCGTGCCGGGGAACGTGACCGTATCCAGGGTCGTCGGCGAGCCCGATGTCGTCGCGTACGTCAGCGTGTACGCGGCCGAGACCGTCCACTGCGTGTAGGGCGCGACCACGTCCGGCTCGCCCTTGGACGCCCAGCGGACAGTCGCCGGGTCGACCGTCTGCCCCCTGCCGCGCACGTGCGCGACGAGATCCGCCGGGCACGTCGGGCCGATCAGTCCCGAAGCACCGCAGGCTTGGGCGGCGTCGTCGATCGTGGCCTTCGCCTCGTCCTTCATCCGCGGCCGGACGACCAGCGCACCGCCCGCCCATTGGAAGCCGGCCGGAGCGGCCTCCTCTGCGCCGGCCGCCCCCGGGAACGTCACCAGGACCCCGCTGCCGTCGCCGCTCCCCGTGTCGGCCGTTGTGCCGACCCCCGACGGATCGGCGTAGTCCAGCCGGTACGTGCCGGGGAGGAGCACGATGTCGGTAGTGGACTCGGACGGGAGCGCGAACGAGGCCCGCGTGCCCGCGACGGCGAGCGCACCGGGCTTCAGCATGCTGCCCGCGGTGAGCGCCATGTCCACCCACCCTGACACTTTGGGCGTGCCGCCGTCCTCGGTCATCTCGAGCACGAGCTGACGTTGCGCGTCGCTCCCGGAGACGCGGTGGTCCACGCGGACTCTCGTCTTGCCGTCGACGACTTCGGGCTTGCGGACCTCGGCGCTGACCGGTCGTGCCGAAGCCTTCCGGTACAGATCGGGATCGAGCGCCTCGTCAGGCACTGTGGCACCGGACGAGAGAAGGTCCTTGATCCCGCTCGTCTTCCCGGAGATCAGCAGGTCGAAGAACTTCTGCGCGACGGCGCTTTCCGGAGCCTGCGCAGCACCGGGCAGCAGGCTGCAGCCCGACAGGGCGACGGTCGCGCAGACCAGCCCGACCACCGCCGCCGTCATCCGTTGCACCGCCGACCATCGTGCGTTCTGCAGGGTCATCCCACTCCGTCCAGCACGATCAGCATCCCCACGTCGCCGAGGAGGATCCGCCCCTGCACCGGTGTCGGGACGCCGGGGGCGAGCGCCGCGACGCTTCCGTCCCGGGCGAACGTCTGCACGCCGTTGGTGGAGTTCACGTCGGTGAGGGTCCAGCCGGATCCGTCGCGCTCGAGGCGGGCGTGCGTCTTCGACAGCGTGCGCGTCGCGTCGGGGATCCGCAGCGCCTGAGCGCCGGCGGAGGCGACCGGGTTCCGCCCGAGCACGATGCTCGCCGCCGTGAGCGGCAGCCGGCTGCCGTCGTCGAGCACGAGCGCCCACCGTTCGCCGGAGGGGCCGGCCGTCGGGGTCGGGGCGGGCGGCGGCGTAGGGGCGGCCGCGGGCGTCCCCTGCGATGGCGGTGTGCGAGCACCGGGCTCGGCTCCGAGCGGCTCCGCCACCGGCGTCGGGGCGGACCCTCCCGGGACAGCGTCGATCAACGCGCCCTCGGCGCGAGCAGCCGCCGGGATCGCGTACCCCGACGCATCGCGAGCGAGGGTGGCCCGCGGCGAGGTGACGCGCGTGCGGATCCCTGCCGCCGATGAGCCGGACCCGGCGCTCCGATCCGCGATCGGGTCCCTGCCGCCGGCGAGCAGCGTGGCCCAGAGCGGCGGGAGGATGATCGCGAGCAGTGTGAAACCGCCACCGCGTCGAAAGCGCTGGTTGATCCGGTGCGCGGCCACGGCCTTCAGGTACAGGCCGTAGAGCTGCACGACAGGGATGAAGAAGAACACGACGCCCCAGGCGGGCTTGCCGCCCTGGGACAGGATCTCGGCCTCGTTGAGGACCGGCGCCCAGCCTTTCCAGCCCTCGACGCCGAGGCGTGGGAAGAGCCTCGACAGCGCCGCCGCGTACCAGATCCACAGGCCGATGCCGAGCGCGGAGGCGGCGAGACCGGCTGCGAGCAGCGGCAGCAGTGCCGCGGCGGCGTTCGACGCCATGAGCGATCCCCCTCCGTCTCGTCCGCCCTCAGCCTATCTGCGGAGAACCCCTCCATCCTTCGATCGATTTCCCCGCCGAAGGCCCCGGATCCGGCTCTTCGCACAGGCCGGGACCGTACGCTCGAAGCATGTTCCTCGACCCTGTGTTGCGCCGCGTGGAGCCGATGCTGCTCCGCCTCGACCGCATCGCCGGCGGCCGCAACGCGCACGAGAAGATCGTCGAAAGCGATCGCGACCACCACCGCACCGTCCGCGCCTTCCGCTGGGTGTTCTGGCTGCTCGCCGTCGAGCTCCTCATCGGCCTCGCCGCGGTCGTGATCGCGGTCGTGATCGCGGTGCAGGCCGGATCGATCGCCGCCGTGCCGTTCGCCGTCTGGATGCGCGCGCTCATCGTGCTCGCGATGACCGCCACGCTCTTCTACTTCGCCTGGCGCGCGGCGCTCGGCTGGCGCTGGGCCTATCAGCGGCTGCGGCTGTTCGCGCAGATCTTCCCCGTCATCACGCTCGTGATGGCTGCGATCCCCGGCCTGTATCCGGCCTGGATGGTCACCGAGCAGATCGTCTTCAGCCTGATCATGATCGGCATCGCCGATTTCCTCACGAGCGACCACATGCGTCGCGTGTACCGGAAGCCGGACGCGGATCCTGCTTCGGCGACGTGATCCGCAGAGCTCGGCGATCACTCAGCGCGATGGGGAGTTCTCCCCATCGCGGCACGCGCGCGCTCCGATTAGCATGACGAGGGCAATCACTCAGGGCCCTGTCCCGGAGTGACGCGGAAGGCGAGATGATGACCGGAGAAGTCGAAGTCGGCGGTGCACGGATCGAGCTGCTCGTGGGGGAGAT
>JAITLM010000166.1 GCA_031277885.1 Microbacterium sp.
GAAGTACGCCTGGAGCGCCGGGTGCAGCTCGTCCCTGCGCGTGCCGAGAGCCGCGGCGTACGGCGAGAGCGGATCCGTGGTCATGCCTCCATATTATCGAACACGTTCAAAAAACGCGAACGCATCGCGCGACCCTGTCTCTGTCCCCTCCGCCCGTGACCGCGAGACTCCAACTGGGCGACGAGACAGCGGCTCTGGGGCGCAGTCTCGTCGCCCAGTTGGAGTCTCGCGGATGAAGTCGGGCGCGGCGAGGCGGGGCGGGGCGGGGCGGGGCGAGGCGGGGCGGGGCGAGGCGGGGCGCGGTCAGGACGTGGTGCCGGCGCGGGGCGTTGCTTGCGCCAAGTAGGCGTCGACGTTGGCCGAGGAGAGGATGTGGCGGGCCACCATGATCGCCGCACCGAGCACGGCGGCCTTCTCGCCGGTGTGCGTCTGCACGATCGCGAGGTGCTGCGTCGCGAGGGGGATGGACCGGCGGTAGACGACCTCTCGGACGCCCGCGAGGAGATGCTCCCCGGCGCGCGCGATGCTGCCTCCGAGCACGATCACCGACGGGTTGAGCAGGTTCACGAACATCGCGAGGACCTCGCCGACGTCACGGCCCGCCTGCCGGGTGGCCTCGATCGCCGCAGGGTTGCCGTTGCGGACGAGCTCGACGACGTCCGAGCTCGTGACGGCGTCGAGGCCCTGCGCCCGCAGCGCCGTGGCGATCGCGGTGCCGCTCGCGAGCTCCTCGAGATCGCGGTCCTCGCCCGGGGCGTGCGAGGACTCGGGGGAGTAGGGCACCTTGACGTGCCCCATGTCGCCGGCCGAGCCCTGGGCGCCGCGCTGCAGTCGTCCGCCCGCGATGATCCCGGCGCCGATGCCCGTGGCGACCTTCACGAACACGAGGTCCTCGACGTCGGGGAAGCTCGTGGCCTGCTCGCCGAGGGCGAGCACGTTGACGTCGTTGTCGACGAGCACGGGCACGTCGAAGGTGCGCTGCACGTACCCCGGCACGTCGAAACGGTCCCAGCCCGGCATGATCGGCGGGTTGTACGGCCGGCCGGTCGAGTGCTCGACGGGACCCGGCACGCCGATCCCGATGCCGACGAGGGGGATGCCACGCAGGCCCTCCGCCTCGAGCAGTGCACGGCCGTCGGTGAGCACGCCGTCGAGCACGGCCGCGGGGCCGTCCGCGATGCGCAGCGGTCGCGTCGTCGTCTCCAGGATCCGGCCGCCGAGGTCGGAGACGGCGACGGTCGCATGCGAGGCGCCGAGGTCGGCGGCGAGGATCAGGCCTACCCGGGGATTGAACGCGACCCGCGACGGCGGGCGCCCGCCGGTCGACAAGCCTTCGCCGGCCGGCACCACGAGGCCGGAGGCGAGGAGGGCGTCGACGCGCGCCGAGACCGTCGATCGGGCGAGGCCGGTGAGGTGCGCGAGGTCGGCCTTGGTGCGCGCCTGGCCGTTCAGGAGCAGCTGCAGCATGTCGCCCGCACCCGGCGAGGCGCCGCCGTTCAGCCGGTCGGGGTCGCTCATAGGGTCAGTAAACCACACGGCAATTGCGTACCCCGCGAGCGACATCTGTCGGTCATGAAAAGACTTTTGACTAACGCTTGACAAAAGGGTGTCGATCCATGTCAGAATCGTCGGCATGACAACGGAGGTCACTCACACCGGCATCGGGACGATCCGATCCGGCTTCCTCGGCGGAGGATTCATGGCGCAGGCGCACACCAGGGCGGCTCGCGCTGCGGGGGCGATCCTCGCGGACATCGCCAGCTCCTCACCGGAGCGCGCGGCCGTCGCCGCCGCCGAACTCGGCGTCGAGAACGCGGGCACGATCGACGAGCTCCTGGCGGGAGGGAGCGAGGTCGTGCACGTCTGCACGCCGAACTCGACGCACGCGCCGCTGGCGCTGCGGGTGATCGAGGCCGGCAAGCACGTGATCTGCGAGAAGCCGCTGGCCACATCCCTCGCCGACGCGAGGGCGCTCGCCTCCGCCGCCCGCGAGCGCGGCGTCGTCGCCGCGGTGCCCTTCGTCTACCGCTACCACCCGATGGTGCGCGAGGCGCGTGCTCGCGTCCTCGCGGGGGAGCTCGGCACGCTGCTCACCGTGGACTGCGGCTACCTGCAGGACTGGATGCTGCTGCCGACCGACGACGACTGGCGGGCGACGTCCGACGAGGGCGGGCCCTCGCGCGCGTTCGCCGACATCGGCTCGCATCTGTGCGACCTCCTCGAGTTCGTCGCCGGCGAGCGCATCGTGCGGCTCACCGCCCGCACGCGGCGGGCGTTCGCGGAGCGCGGCGGGCATGCGGTGCAGAACGAGGACGCGGTCGCGATCCTCGTCGAGACGGCGTCGGGGGCGATCGGCACGCTGCTCGTCTCGCAGATGGCGGCGGGACGCAAGAACGCCCTCACGCTCGAACTGCACGGCACCACGGAGAGCATCCGCTTCGACCAGGAGCGCCCGGAGGAGCTCTGGATCGGCCGCAGGGAGGGCAACGGACAACTGTTCCGGGATCCGCAGAACGCGCATCCCGGCGTCGCCCGCTTCTCCCGGCTGCCGGTCGGCCACGCGCAGGGGTACCAGGATGCGTTCAACGGCTTCGTCGCCGACGTCTACGCGGCGATCGGCGGGGAGCAGCCCGACGGTCTGCCGGTCTTCGACGACGGCGTGCGCGCCGCCCAGCTGACCGAGGCCGTGCTCCTCGCCGCCCGCGAGGAGCGCTGGGTCGAGGTCCCCGTCGAGACGCCCTGACCTTCGTCGCCCACCCCCCGAGCTCCAGAACCGAAGAAGAGGAAGAGCAATGTCAGAGGAATACGATCTCGTCATCGTCGGATCCGGTCCGAACGGCGCGATCATCGCCCGTCGGGTGCACGAGCAGAACCCGGAGGCGTCGATCCTCGTGATCGAGGCAGGGTCGCGGATCACCGGTGTCGACGGCGAGCACCTCGTCGAGGTCGACGAGAACGCGATGAACGCCTCCTACGAGGACCTGATGCGCCGGGCGCGGCAGATCGAGTACGTGCGCGGCGCGGCCTCGATGAACGAGCTCGACGGAGACGGCTGGACGGCCGACTCGACCGGCATCTTCCCCGCCGCGTTCCTCGGCCACAACTTCGCCGAGTTCCCCGGGGCCTCCGTCGCCTGGAACATCGGCGGCATGGGCGTGCACTGGACCGCGGCCACGCCGTGGCCCTACGCCGAGGAGATCCCCGAGTTCCTGCCGCGCGACCAGTGGGACGAGGATCTCGAGAGCGCGCGGGGGCTGCTGCGCACCTATGTCGGTCCGCTCGTGGACAACCCGTTCACCGAGCCGATGTTCGCCGCGCTCCGCGACGCCGTGCCGAGCCCGGATCCGGAGCGGCAGTTCGGGTACATGCCGATGGCGGGCGTCCCGCACCGCGACCGCCCGTTCGCCCGCACCGGCCCCCGCGACATCGCCCCGTACCTGTTCGACGGCAGCGAGCCGAACGTGACGCTGCGCACCGGGCTGCTGGTCACGCGCGTCGAGCACGACGGCACCAGGGTGACGGGGCTCGTCGGCAGAGACCTCGTGACAGGGGCCGAGGAGTCCTTCCGCGGGCGGGTCGTGCTCGTCGCCGCGGACGCGCTGCGCACGCCCCAGCTGCTCTGGGCCTCGGGCATCCGGCCGGAGGCGCTCGGCGTGCGGCTCAACGAGCACGCCTCGATCGACGGCGACGTCGTGATCGATGCGGACCGCTTCGGCCTCACCGCCGCCGACATCCCCGTGCCGCCGGCCGGCGAGCCGTTCATCGGCTCGTACTGGAGTCCGTCGATCGGCGCCGCCCGTCCCGCGCACGGACAGCTCATGGAGCGCGAGTTCGACGGCCAGCACGTGCTGGGCGTCGGCTGGTACTGCGCGACCGAGATCCGTCCGGAGAACCGGATCGAGTTCTCGGACGACCGCACCGACGCCCTCGGCCTGCCGCACATGACCGTGCGGTTCTCGTACTCCGAGGCCGACCTGGCGGAGATCCGCCGGACCATGGACGTGCAGCGCGCGGCCGCGAACGCGATCGGCGTCTTCCCCGCGCAGGACTCCGAGATCCTCCCCGCCGGCGCCTCGCTGCACTACACGGGCACCGTGCGCATGGGCCCCGTCGACGACGGCACCTCCGTGGTCGACACGGACGGGCGCGTCTGGGGCTTCGACAACCTCTATCTCGCGGGCAACGGCGTCATCCCGACCGCCCTCACCTGCAACTCCACCCTCACGGGCGCCACGATCTCGGTGCGCATCGCGCGCGCCGTGTCCGCCGCCCTCTGACCCCCACCCGACCCTCACCCCACCCGAATCCGATACAGAGGAGAATGCGATGCACCTCACCACCCGACGGTCACGTCGAGCAATGCTGCTCGGCACCGCCGTTCTCACCGCCGGCGCGC
>JAITLM010000201.1 GCA_031277885.1 Microbacterium sp.
CCGATCGGCGGGCAGTGGCTCAAGACGTCGAACCCGGCGATCGTGGCCAAGCACCAGGCCAAGGTCTACTCCCAGGCCCCCGTCGGCGCCCCGCCGATGTCGGTGCCGCACCTGGACACCCGCGTCGTGGACGGCGAGACCAGCCTGCTGTTCGGACCCTTCGCGACCTTCAGCCCGAAGTTCCTCAAGCAGGGCGGGATGCTCGACATCGTGACGCAGGTGCGCCCGCACAACCTGGGCAGCATGCTCAAGGTCGCGTTCACGAACTTCGACCTGATCAAGTACCTGGTCAGCGAGCTGTTGAAGACGCACCACAAGAAGGTCGCGACGCTGCGCGAGTTCATGCCGACCGCCGCCGACGGCGACTGGGAGCTGCTGCAGGCGGGCCAGCGCGCGCAGGTCATGAAGGGAGGCAAGCTGCAGTTCGGAACCGAGGTGGTCGCGGCCGCCGACGGGACGATCGCGGGCCTGCTGGGCGCCTCTCCGGGCGCGTCCACGGCGGTTCCGGTGATGCTCGACGTGCTGCAGCGCTGTTTCCCCGAGCAATACGGGGAATGGGAGCCGAAGCTGCAGAAGCTGATCCCGACGCTGGGCGAGAAGCTCAACGACTCCGCCGCCGACGCGCGCGCGTCGATGGGCGCCACGGCGAAGACGCTCGACCTGACGGCCTGATCCGGCGCCGTGGCCAAGCTGTACTTCCGCTACGGAGCGATGAACTCCGGCAAGTCCACGGCGCTGCTGCAGGCCGCCTACAACTATGAGGAGCGCGGCCAGCAGGTGCTGCTCGCGAAGCCCGCGATCGACACCAAGGGCGCCTCGCAGATCGAGAGCCGCCTCGGCATGACCCGCGAGGTCGACTTCCTCATCGCCGCGGGGGAGGGCGCGCGGGAGCTGTTCCGTCACGAGCGCACACGTGCGCAGGAGAGCGGATCCGATGTCGCCTGCCTGCTCGTGGACGAGGCGCAGTTCCTGGAGCCCGACCAGGTCGACGACCTGTTCCGCATCGCGGTGGAGGACGAGATCCCGGTGCTCGCATACGGGATCCGCAACGACTTCCTCACGCATGCCTTCCCGGGATCCGGGCGGCTGCTGGCGATCGCGCACACGCTCGAGGAGCTCAAGACGATCTGCCGCTGCGGCCGCAAGGCGGTCTTCAACGGCCGCCGGATCGGGGATCGCTTCGTGTTCGACGGCGACCAGGTCGCGATCGACGGCGCGCTTCGCGCGGCTCAGGAACCGGTCGCGTACGAGTCCCTCTGCGGCCATTGCTACCTCGAGGAGTCCCACGGCCGCCTCGGCTGACCTCGCCCTCCCGAGTCGTCCCCCTCAGCGCAGCCCATGGCGTGCGCTGAGGGGGGACGACTCTGTTGTGGAGGGGGCGTTGCGTGGTCTGACCACAGGGAGTATCGTGTGGTCTGACCACAGGAGGGGCGATGACGGATGCGCCGGCGCGCACCTGGCGCACGGTGCTGCAGCACGTCGAGCAGCGCCTGATCGACGGCGAGCTCGGGCCGGGGGACCGGTTGCCGAGCGAGCGGGATCTCGCGGCGGAGCTGGGAGTCGGGCGCTCCAGCGTGCGGGAGGCGATCCGGGTGCTCGAGGTGATGGGGCTCATCCGCACCTCGACCGGATCCGGTCCGCAGGCGGGCGCGATCGTCATCGCCGCTCCCGGAGGCGGCCTGTCCGCGCTCCTGCGGCTCCAGGTCGCCGCGCAGGGCTTCCCGATCGCCGATGTCGTCGGGACCCGCCTCATCCTCGAGCAGGCCGTCGTCAGGGCCCTCGCCGGGGGAGAGGGCGATACCGCCGAGGTCCACCGCCTCCTCGACGCGATGGACGCCGACCTCAATGCTGCGGACTTCCTCGCACTCGACGCGCAGCTGCACCTCGCGCTGGCCGAGGCCAGCGGGAACGCGGTCGTCGCCGCGATGATGACGGGCCTGCGCGACAGCATCGAATCCTACGTGCGGACCGGATCCGCCGGGATCCAGGACTGGGAAGGCATGGCGGCCAGGCTCCGCGCCGAGCACCGCGACATCGTCCGCGCGATCGACGAGGGCCGCGCCGACGCCGCGACCGCCCTCGTCCGCGACCACATCACCGGCTACTACGCCGCGACCGGTCTGGCCGGCGCCGGCGCCACGACTCCCTGATCGGAAGGATCCCTCCATGGTGCAGCGACAGCTCCCCAACCCCGCCGAGATCTTCGACCTGATGAAGTTCAAGGCCCCCGAGCTCGACGGCACGAAGCGCCGCCTCGAGGGCGCGCTCACGATCTCGGATCTGCGCACGATCGCGAAGCGCCGCACGCCCAAGGCGGCCTTCGACTACACCGACGGCGCCGCCGAGGGCGAGCTGTCGCTGGCGCGCGCCCGCCAGGCGTTCGAGGACGTCGAGTTCCACCCCGGGATCCTTGCGCCGGCGCCCGAGCTCGACACGTCGACCACGATCCTGGGCGACCGGAGCGCTCTGCCCTTCGGGATCGCGCCGACCGGATTCACGCGCCTCATGCAGACCGAGGGCGAGTTCGCCGGTGCGGGCGCCGCAGCCGCCGCGGGGATCCCGTTCACGCTGTCGACGCTCGGCACGACCTCGATCGAGGACGTGAAGAAGACCAACCCCGCAGGCCGCAACTGGTTCCAGCTGTACGTCATGCGCGACCGGGAGATCTCCTACGGGCTCACCCGTCGCGCGGCCGAGGCCGGCTTCGACACGCTCATGTTCACGGTCGACACCCCGGTGGCGGGCGCGCGCCTGCGCGACAAGCGCAACGGCTTCTCCATCCCGCCGCAGCTCACCCTCGGCACGATCATCAACGCGATCCCGCGGCCGTGGTGGTGGATCGACTTCCTGACCACCCCGAAGCTCGAGTTCGCCTCGCTGTCGACGACGGGCGGCACGGTCGGGGAGCTGCTCGACGCGGCCATGGACCCGACGATCAGCTATGACGATCTCGAGGTGATCCGGGGCATCTGGCCCGGCAAGCTCCTCGTCAAGGGCGTGCAGACCGTCGAGGACGCGCTGCGGCTGAAGGACACGCACGGCGTGGACGGCGTGGTGCTCTCGAACCACGGCGGACGCCAGCTCGATCGCGCGCCCATCCCGTTCCACCTGCTGCCGCAGGTGCGCAAGGCCGTCGGTGACGACTTCACCGTGATGGTCGACACCGGCATCATGAACGGCGCCGACATCGTCGCCGCGGTCGCGCTCGGCGCCGATTTCACCCTCATCGGCCGCGCCTACCTGTACGGCCTCATGGCCGGCGGGCGTCGCGGCGTCGACCGCACGATCGCGATCCTGCGCAGCGAGATCGAGCGCACCATGCGCCTGCTCGGCGTCTCCTCGCTCGCCGAACTGGAACCCCGCCACGTCACTCAGCTCACCCGCATGGTGCCCGTGGCACCGGGGGCGGCGGCCGTCGCCGCGCGATGACCTCAGGCGCCTCGGGCGCGATCCCGTCGCCGTCGGGCGTCAGGACGCGCCCGAGGCGTCTGGCCCACGGGTAGTGCGCGTCAGAGCGGCTCCGGCGGCTTCAGTCGCGTGCCGGGGAGTTCAGAGCGACGGCGGTGCGGCGGGAACGGCGTCCAGGGTCGGCAGCAGAGCGTCCAGGTGGTCCGCAGTGTCCTCCCAGCCCTCCACGGCGACGCAGGGTACGCCGAGGGTCTTGACGGGGTAGTCGTTGCCGCCCTCGTCCAAGCGGTCGCCGTAGAAGAGCATCTCCGTGAAGGGGATGCCGGTGCGCTCGGCGAGCTCGGTCATGCCGTAGGCCTTGTCGATGCCGGCCCGGGTGATGTCGATCGAGGTGGATCCACCGGAGCGGACCTCGAGATCGGGCACGCGGGGCGCCACGGCATCGCGCAGTGCGGCGCGGCGGGATCCGTCGGGGTCCCAGGCCTTCTTCGCGTCGTGGGGCGCCTTCTGGCCGAGGGCGGAGAAGGTGATCTGCGAGCCGCGGTCTTCGAGGATCGGCCCCCAGGTCTCGCTCTCCCAGAGTCCGAGGCGACGTGCCTCCTCTTCGAGGGCGCTGAGGGCGGCGGTCTTCTGCTGCTCGCTGAGGTCGCGGGCGTAGACGAGGGAGAAGCCGGATCCGTCGTGGCGGAGGTAGCGCGTGCCACAGGTGGGGAGCAGATGGATGCGCTGCAGGAGCCCCGTGTCGGCGTCGCCGAGCCGGGCGATGACCTGCGCGCGGAACTGTTCCTCGTTGCCGCCGGAGATGATGGCGACCTCGACGCGACGGGCGAGCGCGAGGATCTGGTCGGCGATGCGCGGATCGATCGCGGCCTTGGAGGGGGCGAGGGTGTCGTCGAGGTCGAAGGCGACCAGGCGGGGCGTCGTCATAGCTCTTCCAGCGTAGAGGATCCGGATGGGAGAGAGCCTGTGGGCTCAGCCGTCCTGCCCGGACCGCGACGCGCGAGCCTCGGCACGGGAGCCCGCTTGATCCACCGGGACAACGTGAAAGGGACCGACCTGGTGGTCGGTCCCTTTCACGTGCTGGTCGGGGTGACAGGATTTGAACCTGCGGCCTCTTCGTCCCGAACGAAGCGCGCTACCAAGCTGCGCCACACCCCGTGGCAACCGTTCAAGTCTATACGGTGGGGGGCCGGGGAGCGAATCGAGGCGGAACCCGCGCGTGGCGCGGGCGGGTCCGTGCGCTGTGAGCGGCGTCGTCCGCCGGCGGGGCATCTCTGCCGTGCGGGGCGGCACCGATCTTTGGCGGTCAGCGGGCGGGCGTCCATTCGGCGTTCATGTCGGGACGGATCACTATCGTCTCGCCCGGCTGGAGGGCGTGGTCGCCCGGGTCGGTGCCGATGTGGTTGTACCAGCCGACCATGAGGCCGTTCGTGCAGAGACGGTCGCCGATGGACCAGACGCTGTCGCCGGGGACGGCCGTGTAGCTGACGATGGTCCCTGCGGCGTCGCGGTTCACGGTGCCTGTCGCGCCGTCGGACGCCCCGCGGTCTGCCGCATCTCCGACGAGCCTGCCGTAGCTGTGGCCGCCGACGTCGAAGATCTGGATCTTCGAATAGGTCGTGCATCCCTTCGGGAGATCGCTGGCTTTCACGCTGATCCCGTCCCCGAGCCAGATGACTCGGTCCGGGTCGGGGGTCGGAGTGGCGGTGGGATCGGGTGCTGCAACGAGATCACTCGCCGTGCTCGGCGGAACGGGAGCCGCCGTCGACGCAAGGGGAGATCCCGAGGTGACTGCCGAGACGATGGGCGGTGCGGCGAGAGCCACGAGGCCGGCGACGACGAGCCCCGCCACCGGATAGGCGATCATCGCGGCACGCTTCATGGCATGAATGTAACGCGTGCGGCCAGAAGGTGACAGCCGGCACCCGCTCATCGACGCCCGACACTCATTGGGTCAAGCGCCGGATCCGGCCACGGGTGCGACGGCGTGAAGATCTTGCGGGATCTCAGCGGCTCCGCCCGCTGAGGAGCCCAGGCCGCTCCGTCACGCCCGGGGCAGGAGCGTCAGCAGCGTCGCCTCGGGACGGCACGCGAAGCGGACCGGCGCGTATATCGAGTGGCCGCAGCCGGCGCTCACGTTGAGGGGCACCGTGCGGCCGGCGTGGGACCAGGTGCTGAGGCCCTTCGCCTGCTTCAAGGGGATGTCGCAGTTCGCGACGATCGCGCCGAAACCCGGGATGCACACCTGGCCGCCGTGCGTGTGGCCGCCCAGGATCGCGTCCGCGCCCAGATCCGTGAACGAGTTCAGCACGCGCTGGTACGGCGCGTGCGTGACGCCCAGCACCGGCACGTCGGCCGCGCGCGCCCCGAGGGCGTCGATCGCGGAGGGGAGCGCGTCGAGCTCGTCCCAGTCGCGATGCGCATCGTCGACGCCGAACAGATCCACGCGGGATCCGGCGATCTGAAGCGTCGCCGCGGTGTTGTCGAGGTCTACCCAGCCCAGGTCGTCGGTGAAGAAACGGTCCAGGGCCGCGGTGTCGAGCTTCGGAGCCGAGATGGAGCGCGCCGACGGGCCCATGAAGTAGCGGAACGGGTTGCGGGGCGAGGGTCCGAACTTGTCATTGGACCCGTGCACGAAGACGCCCGGTGTTCCGGCGAACGGGGCGAACGCCGCGCGGACGCCCTCGAGGCCGTCCTCGTGGCCGAGATTGTCGCCCGTGTTCACGACCAGGTCGGGGCGCAGCTCCGCCAGAGAGGCGAGCCAGCGCTGCTTGCGGTGCTGCCAGGGCGCCATGTGGGCGTCGGAGACGTGCAGGATCCGCAGCGGCCGGGATCCCGCGGGCAGCGACCGTGCCGTGGCGTGCCGCAGCGTGAAGAGGTAGCGCTCGATGCCGATGCCCCAGGTGGCGGCCGCGACACCGGCGGCCCCCACCGCACCGAGTGCGATGAGGGCCGATCGGGTGGTGCGAGAGGACGTCATCCCTGGCAGTTCTTCTTCACGTAGTTGAGCGTGACGGAGGAGCCCTTGGCAGCGGGCGTCCCGGCCGCGGGGGACGTCGCCGACACGGTGCCGGTGTCATCGCCGTTGCCGGGCGTGCACGTGCCCTTCACCGCGTTGAAGCCGGCCTGCTGGAGCGCGGTCGCCGCATCGCCCATGGTCTTGCCGACCACATTCGGCACCGTGGCGCCCTGGCCGTTGCTCGGCGAGATCGTAATCGTGCTGCCGGTGACGACCTGACCGGGACCCGGATCCTGCTGGGCGATCTGGTCCGTCGGCAGATTGCTCTGCACGGCGGGGCCCACGGAGACCGAGAATCCGGCGTTGTCGAGCGTCTGCGTGGCCTGATCGACGGTCATGCCGATCACGCTGGGCAGGTTCGTGTACGACTGCTTGAGCTGACTCTGGATCGGGTCAGGGAAGGCGCCGCCGGGGGCGAACTCATCAGCCGCGCTGAGGATCGCCTTGCTGAGCGGATAGCGGATATTCGGGACGTTGATGTCCTGCGTGTAGAAGTCGTTGATGTTGACATCGCCGTTGGCCTGGCCGACCCAGACGCCGGTCGTGGAGGTCGTCGAAGACGCCATGAGCATCGTCTGAGAGTTGTTGTGCGAACCCGTCTTGCCGATGAGGGGAGTCCCGTCGTACGGATTCGCCTGGGATCCGGTGCCGCCCTTCATGACGCCTTGCAGGGCGTAGGCCGCGCCCGCCGCGATCTCCGGCTTGAGGACCTGGGTGCAAGTCGTAGGAGTGAGGGGGATGTCGGCGCCGTCGGGGCCGGTGATCTTCTCGATCGCGTGCGGATCGCAGCGCGTCCCGTTGTTCGCGATGGCCGCGTAGACGGCGGCCATGTCGAGCGGGGCGATGTTCTTCGACCCGAGCACGTCGAACGGGGCCGGTCCATACTGACCATTGGCGTCGGGTTGACGGTCGTTGACAGCGTGGCCGTTTCCGTAGTGCACACCCATCCGGGACGCAAGGTCGTTGATGTCACACACGTCGAGTTTGGCGGCCATTGCGAGGAAGCCGCTGTTCAGCGAGGCGGCAGTGAAGTCCATCGGGGTTCCGACGTAGCCACGTGCGTTCTGGAAATTGCCGATCTCCCCTGAATCCGCCGTCATGGTGCTGGTGCCGCACTTGAAGGTCAGGCGCTGCAGGTTTCCGTTCACCGACTCCTTGAGGGAGTGACCCTTCTCCAGCCAGTCGAGAAGCGTGAAGACCTTGTACGTCGATCCGACCGAGAAGCCGATACCGCCGCCGTGGGCCTGGTCGGCGGCGTAGACGATGCCGGTCTGACCGGCCGGCGCATCCTGTGCTTCGTTGAACGTGGTGTTCTGAGCGAGCGCGAGGATCTTCCCGGTCTTCGGGTCGAGGTTCACGGCCGCGGCTCCGAAGTCCATGCCGTCGATCGTGGGCGTCGTGTAGTCGTGCATGGCCTGCACGGCGGCGCCCTGCATCTGCGGGGACAGCGTCGTGTAGACGTTCAGTCCGCCGCGGAACAGCTTGTCGGCGCGGTCCTTGGCGGGGCCGAGCGCGGAGTCCAGCGAGGCGTCGCCCTCGAGCGTCGACTGCACGTACTTGCAGAAGTAGGCGTTGTCGCCCGCGGCCGAGCAGCCGGAGGTCGGGGTCTTGATCGCCGGAGTGATCGGCTGCGCCTTGTCGGCCTCGTACTGCTCCTTGGTGATCTTCCCGAGCACCTCCATGCGGCTGAGCACGTAGTTCCGCCGCACGAGCGTGTCGTGGTAGCCGTCCGCCTGGGAGTTCTTGCAGTTGTTGCCGTCCTTGTCGCAGTCGTACGTGCCGCCGGGCAGGTCG
>JAITLM010000050.1 GCA_031277885.1 Microbacterium sp.
CGAGTCCGGCGATGCCCCCGATCCGACGACGGACCGGCGACGCTTCCTGCTGCTGACGTCGATCGGCGCGGTCACGGCCATCGTTCTGGGAACCGGCGCACGCATCGGCACCGCGGCGACATCGTCGGTCGCGGCAGTGCGGAAGGCACTGAGGCTCCCTGAGCCGCTGTCCCGGGTCGCTGTGCCCCCCGGAGCCGAGTTGCGCATCCCCGGCCTCTCGCCGCTGTTCACGCCGAACGCCGACTTCTACCGCGTCGACACCGCGCTCACGGTGCCCACGATCGCCCCCGCGGACTGGCGGCTGATGGTGGACGGAATGGTCGCGAAACGCGTCGAACTGAGCTTCGACGAACTGCTGCGGATGGGACTGCGGGAGTACGCCGTGACGCTGACCTGCGTCTCGAACCAGGTCGGCGGCGACCTCGTCGGCACCGCACGGTGGCTCGGGGTCCCGGTGCGCGAGGTGCTCGCCCTCGCCGCCCCGGCGGGCGGCGCCGACATGGTCCTCTCCCGCAGCATCGACGGCTTCACCGCGAGCACACCGCTCGGGGCGCTCACGGATCCGAGCCGCGATGCGATCCTCGCCGTGGCGATGAACGGCGAGCCGCTTCCGCTGGAACACGGATTCCCGGTGCGGATGGTGGTCCCCGGGCTCTATGGCTACGTCTCCGCGACCAAGTGGCTGACGCGCCTGACGGTGACGACGTTCCAGAAGGACCAGGCCTACTGGACGCCACGCGGCTACAGCGCCCAGGCGCCGATCAAGCTCTCGAGCCGTATCGACACGCCCCGCATCGACAAGGAGGTCGCCCCGGGCGCGACCAGGATCGCCGGAGTCGCCTGGGCGCAGACCATAGGGATCGCCCGAGTCGAGGTGCAGATCGATGGAGGCCCCTGGCAGACCGCGACCCTGTCGGCACCCGTCAGCGCGGACACCTGGGTGCAGTGGTTCCTCGACTGGAACGCGACGAGCGGCACTCACACCCTCGTGGTCCGAGCGACCGACCGGCACGGTCGGCTGCAGGAGCAGGAGCGCACCCCGATCGCGCCGAACGGATCGACGGGATGGCAGTCGACCGTCGTCCGGGTCGGCACGGCCGGCTGACGGCGCGCCCGGCCCTCAGACGAGGCCCTGGATCCGGAACTGCTCCACGTGATAGACGCTGTTGTCGCCCGTGTTCCACTGGCTCACGCTCAGATGCAGGTCCGAGAGCGTGGATCCGGGCAGGATGTATCCGCCGTAGAGCTGGGCGACGTGGGTCGCGTCCTCCGCTCCCCAGTTCCCGCCCCGCAGCAGCGTGGTCTTGGTGGCCGTGTAGAGGTTGTCGGTCGGGGTGTTCACGATCATCGCGTCGATCCGGTAGGCGTCGGCATTGAACCAGGTCAGGATCCACTTGCCGCCCAGCGGCCGCAGGCACATCTCGCCGAACTTGCCCGGCAGCACCTCCGTCGCCGGGTTGCCCCAGCCCCATGCGCCGTTCGCGAAACCCCAGGGCTGGTAGGCCGAGAGCGTGGTCATGCTGTTCTGCGGCACCCGGTACAGCACGATGCCCTTGTCGCGCTGGAAGCCCGTGCCGTAGATGTAGACGTACCCGTCGTTGCCCTGCCCCCACGTGATGCACTGGAAGTGCCCGTCGGCCATGTCGGCCGGGAACTTCAGCCCCGTGTGCTGCCAGGTCGCGCCCGAGTCGTCGGACTGCCACAGCTCGGTCCAGCGCACCGCGCCGAAGGTCGGGCCGTTCACGATCGCGTGCAGGTACATCCGCGAGCCGATCGTGATCACGTCGGAGGGGATCACGGTCTCGTAGTACGCGTCGTGCGGGTAGTACCAGAGCTGCGGCGCGGTGACCTGCGTGTTCGAGCCGGCCCCCGCCGCGCCGTTGAACACGACGCCCGCGGCGAGGTTCGCGGTCGAGGAGTACAGCGCCACCGGCGAGCGCCAGTTCGTGCCGCCCACCGTGTCGGCCCAGGTGTCGCCGAACATGAACAGCAGCCGCCCGTCGGGCGTGCGCGCCGGAATCCCGAGGTCGGTCGCGCCGATCCCGTACTGGACCCCCGCCTGCGTGCCGGCGAGCACCTTCATGCGGGTGACCGTGAGCCCGGTGGCCGCGGCGGGACTCGCGCCCAGCGCCGAGACGCCGAGCGCGGCCCCCGCGACGAGTGCTCCCTGCAGCAGGCCGCGGCGGGTGACTCCGCGGGCGGGACGGATCGCTTCTTCGGACATGGCCTTCTCCCCTTCGAGAACGCGGCCGGCTACTTGAGCCCGGCCATCTTGATGTTGCCGATGATCTGACGCTGGAAGATGAGGAACAGGATCACGACCGGCGCCGCGGCGAGCACGGATCCGGCCATGAGCAGGCCGAGCTCGCTCGAGCCGCGCCCGGTGCGGAACTCGGCGAGGTACTGCTGCAGCACGAACTTCTCCGGCGAGGTGATCGTCATGATCGGCCACACGTAGGAGTTCCAGTACGCGAGGAACGCGGTGATGCCCATCACCACGAACGGCGGCTTCGACAGCGGCAGGAAGATCCGCACGAAGATCCCGAACCGCCCGCAGCCGTCCAGCATCGCCGCCTCCTCGAGGCTGGCCGGGATGTTCAGGTAGAACTGCCGGATGAAGAACACCGATGCAGCGCTGGCCGCCCCCGGGATCACCAGCACCGCGAGCGTGTCGAGCATCGCGAGCTTCGTCACCACGATGAAGCTCGTGAGCAGGATCGTCATCCCCGGGATGAACATGGTCGTGATGACCGCGACCCACAGCGTCCGCTGGAACCGGAACTCGAGCCGGGCGAACGCATAGGCCGCGAACGAGTTCACGGTGAGGCTCAGCACGGTGAACAGGACCGCCCCGAGGAAGGTCCAGCCGAGAGTGCGCAGGAAGGTCTCGTCGCCCAGGATCTTGGCGTAGTTCTCCCAGTGCCAGACCTCGGGGAAGAACTGGAAGGGCGTGCTGAGCACCTCGGTCCTGGCCTTGAACCCGGCGATCACCATCCACGCGAGCGGGAAGAGGGCCGCGAGCAGGAAGATCAGCCCGACGACGCCCTTGCCGAGGAACGCGGCCCAGCCGCCGATGCCGTGCGGCGTCTTCAGCCGGCGATGATCCCTGCCCGCCAGGACGATGCGGGTGGTCTCGGGCACGGTGCTCTGGCGCGTCGCGCTCATCAGTCGACCAGCCTCTCGGAGTTGATGAACTTGAACACGAGAGCCGACACGGATCCCAGCACCACGAACAGCAGCAGCGCCGCGGCGATCGAGTAGCCCACGTTCACGTCGTTGCGGAAGTGGTTGAAGATGAACAGGTTCGGCAGCGTCGTCGAGTCCAGCGGGCCGCCCTGGGTCATCACAAGGGGCAGCTCGAACTGCTGGATCGCGGCCACGAAGCCCGTGATGAGCAGGTACAGGAACACGTTCTTCATCTGCGGCATCGTGATGTAGAAGGTCTTCTGCCACCATCCGGCGCCCTCCATCGCGGCCGCCTCGTAGTACTCCGTCGGGATGTCGACCATCGCGGCGACCATGATGAGCGACGTGAGGCCCATGCCGAGCCAGATCGCCGGCACGGCGACGGAGAGGAGCGCCCACGCCGGATCCCCGATCCAGGACACCGGATCGATGTGGAAGGCCGCGAGCACCGCGTTCAGGATCCCGCCGTCGTACGCGTAGATCACCACGAAGATGATCGAGGCGATGACGCCGGAGATGATCGTGGGGATGTAGATGCTGACCTTGAGGATCGTCGCCAGGCGACGGGACAGGGTCACCACGAGACTCGCGAACAGGAACGCGAGCACGAGCATCGGGGGCACCGTCAGCAGGACGAACAGGAAGCCGCGCCCGATCGTGGCGACGAACAGCGGATCGGTCAGGACGTCGGCGTAGTTCTTCCAGCCGACGAACTGCGGATCCTTGTAGAAGCTCCAGTCCTGGAACGACAGGAATCCCGCGTACACCGCCGGCCACGCGACGAAGACGCCGAGCAGGATCACCACGGGGGCGAGCATCAGGTAGGCGAGCTTCGTGTCGCGACTGCGGTACTTCGACTGCCGGCGCCTGACCGTGCGCCGGTCCTCGATCGCTTCGGTGGCCATCGTCTCTCCCCGTGGTTCGGAGGTGCTGGGCGCGGGCTGCGCGGTCGGGGACGGCCGCGCAGCGGTCCCCGACCGCGCCGTGCTCACTTCTTGGGAGCCTTGCTGGGCAGGTCCTGCGACTGGATGACCTTCTGGATCGCCGCGTTCGCCGTGTTGATCGCGTCATCCGGCGAGGCGGCGCCCTTCATCACCGACTCCATCGCGGTGCCGACCGCGAGCGAGACGTCCCACGGGTAGGTGGGCTCGGGGATCGCGTCCGGTGCGATGTCATTCGTGATGACGCTCGACCACGGGGCCTTGGCCGCGGCCTCGTCCTTCGCGACCGCGTCCTGCACGGACTTGCGCACGGGAACCTTGGTGAACTGCGTGTTCACGAAGAAGGGCACGAGGTTCTGCGGGTCGCCGGCGAGCGACCACTCCAGGAACTTCCCCGCGGCCTCGGCGTTCTTGCTCTTCGCGTCGATGACCCACTTGAAGTTGCCGAGCGTGGTGGCGGTGCGGCCGTCGGCGCTCGAGGCGTTCGGGAAGGCGCCGATGCCGGTCTTGGTGAGGAGGTCGGGGTAGTCGGATCCGATCTCGGACATCATCCACGAGCCGGAGACCTTGAACGCGACCTTCTTCTGGCCGAAGTCCTTGCCCTCCACGTAGGCGGCGAGCGCCTGCTTGGGCATGTAGCCCTTGTCCCACAGCTCCTTGTACTTGGACATCAGGTCGCGGTATGCGGCGTTGTCGATGTCCGGCGACTTCCAGTCGTCGGTGAGCGCGGTGTGCCCAGCGAAGTTGTACTGCTGGCCGACCGTCGACCAGGCGAAGGTGATCGCGTCGGAGGCGGGCGAGATGCAGTACTGGCCCTGGGCGAGCGTGGGCTGGATCTTCGCGCAGTCGGCGAGCAGATCGTCCCAGGTGGCCGGGGCCTTGTCGGTCTCGACGCCCGCCTTGGAGAGCATGTCCTTGTTCCAGAACAGCACCGTCTGCGCCTCCTGCAGGAGCGGGTACGCGTAGTAGGTGCCGCCGATCTCGGACACCGACTTCGCGGAGTCGATGATCTCACCGAGCTTGGAGGTGTCGACGACCTTGCCGAGGTCGTACAACTGCCCCGCGTTGACGGCGTCCTGGATGCTCCCGGAGTGCGTGTAGATGTCGGGGGCCTTGCCCGCAGCCTGGGCTGCCTTCATCTTCTGATCCCAGGCGTCGGCCGGGATCTCGGTGTCCTTGACGACGATCTTGTCCTGCGAGGCGTTGAACTTCTTGACGATGTCCTTGTACCAGGCGTTCTCCGGCGGGGTGAACGTGCGGTGCCAGAACTCGATCGTGGTCTTGCCGGAGGAGTCCCCTCCTCCCCCTGCGGACTGACCGGGGGTGCTCGAGCCGCAGCCCGCGAGCAGTCCTACCGCCGTGATGCCGCCGAGAGCGGCCATCACCACCCGGCGCGTGCGCTGTGTGTCCGTCTTCATGGGTTCCTCCTCGGGAACACGACTTCCTCGTCGAATCGGTGCTGGGGTCCGGCACGGGAGCCGGGTCCGCGGTCGCGCTGAGTCGGCATCGACCGGGCTGCACTCAGAGTAGGCGAAATCGATTTCAGACACAAGACACTCTTCACGGATCCGAGACATCCGTGCCGCGGGCAGCCTTCCTCGACTCCTGCGGAACTCCGCGATTCACCTCCGGACCCTCGGCGCGACTCCGGGATGCTCCACCGTGGAAATCGATTTCAGACACAGTCGGAGCTGATCGCGGCGCACGGACGGCGCCCGCCGCGGTGCTCAGCGCGCGCTGTCGTCCGGGTCGTCGGCGAGGTCGTCGGGGCGCTCCGGGGCGCTCCCCCACGGGCGCCACAGCACGACCTCGGTCGAGCGGCGGATCCGCCGCCCGGACGGGACGGCCATGACGGATCCGGTCGTGCCCGCGGCGAACACCCGCACTCCCGGACGGTTGGCGCGCTCCTCGCGCAGGGCGAGCTCGAGTTCGACCACACGGCGGTGCAGCCTGCTCACCTCGTCCTCGAGGTCGAGCAGCCGCGCGATCGCGGGCAGGCTCATGCCCTCGCTGGACAGCTGGGCGACCTCGCGCAGCTGCTCGATGTCGCGCATCGAGTAGCGGCGGGATCCGCCCCTGGTGCGACCGGGCACGACCAGGCCGATCCGGTCGTATTGACGCAGCGTCTGCGGGTGCATCCCGGCGAGCTCGGCGGCGACCGCGATCGCGAAGACCGGGGTGTCCGCGCTCATGCGCTCATCGCCCACGGTGCACCTCCGGCACGGCCGTTCCGGTCGTCGGGCGTCCTTCGTCTCGCTGCGCTCGCTCAGGGACCGATGAACCGGTTCCTGAAGCGAGGCGCTCAGGGACCGACGAACCGGTTCCTGAGCGAGGAGCGCAGCGACGAGACGAAGGACGCCCGACGACCGAGAGGCTCATCACGCCCGTGCCTTCGCCAGCAGCTCGGTGCGGGGGTTCTCCGCGGGCTCGGCGGCACGGAAGCGCTCGAGGGCCTCGCGCGCGGCGTCGTCGAGGTGCGAGGGCACCGCGACCTGGACCTCGGCGAGAAGGTCGCCGGTGCCCTTGGACGTCGTGACCCCGCGCCCCTTGACCCGCAGCACCCGGCCGGACGGCGTGCCCGCCGCGACCTTGAGCTTGACGGGGTCTCCGCCGAGCGTCGGCACTTCGATGGTGGCGCCGAGCGCCGCCTCGGTGAAGGTGATCGGCACGGTGACGCGCAGGTTCAGCCCGTCGCGGGTGAAGACCGGGTGCGGCTTGACGGCGACCTGCACCACGATGTCGCCGTTCTCCCCGCCGTCGGGCGAGGGCCGCCCGCGGCCGCGGAGGCGGATCTTCTGCCCGTCCTTCACACCCGCGGGGATCTTCACCTTGAGCGGCCTGCCGTCCTCGCCCTGCAGCGTCACGGTCTCGCCCTGCACCGCGGTCGCGAACGACAGCGTCGTGCGGGCCGTGACGTCGGCGCCCTTTTGCGGGCCGCCGAAGCCACGGAAGCCGCCGGATGGCTGACCGAAGCGCCCGGATCCGAAGGACCCGCCGCCCTGGTTGAACATCGCGAAGATGTCGTCGAAGTCGCCCTGCTGCCCGCCACGGCCCCGGCCGAACGCGCTGAACACGTCCTCGAAGCCGCCGTTGCCGGCGCTCCCCGGAGCGGTGAACCGCGCGCCGCCGGCGCCCATGGCGCGGATCTGGTCGTACTCGGCGCGCTGCTCCTTGTCGGAGAGCACCGAGTAGGCCTCGCTGATCTCCTTGAACTTCGCCTCCGCCGCGGCGTCGCCGGGGTTGGAGTCGGGGTGGTATTTGCGCGCGAGCTTGCGGTAGGTCTTCTTCAGATCCGCCTCGGACACGTCCTTGGAGACGCCGAGGGTCTTGTAGAAGTCCTTGTCGAACCAGTCCTGGCTAGCCATCGACCACCGCCCTACTCGGCAGGAACGGCGACGACGACCTTGGCGGGACGCAGCTCGACATCGCCCAGGCGGTAGCCCACCTCGACGACCTCGAGCACGACGGCCTTCTCCACGCCGGGGGTGGGCTGCTGGAAGATCGCCTCGTGCTGCTGCGGGTCGAACTCCTCGCCCTTCTCGCCGTACGAGACCACGCCCAGGCGCTCGACGACCGAGCGGACCTTGTCCGCGATCGCGGCGAAGGGGGTGCCCTCCTGCAGGTCTCCGTGGGCGGCGGCGCGGTCGAGGTCATCGAGCACGGGGAGCAGGCCCTTGGCGGCCTCGCCCTTCGCGCGCTGGATCTCGATGCCGCGCTGCTCCTCGGTGCGGCGGCGGTAGTTCGCGTACTCGGCCTGGAGGCGCTTGAGGTCGACGAGCAGCGTGTGCTCGGCGTCATGCAGCGCCGCGTCCTCCGCGGCGTCCTCGGCGAGCGCGTCGTCGTTCTGCGCGATGTTCAGGATGTCGTCGACCGTGAGCTCTTCGGCGTCCTGCACGTCGTCGGCCCCGGCCGCGGGGCCGGACGCGTTCGCGTCCGACCCCTGGCCGCCGACCTCACGACCCTCTTCGGGCTCTTCGAAGTCCTTGGGATCCGTCATTACTTCTTCTCGTCCTCGTCGTCCACGACCTCGGCGTCCACGACGTCCTCATCGGACGCCGCGCTCTCGCCGGCCGGGGCGCCCTCGGAAGCACCCGGGGCCGCGTCGGCCTGGGACTGCGCGTAGATCGCCTCGCCGAGCTTCGTCTGCGACTGGTTCAGCTTGTCGAACGCGGTCTTCACAGCCTCGTCGTCATCGCCGGCCAGCGCGGTCTTGAGCGCGTCGACGTCGGCCTTGACCTCGGTCTTGACGTCCTCGGGGAGCTTGTCCTCGTTCTCCGAGATGAGCTTCTCGATCGAGTAGGACAGGGTCTCGGCCTGGTTGCGGACCTCGGCCGACTCGCGGCGCTTCTTGTCCTCGGCGGCGTGCTCCTCCGCCTCGCGCACCATGCGGTCGATGTCGTCCTTCGAGAGCGACGAGCCGCCCGTGATGGTCATCGACTGCTCCTTGCCCGTGCCCTTGTCCTTGGCGGACACGTGCACGATGCCGTTCGCGTCGATGTCGAAGGTGACCTCGATCTGCGGGATGCCGCGCGGGGCCGGCGCGATGCCGGTCAGCTCGAACGTGCCCAGCGGCTTGTTGTCGCGGGTGAACTCGCGCTCGCCCTGGAAGACCTGGATGGCGACCGACGGCTGGTTGTCGTCGGCGGTCGTGAAGGTCTCGCTGCGCTTGGTCGGGATGGCCGTGTTGCGCTCGATGAGCTTGGTCATCATGCCGCCCTTGGTCTCGATGCCGAGGCTCAGCGGGGTGACGTCGATGAGGAGGACGTCCTTGCGCTCGCCCTTCAGCACGCCGGCCTGGAGGGCGGCGCCGACGGCGACGACCTCGTCCGGGTTCACGCCCTTGTTGGCCTCCTTGCCGGTCTCGCGCTTGACGAGCTCGGCCACGGCGGGCATACGGGTGGATCCGCCGACGAGCACGACGTGCGCGATGTCGCCGACCTTGATGCCGGCCTCGCGGATGACGTCCTCGAAGGGCTTCTTCGTGCGGTCGAGCAGGTCCTTGGTGAGGTCCTCGAACTTCGCACGGGTGATCGTCTCGCTCAGCGACACGGGGCCGTTCTCGGTGAGCGACAGATACGGCAGGTTGACGCTGGTCGACGTCGAGGAGCTGAGCTCCTTCTTCGCCTGCTCCGCGGCCTCCTTGAGGCGCTGCAGGGCGATCTTGTCGCCCGAGACGTCGACGCCGGTCGAGTCCTTGAACTGCTTGATCAGGTAGTCGACGAGGCGCTGGTCCCAGTCGTCGCCGCCGAGGCGGTTGTCACCGGCGGTGGAGCGCACCTGGATCGTGGAGAAGTCGTCGTCCTTGCCCACCTCGAGCAGCGAGACGTCGAACGTGCCGCCACCGAGGTCGAAGACGAGGATGAGCTCGTCCTCCTTGCCCTTGTCCAGGCCGTAGGCCAGGGCCGCCGCGGTGGGCTCGTTGATGATGCGCAGGACGTTGAGGCCCGAGATCTCGCCGGCCTCCTTGGTGGCCTGACGCTCGGCGTCGTTGAAGTACGCGGGGACGGTGATGACCGCGTCGGTCACGGTGTCGCCCAGGTACGCCTCGGCGTCGCGCTTGAGCTTCTGCAGGATGCGCGCGGAGATCTCCTGCGGCGTCCACTTCTTGCCGTCCACGTCGAACGACCAGTCGGTGCCCATGTGGCGCTTGACCGATGCGATCGTGCGGTCGACGTTGGTGACGGCCTGGCGCTTCGCGGTCTCGCCGACGAGCACCTCCCCGTCCTTGGTGAAGGCGACCACCGAGGGGGTGGTCCGGAAGCCTTCGGCGTTGGCGATGACCTTGGGCTCGCCGCCCTCGAGGACGCTGACGACGGAGTTCGTCGTACCGAGGTCGATACCGACAGCACGTGCCATTTGTTTTCTCCTTCAGTCGGAAGTTCTGGGAAGTCTGCGCGATCCCCGGTCCGCCGGAGACGATCCTCCGAAAACCTGAGTCGCGATGACTCAAGGGTACGCCCGACGTCAAGAGTTGTCAACAAACTTGATAGCAGTCGGCTCAAGTTTGCCGATGGCGGCGCGGATGCCTTCCGCGCTCAGGATCCGAGCGCGTCGACCGTGGCATCGTCCAGCGTGAGGACGACCTCCTGGTAGGAGGCGATCATCGCCAGCACCTCGTCACGGTACCCCTCGCGCCACAGCGCGCTGCCGTAGAAGCGGTCCTCCTGCTCGTCCCTGTGGTCGACCGAATCGAACGCGCGCATGAGGACGTACGAGACCTCGTCGTGCTCGCTCGCGCCGTAGCGCACCACGCGGATCCCCTGGTCGGCGAGCATCGGCATGACCTTGTTGTGGAAGAGGTCATGGAAGCCCGCACGGGCGCCGGGATGCAGGACGTAGGAGCGGATCTCGAGCACGGGCATGACGACTCCGGAGGGGCGGCGGGCGCGGATGACCGCCATCCTCGCACGGCACCCCGCGCCCGATCCAGACTCTTCCTCCGTCGACGACTCCGGTCGGGGGTTCCGGTCCGGGTTCCGGTCAGTGGCTCCCGCCGGGAGGGCCGATCAGCAGCAGCACCGCGAACAGCGCGGCGACCGCCGCGACGATGAGCAGCGCGAGCACCCACGGACGGTGCAGGAACCAGCGCATCGTGCGGTCGTACCAGGTCGCGTCGCGCGGGTCATCGGTCTGCTCCAGGCGCCAGTCGCCGGCGAGGCGCCCGCTGCGGTGCAGCCAGATCTCGGCGGGGATCGTGGCGTAGGGCACGATCGCGCTCGCGATCGCGAGGACCGCGACGCCGACGCCCCAGCGCTGATGGAACGCGAGCAGCACGGCGGTGGCGCCGTAGGAGAGGAAGACGAAGCCGTGGATGGATCCGGCGATCGTCACGAGCACCGGCGGCAGTCCCGTGGCGCGGCCGATCAGGGCGCCGATCAGCAGGGTCCAGGTGATGGCCTCCGCGATCGCGAGCACGCGGAAAAGGCGGGCGGGAGTGGTGAACACTTCTCTCCTCGGGTCGGGTCCTCTCCAGCGTAGGGATGCGGATCCGTCCGCCGCCTCCTGAAGGCCTCCACCTTTCGATGGGTCTTCTCGCCGGATCCTCTCGCCGGGCCCTCGGGATCCGGGCGGGGCTTCCGCACGAGGGCCAGGACCCCGTAGACTCGGCGGGCACCGGGAACGCCCCGGGGATCCGAGGGAAGGAGCTGACGATGAACGTCTCTGTTGTCGCGCCCTTCGCCGACCTTCTTCCCTGAGGCCGCCCGCCCGATCCCTTCGCGAGCGGCCCCGACCCGGAGCCTCTCGTGATCCCTTCCTCCGCATCCTCGGATGCTTCTGCCTCCCTGTTCCTCTCCGCCGCCGATGACGACGATCTCGGCCTGTCCTTCGCCGATGTCGACCTCGGCGAGGGCCAGCGCTGGACCACCTGGCCCGCCGCGACCCCGACCGAGCGCGGTCCCGAGCCCCGCCCCGACTGGGTGGTGACCTCGGCCGGCGCCGTCGACACCGAGCTCGGCATCCTCAAGACCGGCAAGGAGGCCGACGTCTTCCTCCTCGAGCGCGCGGTACCCGGCGATCCCACCCAGCGCACGCTCCTCGCCGCCAAGCGCTATCGCGGCACGGAGCACCGCTCGTTCCACCGCTCCGCCGTGTACACCGAGGGCCGGCGCACCCGGAACTCCCGCGACGCGCGCGCCCTCGCGAAGAAGTCAGAGCACGGCCGCGAGGTGGCCGCCGCGCAGTGGTCCCTGGCCGAGTTCGAGGCCCTGCGTCGGATGTGGGAGCTCGGCGCCCCCGTGCCCTATCCGGTGCAGGTGAGCGGCACCGAGGTGCTCATGGAGTTCATCGGATCCGCCGACGGCGCCGCGGCGCCCCGGCTCGCGCAGGTGCGACACGATCCGGAGGCGCTCCCCGACCTGTTCGCGCAGGTGGCCGACCTCATGCGGACCTTCGCCAGGGCCGGCGTCGCGCACGGCGACCTCTCGCCCTACAACCTGCTCGTCCAGGAAGGCCGCGTGGTCGTGATCGATCTGCCGCAGATCGTGGACACGGTCGCGAACCCGCAGGGACTGGATCTGCTGCACCGCGACTGCGTCAACGTGTGCGACTGGTTCGCCCGGCAGCGCCTGGACGTCGACGCCGAGGAGCTCTTCGGCGAGCTGGTCGCGGAGTCGTTCGGGTGACCCGACCCGTTTGGGGCGCGATCTGCCGGTTCGGGGCGCACCAGGGCACCTGATCGTGGCGGGACGCGCCCCAAAACCGATCCTGCGCACCATCGCGAGACGCGGACGTCCATCGGAGCCGATGTCGGTGTGTGAAGAAACTCCGAACACCTCCGCGGACATCCGCATACACTCCGACCATGCCCCGCCCCGCGCTGCTCGCCGTGTCGCACGGCACCTCGGACGCCGCCGGCGCCGCCGCGATCGCGCTGGTCGTGCGCCGCGTCGCCGAGCGCCTCCCCGACGTCGCCGTGCACTCCGGATTCGTCGATGTGCAGGAGCCGGATGCACCCACGGCCCTGGCCGCGATCGAGGGGCCTGTGGTCATCGTACCGCTGCTGCTGTCGCAGGGCTTCCACGTCCGAGTGGATCTGGGCGGAGCCGCTCGCGCACGCAGCGATGCTGTCGTGACGGATCCGCTCGGCCCCGACCCGCGGCTCGCGGAGGTGCTCGCGCTCCGGCTGGCGGAGGTCCCCTCGCCCGGCCGCGCGTCCGGCGCAGAGGCCGATGCCGATGGTCCGGTCGTGCTCGCGGTCGCAGGATCCCGGGATCCGCGCTCCCTGCCCGACGCCGAGGCGATGGCGGCGCAGCTGGGCGAGCGCCTCGGCCGCCCGGTCCTGCCCGCGTACCTTGCCGCCCGGGAGCCGAGCCTCGCCGACGCCCTCGCCGCGCACCCCGGCGCCGCGGTGGCGACCTACCTGCTCGCGCACGGCTACTTCTTCGACGTCGCGGAGCGCGCGGCCGGATCCGCGCTCTCCGAGCCGCTGCTCGACGGCGGCGAGCCGCCTGCCCCGCTCGTGGACCTCGTCGTGGACCGCTATCTCGCGGGCGCCGAAGGGCTCACGGCACGCACTCGGAGGACGGGGTAGGCGGAGCGTCCTCGACCATGCGGCATGGACATGGGATCGCGTCCGCCATAACGAGCGCTTCGGACGCGCGCGGCGGCGCTCCATCCAACCGCATCCGCCCGTGAGGAATCTGCACCATGTCGAACAATGACGCCCCGTGTCGGCCGCGCTGACACACACGGGCGTCCGGGCGGATCCGCACGTACCTTGTCCGCATGTCTCCCGAACCGACCGCTGCCGTGCGCGGCGCACGACCGACGACCGACCGCGCCCGCCCGCCGCGCCCGTCGTCCAAGCCCAACGGTCAGTGGAAGATCGACGGCACCGAGCCGCTCAACGGCAACGAGGAGTGGAAGCAGGCCGACAACGGCCTGAGCGTGCGCGAGCGCATCGAACAGGTCTACTCCAAGGGCGGCTTCTCGAGCATCGATCCGACCGACCTGCACGGTCGCTTCCGCGTCTGGGGCCTGTACACGCAGCGCAAGCCGGGCATCGACGGAGGCCGCACCGCCACGCTCACGCCGGAGGAGCTCGAGGACGAGTACTTCATGCTGCGGGTGCGGATCGACGGCGGGCAGCTGACCACCGAGCAGCTGCGGGTCATCGCGGGGATCTCGGTCGACTTCGCGCGCGACACCGCCGACGTGACCGACCGGCAGAACATCCAGCTGCACTGGGTGCGCGTCGAGGACGTGCCGGAGATCTGGCGCCGCCTGGAGGCGGTCGACCTGCAGACCACCGAGGCCTGCGGCGACGTCCCGCGCGTCGTGCTGGGCTCGCCCGTCGCCGGGATCGCCGCCGACGAGATCATCGACCCGACCCCGCAGATCGACGAGATCACCGACCGCTTCATCGGCGACCCTGAGCTCGCGAACCTGCCCCGCAAGTTCAAGACGGCCATCACGGGACACCCCAGCCAGGACGTCGTGCACGAGATCAACGACGTCGCGTTCGTCGGGGTCGTCCATCCCGAGCTCGGCGTCGGCTACGACCTCTGGGTCGGCGGCGCGCTGTCGACCACCCCCCGCCTCGGCGAGCGCCTCGGCGTCTTCGTCGCCCCCGAGCTCGTCGCCGACGTGTGGCACGGCGTGACCCGGATCTTCCGCGACTACGGGTACCGCCGGCTGCGGAACAAGGCACGGCTCAAGTTCCTGCTGGCCGAGTGGGGCACCGAGAAGTTCCGCCGGATCCTCGAGACCGAGTACCTGGAGGCGCCGCTCCCCGACGGCCCGGCGTCCCCCCAGCCGACGAGCCCCGGCGACCACGTGGGCATCCACCGGCAGAAGGACGGCCGGTTCTACGTCGGCGTCACCCCTCTCGTCGGGCGGATCTCCGGCCCGTCGCTCGCGAAGCTGGCCGACCTCATCGAGGAGCACGGATCCGCACGACTGCGGACGACCCCGCACCAGAAGCTGGTGATCCTGGACATCCCGGAGGACCGGGTCCCCTCCCTCGTCGCCGGGCTCGACGCGCTCGGCCTGTCCTCGCGCCCCGACCTGTTCCGGCGCAGCACGATCGCGTGCACGGGCATCGAGTTCTGCAAGCTCGCGATCGTGGAGACCAAGGTGAACGCGGCCGCCGCCGTCGAGCAGCTGGAGGAGCGGCTCGCCGGCATCGACCTGCCGCACCCGATCTCGCTGCACGTCAACGGCTGCCCCAACTCGTGCGCACGGATCCAGACCGCCGACATCGGCCTCAAGGGACAGCTCGTCACGATCGACGGCGAGCAGGTGCCCGGCTATCAGGTGCACCTCGGCGGCGGACTGGCCTCCCCGCTGCGGGAGGAGGCCGGGCTCGGCCGCACGGTGCGCGGACTGAAGGTCACCGCCGACGGCATCGCGGACTACACGGAACGGGTCGTGCGCCGGTTCCTCGCCGACCGCGAGGCCGACGAGACCTTCGCGGTCTGGGCGCACCGCGCCGACGAGGAGGCGCTGCAGTGAGCACGTCCGAACCGGTCGTTGAGCGACCCTTCGACTCGCTACCGCTCGCTCAGGGCGGGTCTGCGCGAGACGGAACGCGGCGCCCTTCCGAAGACGGCGTTTCGTCTCGGTCGGCTGCGCCGTCCTCGCTCAACGTCCCCGTGAAGCGTCCACTCGACGAACTGCGCGCGCTCGCCGAACGCGGCGCGGCGGAGCTGCGCAGCGGATCCGCCGACGAGGCCTCGCCCGCCGAGGTGGTCGCCTGGGTCGCCGCGAACGTCTCCCCCCGCCTCGCCGCCGTCGCCTGCTCGATGGCCGACGCGGCGCTGCCCCACCTCGTGGCCGAGGCGATCGGCGGTGTCGACGTGTTGTTCCTCGACACGGGATACCACTTCCTCGAGACGACGTTCACGCGCGACGAGGTCGCCCGCACGCTCGACGTGCGCATCGTCGATGTGAAGCCCGCGCAGACCGTGCTTGAACAGGACGCCGAGTTCGGCAAGGACCTGTTCTCCCGGGATCCGGCGCTGTGCTGCGAGATGCGCAAGGTCGCTCCGCTGCATCAGGCGCTCGGCGGCTACGAGGTGTGGTTCACCGGGGTGCGCCGCGAGGAGGCGCCCACCAGGGCGAACACGCCCCTGATCGCGTTCGACGAGCGCAACGGCCTCATCAAGGTGAACCCCGTCGCGTCATGGTCGTTCGACGACCTCATCGCCTACGCCACCGCGCACGACGTGGTGGTCAACCCCCTCGTCGCGAACGGGTACCCGTCGATCGGCTGCGCGCCGTGCACCAAGCCCGTCGCCGCGGGCGAAGACCCCCGCTCCGGCCGCTGGGCCGGACTCGCCAAGACCGAATGCGGACTCCACGTATGAGCATCATCGACACCCTCGACTCCACCATCGAATCGGTCCCTGAGCGAGGAGCGCAGCGACGAGGCGAAGGGCTGACCGGACTCGACCTGCTCGAGGCCGAGGCGATCCACATCATCCGCGAGGTCGTGGCCGAGTTCGAGCGCCCCGTGCTGCTGTTCTCCGGCGGCAAGGACTCCGTGCTCGTGCTGCATCTCGCCGCCCGCGCCTTCGCGCCGGGCCGGATCCCGTTCCCCGTGCTGCACGTGGACACCGGGCACAACTTCGACGAGGTCATCCGGTTCCGCGACGAGACCGTCCAGCGCCTCGGACTCACGCTCGAGGTCGCCCGGGTGCAGGACTACCTCGACGACGGCCGCCTGGCCGAGCGTCCGGACGGCACGCGCAACGTGCTGCAGACCCAGCCGCTGCTAGACGCGATCGCCGCGGGCAAGCACGACGCCGTGTTCGGCGGCGCCCGCCGCGACGAGGACAAGGCGCGCGCCAAGGAGCGCATCATCTCGCTGCGCGACGAGTTCGGGCAGTGGGATCCGCGCAATCAGCGTCCGGAGCTGTGGAGCCTGTACAACGGCCGGCACACGCCGGGCAAGCACGTGCGCGCGTTCCCGATCTCGAACTGGACCGAGCTCGACGTGTGGCGCTACATCGCCCGCGAGCGGATCGCCCTGCCGCCGCTGTACCTGGCGCACGAGCGCGAGGTGTTCCGCCGCGACGGCATGTGGTGGGCCGTGAACGAGCACGCCCGGCCGCGCGAGGGCGAGCAGGTCGAGCGCCGTGTGGTCCGCTACCGCACGGTGGGGGATGCGAGCTGCACGGGCGCCGTCGAGTCGGACGCGGCGACCGTCGACCAGGTGGTCGCCGAGGTCGCCCGCTCCACGCTCACCGAGCGCGGCGCCACCCGCGCCGACGACCGGATCAGCGAGGCCGCCATGGAGGACCGCAAGAAGAACGGATACTTCTGATGAGCACCGACATCGGATCCCCCCTCGCCCCCGCCCCGTCCCTTGACCGCGAGACTGCAACTGGGCGACGAGACAGCGCTGCAGAAGTGCAGTCTCGTCGCGGAGATGAAGTCTCGCGGTCAGGGGCGGGGCGGGAAGCCGGGGTGCTGAGGGACACCACGCTGTTCCGGTTCGCGACGGCGGGATCCGTCGACGACGGCAAGTCGACCCTGGTCGGGCGGCTGCTGCACGACGCGAAGGCCATCCTCGCCGATCAGCTCGAGCAGGTCGCCCGCACTTCGGCCGACCGCGGCTTCGCCCACGGCGAGTTCGACTTCGCGCTGCTCACCGACGGCCTCCGCGCCGAGCGCGAGCAGGGCATCACGATCGACGTCGCCTACCGCTACTTCGCGACCGACGCGCGCAGCTTCATCCTCGCCGACTGCCCGGGTCACGTGCAGTACACGCGCAACATGGTCACCGGGTCCGCGACGGCCGACGCCGTCGTCGTCCTGATCGACGCGCGCAAGGGCGTCGTGGAGCAGACCCGCCGGCACCTCGCCGTGGTCTCGCTCCTGCGGGTGCCGCACGTGATCGTCGCGGTCAACAAGATCGATCTCACCGGCTTCGACGAGGACCGCTTCCGAGCAGTCGAGGAGCAGGCGCTCGCGGTCGCCGCCGAGCTCGGCCTCATCGACGCGCACGTGATCCCGGTCTCGGCGCTCGAGGGCGACAACATCGTGGATCCGTCCGCACGCACGCCCTGGTACGACGGCCCGACGCTGCGCGAGCTGCTCGAGACCCTCCCCGCGCGCCAGGCCGAGGAGGACGCCGCCTTCCGCCTCCCGGTGCAGACCGTGATCCGGCCGCAGGGCGGGGTCTCGGCGCTGGTCGACGACGCCGAGGCCGAGGACCTGCGCGACTACCGCGGCTTCGCCGGACGGGTGTCGAGCGGATCCGTCCGGGTCGGCGACCGCGTGCAGGTCTTCCCCGGCGGACACGAGACCTTCGTCACAGGGATCCGCGTCGCCGGCCGGGTCGCGGAGTCCGCGCACACCGCGCAGTCGATCGCCGTCACTCTCGCCGATGAGGTGGACGCCGCCC
Source organism: Microbacterium sp. (assembly GCA_031277885.1). Lineage (GTDB taxonomy): Bacteria > Actinomycetota > Actinomycetes > Actinomycetales > Microbacteriaceae > Microbacterium. The sequence goes on from JAITLM010000050.1 coordinate 17,977, forward strand.
GCGGCGCGCTCATCGCGACCGCCGGCACGGTGCCGAGCGGGCATGCGGAGGCCGAGGTCGAGCTCTTCCAGCTCGACGTGCGGCCGATCGCCCCCGGGGCGCGCGTGCTCGCCAAGCACGGCACGGCGACCGTGCAGGCGATCGTGACCGAGGTGCTCTCGCGCCGCGACCTGGACACGCTCGCCCTCGAGGACGCTGCCGAGCTGGCCGTGAACGAGATCGGCCGCGTGCGGATCCGCTTCGCGTCCGCCCTGCCCCTCGAGCCGTACGCCGAGGACCGGGAGGGAGGGGCCCTGCTGCTCATCCACCCGGCCGACGGCGCCACTCTGGCGGCCGCGACCGTCGTCACGGCGGCGTAGTCGCGGTCGTCGGGCGCCCTTCTTCTCGCTTCGCTCGCTCAGGGACCGGTTCCTGAGCGAGGAGCGGAGCGACGAGGCGAAGAACGCTCAACGACCGACGAAGAAGCCCCACCCAAGAACGCCTAAGGAGGCGACAGTGAATCGCAAGACCCGCATCAGCACGGCCATCACGACCCTCGGACTCGCGATGGCGATGCTCGCCGGCTGCGCCTCCGGTCAGGCGGCCGCCGCCGCCAAGGGCGAGAAGCTCGACACGCTCCGCCTCGGCTACTTCGCCACGGTCACGCACGCCCCCGCCCTGGTGGGCGTGAGCGAGGGCCTGATCCAGAAGGAGCTCGGCTCGACCAAGCTGCACACGGAGGTCTTCAACGCCGGCCCCGCCGCGGTCGAGGCGCTCTCCGCCGGCGCGATCGACGCGGCCTACATCGGCCCGAATCCGGCGATCAACACGTTCATCAAGTCGGGCGGCGCCTCGGCGCGCGTGATCGCCGGGGCCACGAGCGGGGGCGCCGCGCTCGTGGTGCGCGACGGCATCACCAGCGCGGAGGATCTCAAGGGCAAGACGCTCGCCACCCCTCAGCTGGGCAACACGCAGGACGTCGCGCTGCGCACCTGGCTCTCGTCCAAGGGCCTGAAGACGAACGTGTCCGGAGGCGGCGATGTGAACATCACCCCGACCGAGAACGCGCAGACCCTCACGCTCTTCAAGAACGGCCAGCTCGACGGGGCCTGGCTCCCCGAGCCGTGGGCCTCGCGCCTGGTCGTCGAGGCGGGCGCCCACGTGCTGCAGGACGAGCGCGACCTGTGGCCCGACGGGAAGTTCCCGACGACGGTGCTGCTCGTGAGCAAGGACTTCGCCGACAAGCACCCCGAGGCGGTCAAGGAGCTCCTGGCCGGGCACCTCGATTCCCTCGACTGGATCAAGGCCCACCCGACCGAGCTCCCCGGGGTCGTGAACGAGGCGCTCAAGAAGGCCACGGGCAAGCCCCTGGCCGATGAGGTGCTCACGAAGTCCCTGGCGGCCGTGTCGTTCTCTGCGGATCCGAACGCCGCCGCGTTCGCGACGCTCGTCAAGAACGGCGTCACGGCGGGAACCCAGACGAAGGGCTCGATCGACGGCCTCTTCGACCTCGCGGCGCTGAACACCGCCCTCAAGGCCCGGAACGAGCCCGCGGTCGACGACGGCGGGCTGGGAACGAAGAAATGACCGCTCCGCTCGCGCCGAGCTTCGACGGGGTCACCCCGGTCCTGCCCGCACCGGATCCGGTCGATCCGGCCGTGCGCCTCGCGCACGTCACCAAGCGGTACGGATCCGGCCCCGTCGTGCTGGACGACGTCTCCCTCGACATCGCGCCGGGAGAGTTCGTCTGCCTGCTCGGCGCGAGCGGCTGCGGCAAGTCCACCCTGCTCAACCTCATCGCCGGTCTCGAACCCGTGACCTCGGGTGCGCTGCACGCGCCGGAGGAGGGCGCGGCCGTGATGTTCCAGGATGCGGCCCTCATGCCCTGGCTGAGCGCCCGGCGCAACGTCGAGCTCGCCCTCCGCCTGCGCGAGGTCCCCCGCGCCGAGCGCCGGGCCGAGGCGCTGCGCCTGCTCGGGATCGTGAACCTCGCCGACGCCGCGGACAAGCGCCCGCACGAGCTCTCCGGTGGCATGCGGCAGCGCGTGGCGCTGGCCAGGGCCCTCGCCCAGGACCGGCCCGTGCTGCTCATGGACGAGCCCTTCGCGGCGCTCGATGCGATCACGCGCGACCTGCTGCACGAGGTGCTCGAGAACGTGTGGCGCGAGACCGGTCGCACGATCGTCTTCGTCACGCACAACGTGCGCGAGGCCGCCCGCCTCGGCGAGCGCGTGGTGCTGCTCGGCAGCCGCCCCGGCCGGATCTCGCGCGAGTGGCGCGTCGCCCGCACCCGCGGACGCCGGATCGAATCGCCCGAGGTGTCGGCGCTGGCCGCCGAGATCACCGTCGAGCTGCGGAAGGAGATCCGCCGCAATGCCTCTTGACACCTTCCCCTCCGCGAGCGCCGTCCCCCCGGGGTCGTTGAGCGAGGACGGCGCGCCGGCGTCGACCGAGACGAAACACGGTGCCCTCGCGGGATCGCGCACCACGAAGAAGGACGACGACCTCGCCCGCCTCGAAGCGGGTCTCGATCGCCTGCAGACCGTGGAGACCGGATCCGGCTCCCGCACGCGGGAGCGGCTGCGTGCGGTGCTGCCGCCGGTCGGACTGCTGGTCGTGCTCCTCGCGGCGTGGCAGCTGTACATCGTCATCGCTCAACCGCGCCCCGACAAGGCGCCGAGCCCGCTCCAGGTGCTGGGCGCGCTGGGCGACGCCTGGCAGGCGGGGCGACTGCAGGAGGCCGTGCTCACGAGCCTCGAACGCGGCGGCCTCGGCTTCCTCATCGCGATCGCGGTCGGCACCCCGCTCGGCCTGCTGCTGGCGGAGTGGAAGCTCCTGCGCCGCGCCGCGGGTCCCCTGATCTCCGGGCTGCAGGTGCTGCCGAGCGTGGCCTGGGTGCCCGCGGCGATCATCTGGTTCGGCCTCTCGGACGCGACCGTGTACTTCGTGATCCTGATGGGCGCGATCCCCTCGATCGTGAACGGACTGCTCGCGGGCGTCGACCAGGTGCCGCCGCAGCTGCGCCGCGTGGGCACCGTGCTCGGCGCGAGCCGCTGGCAGGCCGCCACGGCGATCGTGCTGCCGGCCGCTCTGCCCGGCTATCTCGCCGGGCTCAAGCAGGGCTGGGCGTTCTCCTGGCGCTCGCTCATGGCCGCGGAGATCATCGCGACCGGCGGATCCATCGGTTTCGGGCTCGGATCCATGCTCGACCAGTCCCGTCAGCTCGCCGACCTGCCCGGCGTGCTGGCCACCATCATCCTGATCCTGGCGATCGGCATCCTGATCGAGCTGGTGCTGTTCGCGCCGCTCGAGCGGGCCGTGCTGCGCCGCCGCGGACTTCTGCTCGGAGGCGCATGATGACCAACGGAACCGTCACCCTCGTGGGTGCAGGACCCGGCGACGCCGGCCTGCTCACGATCCGCGGCCTGCGCGCCCTCGAGCGCGCCGACGTGATCGTCGCGGATCGGCTGGGCGCGCGCGCCGTGCTCGACCAGCTCGCGGCCGAGGGCGTCGTCCTCGGCGCCGAGGTGATCGACGTGGGCAAGACCCCGGGGCACCACCCCGTGCCGCAGAACGAGATCAACGCCCTGCTCGTGCGGCACGCGCGCGCGGGGCGCGAGGTCGTACGCCTCAAGGGCGGGGATCCGTTCGTGCTCGGGCGCGGCCGCGAGGAGGCGCTGTACTGCGAGGCCGAGGGCATCGCCGTCCGCGTGGTGCCCGGCATCACGAGCGCGATCTCGGTGCCGGCCGTGGCGGGCATCCCGCTCACGCACCGCGGCGTCGCCACGGCCTTCACGGTCGCGAGCGCGCACGATCCGATCGAGCAGCTGCCGGGCGGATCCGACCACACGGTCGTGCTGCTCATGGGCATCGGCACGCTCGCGCACACGGCCGGTGTCCTCGCCCGCGGCGAACGCGGATCCGACTGCCCCGTCGCGATCGTCGAGGACGGCTACGGATCCGGCGAGCGCGTCACGATCGGCACGCTCGGCACGATCGCCGCCCTCGCCGCCGTGCGCCAGGTGCGCAACCCCGCCGTCGTGGTGGTCGGCGACGTGGTCCGCCTGAGCCCCCACGCAGGCCCTTCCCTTACCCTTGCCCATACCCTTACCCGCGAGACTGCAACCCCGCGACGAGACAGCGCTCCAGGGGCGCAGTCTCGTCGCGGAGATGGAGTCTCG
>JAITLM010000035.1 GCA_031277885.1 Microbacterium sp.
CTGCGCTTGTTCTTCAGCTCGACCAGCTTGTCCTTCATGCCGTTCAGGCCGGTCTTGAGCTTGTCGACGATCTCGGTCTGGGCCGCGATCTGCGGCTCGGCCGTCCGCGCCTCCTGCTCCGAGCTGATCTGGCGCTGCAGGGCGACCTTGGCAAGGTTGTCGAACTTGTCGGCGTCGGGGATATTGCCCGCCCCGCGCAGCTCGTCGGCCTTGCGGCTGGCGGCGAGGGCCTTGTTGCCCCACTCCGCGGCGGACTGCACGTCCTCCTGGTGGTCGCGCTCGAGCAGGCGCAGGTTGCCGATCGTCTCGGCGATGGCCGACTCGGCGTCCGCGACGTTGTTGGTGTAGTCGCGGACCAGCTGATCGATCATCTTCTGCGGGTCCTCCGCGGAATCGATGAGCGCGTTGACGTTGGCCTTCACCAGGGTGGAGATGCGGCCGAAGATGGACTGCTTGGTCATGGGATGTCCTTTCCAGATTTCCGGTCGATGGGGTCGTGCACGTGAGGAGAAGCTGAAGATGCGGGGTGTCAGAAGCGGCCGCCCGATCCGCCGCGTCCGCCTCCGCCGAAGCTCGAGGGGCTGAATCCGCCTCCGCCTCCGCCGCTGGAGCGCCAGCCGCCGCCTCCGCCGCCTCCGCCCCAGCCTCCGCCGGAGCGCCCGCCACCACCACCGGACAGGATTCCGCCGATGATGCCGCCGAGGATCGCGTCGCCCATGCCGCTGCGGTTTCCGCCGCCCCAGCCGCCTCCGCCGCCCCAGCCGCCGTCGTTGCCCCACGAGTCGATCGAGCCCGCCGCGAGCTGGGTCGCCTCGCGGGCGAGGGCGATCGCGCGCTGCGCGTGCTGCAGGGCGCTGTTCGGATCCGCGACGCGCGCCGCCTCCGCCTGGTCGTACTCCGCGGACGCCTGGGCGGCCCTCGTGCGCGCATCGGGGCCGATCGCTCCGCGGTGTGTGGTGATGTAGCTGTTGGCCGTGGAGATCTCCGCACGGGCCTGCGTGAGCGTCTGCTCCAGCACCTGCTGGGCGCGCTCGGCCTGCTGCTGGGCGTTGCGGATCGCATCGACCGTGCTGTCGATGCGGGTGTTGGCGGCGGTCAGCGACTCCAGCACCGCTTGAGGGCGGCGTCCGGTGCCGGTGGCGTCGGTGCGGGCCTGGTCCAGAGCCGTGCGGGTCGCGGCGACCGCGGCGCTCAGCTCCGGGGAGGCGGGCAGCGCCGCGGCGCCCGCGAGGTCCTGTTCGAGGTTCGCGATGAGGGCCTGCGACTGCGACTCGGTCGCGGCGAGGTCGCTCTGCAGCGTCGTGATGGCCGCAGCCAGCTGCGCGGCCTGCAGCACGCCCTCCTCGCCGGTGCGGATCGCGAAGGCGGCCTCGCCGCGCTTCCCCTGAGCGACGAGCTCGCCGGCCTGCGCGATGTTGGCGTCGGCGAGCTCCAGCCGGCTTGCGGCCTCCGCCGGGTTGCCTGCGACCGTCTGCAGCGCAGAGGCGTCGTACACGGCGGCCAGCGCCTGGAGCGCGCCGGGCGCGGCGGCCACGGCGGAGGCCGCCGAAGCGCGATGGCTCTTCAACTGGGCGAGCGCCTGCTCCGCGTTCTGCTCGAGCTTGCGGAGCTCGTCGAACGCGGCGACGTTCGCGTCGAGCGCGTTGTCGGCCGACTCGCACAGCCGGATGATCTGCAGGTGCCAGTCGCGGCGCTGCTGGTCGGTGTCCGGGATCTCGTCGTCGAGCTTCTGCTTGAGGGAGAACGCCTCGTCGAGCTTGCCCTTGGCCTTCGCGACCACATCGGTGAACGTGCTCGTCGCGGCGTCGCCGAACTGCGCGGTCGCGAAGCCGAGGTCTTCGGTGGAGGACGTGATCGCGTCGTCGGTGTGCACGAGGGCGAGCCCGGCGCGCTTGGCCAGCTCCTCGTCGCTGATGGCGTCGAGCGGATCGCCGACCGGCTGGGTTGCGGCGGGCTTGACCCTGGCCGCGGCGCGGCGGCGCATCACCACGAGCACGATGATCGCGGCGATGATCGCGAGGACGCAGAGGACGACCAGCAGGATTCCGCCGAGATCCGCGCCCGAGGAGCCGGATCCCCCGAAGCCGTCCGCCGCGGTGTTCACGGCGGCGGCCCAGTGCTTGTCGCGCAGATCGTTCACGAGCGACCGCGAGATCTGGTCGACGCGGGTCAGCGGGACCGGCCCGGCCTTGTCCGCGGACAGGTAGTACTGCCGCGACTCGGTGGCGATCGCGAGGAGGTACTGCTGCTGGCCGAGGCCGTTGTCCACGGCGACCTGGTTCGTCCACTCCTGGCTGTTGTCGGGGTTCGAGAACGCATCCACGAACACGACGAACAGCTGGATGTTCTTGTCGCGGCTGAGCGTCTCGAGTCTGTCATTGAGCTCGTTCGCCTCGGAGGAGCCCAGCGCGCCGACCAGGTCCGTGACGAACTCGGATCCGAGCGTCACCGGAGCGGTGGCCGGGCGCGGCTCCGCGGAAGAGGAGCGGGGTTCGACGGAGGAGGACCCGGCATCGGCCAGCGCCGGAGCGGAGAAGAGGGACATGCCGAGCACGCCCAGGACCACACCGACGACGAGAGCCCACCGCGCGCGCATCTTCGCTCCTCCCGGGACCCGGAAGGCCCCTGGAGCGAGTCTAGGGCGTGCGTCCTTGTGTTTCTCCTGTCCCGCCGAGGCCGTGGCCGCGGAGGGCGGACGCGCCCTCGGTAGGCTGGTCGCGATGGACGACAGGTACGGATCCGATGTGCTCGCCAAGGGCTGGCGCGAGCGCGGCGCGAAGGTCGCCGCGGACGTGGCGGCAGAGAAGGACCTCGTGGTCGAGGTCGCGGTGGACGGCTTCTGCGGGGCGGTGACCCGGATCGAGGGCGGACAGGTGGAGCTGGAGGACTACCGCGGCCGCCGCCGGCTGTTCCCGATGGGCGCGGGCTTCATGATCGACGGCGAGCCAGTGCGTCTGGTGCACCCCGCGCGTTCGACGGCGGGGGCGGCGAAGCGCACCGCATCCGGATCCTTCGCCGTGGACGATTCCCGCGCGCGCACCGCGCTGCCGAGCCGGATCCTCGTCGAGGGACGGCACGATGCGGAGCTCGTGGAGAAGGTCTGGGGAGACGACCTGCGCGTGGAAGGCGTCGTGGTCGAGTACCTCCAGGGCGTCGACCTGCTGGAGGAGCTGCTCGCCGAGGCCCCGCCCCGGCGGGACCGCCGCTACGGCGTTCTCGTCGACCACCTCGTGCCGGGCTCCAAGGAGACCCGCATCGTGGAGCAGATCATGCGGGGTCCGCACGGCGCGCACCTCCGCATCGTCGGGCACCCCTACATCGACGTCTGGCAGTGCGTGACGCCGGCGGCGCTCGGGATCGGCGCCTGGCCGCAGATCCCGCGCGGGACCGACTGGAAGACCGGGATCTGCCGGGCCTTCGGCTGGCCCGCCGAGTCCCAGGCGGACATCGCGCACGCCTGGAAGCGCATCCTCTCCCGGGTGAGCAGCTACCGCGATCTGGAGCCGACGCTGCTCGGCCGCGTGGAAGAGCTCATCGACTTCGTGACGGAACCGATCGACGGGGGCGCGCGATGAGCGGGCGCTCGGCCCGCGGGGCCGGACGAGCCGGCGCGACGCCGGACGGCGGATACCCTGGAGGGATGTCCGAACCCCGCACCTTCCGCGACGAACCCGTCTCGTTCGTCCGCCGCAGCGGCCGCATGTCCGAGGCGCAGGAGCGGGCGTTCGCCGAGCTGGCCGCGTTCTATGTGCTGGACGTCCCGCGCGACGTCGCCTGGACCTCGGTGCACCCCGATGCGCGGCTCGATGCCTCCTCGGCCTATGGGCGGGAGGCGCCGTTGACCGTGGAGATCGGGTCGGGGCAGGGGCACGCGATCGTGTCCGCCGCCGCGACGAACCCCGAGCGGGACTTCCTCGCGGTCGAGGTGTTCCGTGCGGGGCTGGCGCGCACGATGCTCGACGCCGAGCGCGAAGGCGTGCGCAATCTGCGGCTCGTCGAGGCGAATGCGCCGGAGGTGCTCAGCACCCTCCTTCCCGCGGGCTCCGCCGACGAGGCGTGGATCTTCTTCCCCGATCCCTGGCACAAGAAGCGCCACACCAAGCGCCGGCTCGTGCGCCCCGGCTTCGGAGCCACGGCCGGTGCAGCGCTGCGCGACGGCGGTCTCCTGCGCCTCGCCACCGACTGGGAGGACTACGCGCTGCAGATGCGCGAGGTGCTCGACGAGGCGCCCGAGTTCGAGCGCGCCTTCGAAGGGGAGTGGGCGGAACGCTTCGACGGCCGGGTGATGACGGCGTTCGAGCGCAAGGGCATCGCGAAGGGCCGCGACATCCGCGATCTCACCTACCGGCGGGTGCCGCGAGGCTGACCCGCCGGCGGCGGGTGGCGACGTCCTCCGAACTCGCGCCGTCAGCGGGTGCGGCCCGCCGCGGAGCGGATGACCTCGGCGAGGTCGCGGGGACGGCTCCACAGGGGCCAGTGTCCGGTGGGCAGGTCGACGACGTCGAGGTGCTCGAGCTTCGCGACCTCGGCGAACATGGGGTGACCCTCTCGCGCCAGGTCCATCAGCTGCGCGCTGGGGATTGAGCAGCACACCAGGGTGGTCGGGATGCGGCTGCGCGCGTCGTCGACGAGGACGACGGCCTCGCGGAGCACGGGGCCCGGCTCGGGAACGGCCCGCTCGCGGAAGCGAGCGAGCGCTTCCGGGCTCAGTCCCTCCAGGCTCGCCTGCTGCGCGAGGACGTCGAACGGGGGGAGCGGAAGGTCCGGCACGTCCTCGGGAAGATCGGGCGCGAAGGCGCTCCCGGTGGCGACCGGACCGGAATCGACCCACACCACCTGACGGACGAGCTCGGGGTGACGGTCGAGGAGGAGCGTGACGGGGAAGTTCGCCCCGCTGTGCGCGACGATGATCGCGGGTCCGCTCGCGGAGGCGCCGTGTCGAGCGAGGGTGTCGAGGATCGCCGCGACCTGGTCGTCGAGCGTCCTCCGGGTGCGCTCCGGATCGTCGGGGTCGAGACCGGGCAGCGTCATGGCGACGGCGCGCGCCGGCGGCCTCCAGCTGCTCGCGCACCTCCTCCCAGGCCCAGGCGCCCAGCCAATGGCCGGCGATGAGGAGAGTGACGGGGGTCCGCTTCGTCTGTGTCATGCCACCAGCCTCCCCCGCGCTGCGGGCACCAGTGTGTCACTATTTATGTCATGAAATTCCCGGGAGTGGCACCGTGAAGCGCGCAGAGCGACTCCACGCCCTGTCCGAGATGCTGCGGCGCAGCGGATCCCGGGGCTGCTCCGCCGAGCGGTTGGCACGAGAGTTCGCCGTCTCGGTGCGCACCGTCAAGAGAGATCTCGCCGCGCTGGAGCGCAGCGGGGCGCCGATCGGGTCGCGGCCCGGTCCCGGCGGCGGCTACGGGATGGCCCTGGGCGCGACTCTGCCGCCCGTCAGCCTGTCTCCTTCACAGGCGGTGGCCCTCATGGCGGCCGTGTCGGCGGCATCCGACGCCCCCTACGCGGACCTGGCCGCGGCCGGGGTCCGGAAGATCGTGGACGTCCTGGATCCCCGCACCAGGGCGAGGGCGGATGCTCTGGCCGACCGCGTCTGGGTGGACGCGCATCCCGCCCCTTCGCGCGCGGTCAGGTCGGCGCTGGAGGAGGCGATGGCCGATCAGCGCGTCGTCCGGATCCGCTACACCTCGGGGGAGGGGGCGGAGACCACGCGCGACGTCGAACCCGTCCTGTTCGCGTTCACGAGCGGCCGGTGGTACCTCGTCGGGTGGTGCCGGCTGCGCGATGCGATGCGCTGGTTCACCGTGTCGCGCATCGAGCGCGCCAGTGTGACCTCGACCCCGTGCGCGGGGCATACCGTCCTCGAGGTCGGGGAACCGCCCGCGACCGCCGCACCCGTGCACGGATCCCGGAGCTAGAGCGCGCCTCTCGCCCCGGTGCGCGACGCGCGGCAGAATCGGCCCATGCTCTTCATCCTGGGATCTGTGTTCGCAGGGCTCGCCGCCCTGATCCACGTCTACATCTTCGTGCTGGAGTCGGTGCGCTGGACGCATCCCTCCACGCGCCGCGTCTTCGGGACGACGGCGGAGACCGCGGAGGTCACCAAGCCGCTCGCGTTCAACCAGGGCTTCTACAACCTGTTCCTCGCGATCCTCGTCGTCATCGGCCTGATCGTGGCTCCGGCAGCGTCCTTCGCCATCGGCTGGACGCTCATGATGGCGGGGGTCGCCTCGATGCTGGCCGCGGCGCTCGTGCTGATCCTGTCCGACCGCAGCAAGGCGCGCGCGGCGACCGTTCAGGGCCTGTTCCCGCTGCTCGCCGTGCTGGCGCTGCTCGGCGCCGTGCTGATCTGACGACGAGACCGGGTCCGATCCGAGGAGCGGACCCGGCGATCAGGGCGGGCGGTCAGATCAGGCGACCATCGCCCGCATCGACGCGATCGCGTCGAACATCGCCGTCATGAGCCAGAACGACCAGCCGATGCTGAGCAGGATGCTCGCGGCGGTCGCCGCGAGGGCGATCCACATCGTTGCCGATCCCGCTCCGGCCTGCCGGCGCACGACGACGGCGCGGCCGATCGGATAGACCGGCGAGAGGAAGCTCCACGCCCAGTGGAACCGCTTCGGATAGCCGAGCCGGCCGAGCTGCACGTAGTCGCGGTATCCGGCGACGATCGCGAGTGCATAGATCGCCCAACTCAGCGCGGTGCCGACCAGCGATGCCGTCATGATCCCCGGCATCAGATCGAACATGATCGCGAACATCGCGCCAGGCGGCACTCTCGCGCCGGTGGCGGACAGGCCGCTCAACTCGGCGATGTGTCGCACGTAGACGAGCATCGGCCCGGACATCAGCCACAGCGACACCGCGGTGGCGGCGACCGCAGCCACCGTCGTCCACGCGGTCACCCAGGCCCAGGCTGTGTAGACCGGTGTGCCGGGCGGGACGCGAGACTCTTCCGCCGCCGCGTGCGACCAGGGTGACGGGGGAACGGAAGCGCTCATCGGGGTCCTCATCGATCGGTCGGTCTCTCGCGACACTACCGGGATCCGGCGCCGTCGGAGGGAAGGCAGATCCGATGCTAGGCTCGTTCGGTACGCCTCCGTAGCTCAGCGGATAGAGCGCCGGTTTCCGGTACCGTAGGTCGCAGGTTCGATTCCTGTCGGGGGCACGAGTACGACGACGAAGGGCCGCCCATCGGGCGGCCCTTCGTCATCTCCCCGCGTGCCGCCGTCAGCGCCCCGGCGCCCAGGGCGTCGCACGCGGCGCGGCGACCGACTCGCGCTCGACGAGGCGCGTTCCCACGATGATCTCGCCGTCGGCGTGACGGCCGAAGGCGTCGTCGGTGCGGCTCAGGGCGAGGCGCACGCTCTCGCGCCCCATGTCCTCGAGCGGCACGTGCACGGTGGTCAGCTTGGGGGTGAGCTCGCTGGACTGCGGGATGTCGTCGTAGCCGACGAGGGAGATGTCCTCCGGCACCCGCACGCCGCGTGCGGTCATCGCGTCCAGCGCACCCGCCGCCACGAGGTCGTTCGCCGCGAAGACCGCGGTGATCTCCGGGTTCCCGTCCAGGATCTCGCCCATCGTGGCGTGGCCGAAACGACGTCCGAACGCGCCCTGGTGCACGAGTTCCGGGGGGACGTCGATGCCGTGCGACTGCATCGCGCGCCGGAAGCCCGCGAGGCGCGCGACGCTCGTGGAGAGCCCGACCGGGCCGCCGAGGTAGAGGATCCGGCGATGGCCCTGGGCGATGAGGTGCTGGGTCACCGCGAAGGCCCCGCCCTCGTTGTCGTAGCCGACGATCTTGGTCGGCGCCTGCTCGCCCACCGAGGGGCGGCCGCACAGCACGAGGGTCGACCCGATGCCCGCCAGCGTGCGCGCGCGCTCGGCCATCCTGCGGCGAGCACGCGGATCCTCGTAGCCTCCGCCGACGACGATCACGGCGTCGGTGCGCTGGCTGATCATGCGGTCGATGAGGTCGATCTCGCGGTCGACGTCGCCCTGCGAGGCGGCCACGATGCAGAGCCTGCCCGTGGCGGAGGCCTCCTGCTCGACGCCGCGCACGATGTAGGAGAAGAACGGATCGACGAGGTCGTTCACGATGATGCCGACGCTGTGCGTCGCCGAGCTCGCGAGCGCCCTGGCGTGCGCGTTCGCGGTGTAGCCGAGGTCCTCGATGGCGCGGTTCACGGAATCGCGGGTGGCCTGAGCCACCGGATAGTTGCCGTTGAGCACGCGGGAGACCGTGGCCGACGAGACACCGGCCCGCTCGGCGACATCGGACATGGTCACGGTGTGCATGGCGCCCACCGTGGCGCGATCGTCCTGCGTCGTCATCCCATCCTCCGTTCGCGGGCCGTGGGCCCCTTCTTCCTCGCGTCGTGCCCTGGCCGGTCAGGCGGTGTACGCCAGCTCGTCGGCGCGGAGCTCGTGCGCGAGGATCCCTCGACCAACGTACTGCTCGACCTCGCGCACGGCCGAGTCGCCCAGCCGGTGGATCTCATTGCCCAGCGCGCCCGCGATGTGCGGCGTGATCACGACGTTCGGCAGGGAGTACAGCGGCGAGTCCGCCGGCAGCGGCTCCGGATCCGTGACGTCCAGATACGCGTCGAGCCGTCCGCTCACGAGCTCCGCGGACAGCGCGTCCGTGTCGATGAGGGCGCCGCGAGCGGTGTTCACGATGAGGGCGCCGTCATGCAGCAGCGCGAGCTCGGGAGCGCCGATGATGCGGCGCGTGTCCGGCGTGCTGGGGGCGTGCAGCGTGAGCACGTCGCTACGACGGCACAGCTCGGGGAGGGACACGGCCTCCACACCGAGCCGCGCCGCCTCCGCGGCGGTCAGATAGGGGTCGCAGACGAGGATCCGCGCCTCCAGACGGGACACCAGGCCGATGACCTCTCGTCCGACCCGGGAGGCGCCGAGGATTCCGATCGTGACGCCGTTCGTCCCGATCGGCGGGATGCCCTCGACCGTGCGATGCCGCCGCGTGGTGCGCAGCTGATGCGCGAAACGGCTCGCGCGCTTGAGTCCGAAGACGATCGCCGCGAGCGTGAACTCGGCCACCGGCGTGGCGTTCGCCGCGGCCGCCGTGCTCACCCTGATGCCCCGGCCGAACGCCTCCGCGTCCAGGAAGGTCTTCACGGTGCCCGCGGTGTGCACCACGGCTTCCAGGCGCGGGGCCAGATCGAGCACGCTCGCGTCGATGCGCGGCGCCCCCCAGCCCGTCAGCATGACGCGCGCCTCGCGCAGCGCCTCCCGGGATGCGGGTGCGGCGAAGTCCGTGATCGGAAGGGGCCCCACGATTTCCACCGTGCTCCGCAGCCGCGCGAGAGCGCCTGCGGAGAACACCTCGAGGAAGGAGTCCTCCGCCATGACGACCACGGCGGCGGGGAGGGCGGTCTGGGGGTTGTGATCCACGGCGATCCTTTCGTTCTGCATCCAGATAGTAAGCGCATTCTATGCATTCCGTCCAGCGACCAAGAGAAGCTGCTTGGCGCCGACGCCCCGAAAATCAATGTTTCGCTGAAATCCGGCCTCGACGTTGACACTCGCAGATCCGTCGGGTACGTTCGCAGCACAGCAAGCGCTTTCTAGCACTTGCGGAGAACCGATGAAGTTTCCCCGTCTCAGGTCGAGGTCGAAGATGAGCAGTTACAGCGAGCCGTTCGTGCAGAGCGCGACGACTCAGGGCGACGGCGCCGCGGGAGCGCAGCCCGCGCGTCCCGCATCGAAGGCCCGCCGCCGCGCCGCGCGGATCGAGAACGTGCCCGCACACCGCAAGCGCAGCCTCTGGGAGCGGATCAAGCGCGACAAGGTCATGCTCCTGCTGATCGCGCCGGGCTTCCTGTACTTCGTGGTGTTCCACTGGCTGCCGCTTCCGGGCAATATCGTCGCGTTCGAGGACTACCAGCCCTACCTCGGCTTCATCGACAGCGCCTGGGTCGGGTTCGACAACTTCGTGAAGATCTTCGGGGATCCCACCTTCTGGCAGGCGCTGCGCAACACGCTGGTGATCACCGGCCTGCAGCTGGTGCTGTTCTTCCCGATCCCGATCGTGCTGGCGCTGCTGCTGAACAGCATCATGTCGAACCGGATCCGCAAGTTCGTGCAGAGCGTCGTCTACCTGCCGCACTTCCTCGGCTGGGTGATCATCGTGTCGATCTTCGGACAGGTGCTCGGGGCGACTGGCGTGGTGCCGCATCTCATGCAGGCGCTGGGCATGCAGCCGTTCGAAGCCATGACCACGCCCTGGTTCTTCCCGTTCCTGGTGTCGATCCAGTCCGCCTGGAAGGACGCCGGCTGGGGGACGATCATCTTCCTCGCCGCCCTCATGAACATCGACCAGGAGCTGTACGAGGCCGCCGCGGTGGACGGCGCCGGCCCCTGGCAGCGCATGAAGACGATCACGATCCCCGGGATCATGCCAGTCATCATCCTGCTGCTCATCCTGAACCTCGGCAGCATCCTCTCGGTCGGCTTCGAGCAGATCGTCCTGCAGCGCGACAACGTCGGCGCCGGGGCGGGCGAGGTGCTCGACACCTGGGTCTACTACCACGGCATCCAGAACGGGCAATGGGGGCCGGCGGCCGCCGTCGGTCTCGTGAAGGGCGTCGTGGGCCTCGCGCTCGTGCTCGGCGCCAACAAGGTCGCTCATCTGTTCGGCCAGGAAGGGGTGTACTCCAGTGGCAAGTGACGTGCAGCTGACGACCAGGGCGGTCGTCATGCCCCGTACCCGACGCAGGAACCGCAGCGCCGAGTCGGCGCGGCCGGCCTGGATGGAGAAGCCCAGCCGTCTCGGCATCACGGGCAAGGCCGTCGTGGTCACGCTCATCTGCGCCGCGACGATCTACCCGTTCCTCACGGTGATCTCGACGAGCCTCTCGGACAGCACCGACATCGCGAACGCCAACGGGCTCGTGCTCTTCCCGCTGCACCCGACGTTCGCCGCCTACGAGACGATCTTCTCCGGCGGCATCGTCACCGCCGCGCTCGTGCGCAGCATGCTCATCACCGTGATCGGCACGCTGTGCTCGCTCGCCGCGACCGTGGGCATGGCCTACGGGCTCTCCCGTCGGGATCTCGCGTTCGGGAAGTTCATCCTGCTGACGGCGCTGTTCACGATGCTGTTCACGCCGGGGATCATCCCGAGCTTCCTCATGGTCAAGCAGCTCGGCCTGCTCGGCAGCTACGCGGCCCTGGTGCTGCCCACGCTGATCTCGGCGTTCAACCTCGTGGTCGTCCGCTCCTTCTTCATGGGGCTGCCTCAGGAGCTGTTCGAGGCGGCCAGGATCGACGGCGCCGGCGACTTCCGCATCCTCGTCCGGATCGTGCTGCCGCTCTCCAAAGGGGTGCTGGCCGTGGTCGGTCTCTTCTACGCGGTCGCCTACTGGAACGCGTTCTTCAACGCGATGCTCTACCTGAACAGCGACATGTGGCCGCTGTCGATGATCCTGCGCCAGTACGTGCTGCTGGGATCCCCGCTCGACACCGCCTCGGCCGGCGAGATCTCGGCGCCGTCCCAGGCGATCCAGATGGCCGTCGTCGTCATCAGCGTCATCCCGATCCTGCTCGTCTACCCGTTCCTGCAGAAGTACTTCACCAAGGGCGTCCTCACCGGGGCCGTCAAGGGCTGAGGCCCGCTCCACCCGATCGATCCACCTCCCTGTACAGAAAGGAGCCCATCGTGGCTCTCGAAACGAACCGGCGGACCTTCCTGTCCTTCGCCGCCCTCAGCGTCCTCGGCGTCGTCACAGCGGGCTCCCTCGCCGGCTGCGGCACGAAGGGTGCGCTCAACGCCTCGGCCGCCTCGGCCTCGGTGCTGCCGAAGTACATCCCGCTGAACGGCGCGACGCCCGACCTCGCCGGCACCGCCGAGGGCGTCCCCGCCGCCTTCTTCAACTACCCGGCCAAGCCGTTCCGCTCGGTGCCGGCGCCGTTCCTGAAGGGCCAGAAGGTCACCGCGATCACGAACATCTTCGGTCCGCCGCCCACGCCGGCCGCGTCCAACCCGGCCTGGCAGGAGATCAACAAGCGCCTCGGCGGCACGGTCGACATCACCGCGGTCTCGAGCGACGACTACGACACCAAGCTCAACACCGTGATCGCCGGCGGGGACATGCCCGACCTCATGCTCAACGACGGCGCCGCGATCGCCGACATCATCGGCTTCCTGGAGTCGGCCTGCCAGGACCTCACCCCGTTCCTCGCGGGCGACAAGTCCAAGGACTATCCGAACCTCGCCAACATCCCGCAGGCCTTCTGGAAGCCGGCGGTGCAGAACGGCAAGCTCTACGGGATCCCGATCCCGCGCGGGATGACCGGCGGATCCGGGTTCATCAACCAGACGTTCTTCGAGGCCGCCGGCGTCACGGACACCTCGACGATCAAGAACGCGGACGACTACCTGTCGCTCGCCAAGCAGCTCACCGGAGCCAATCGCTGGGCCCTCGGCAGCACCAAGTTCGGGCTCATCCCGTTCGAGCACATCTTCCACGTCCCCTACAACTGGACGATGAAGAACGGCAAGCTCGTGAAGGACATCGAGACGCCGGAGTACCTGGAGATGGTCTCCTTCGTGCAGAAGCTCTACGCCGCGGGATGCTTCGCCCCCGGCAGCGAGGGCTGGACCAAGTCGCAGATGTCGAACGCGTTCATCTCCGGCCAGGTCGCGCAGATCTACGACGGGCTGCCTGCTTTCGGGAAGCCCGGCGGCTACCAGCAGACCGTGCCGGCGGCGAACCCCGCGAACAAGGTCGCCCCGTTCATCCCGTTCAGCGCCACCGGCGGCAAGGCCACGGTCTGGCTCGACAACATCGACTTCGCCTGGACCATGGTGAAGAAGGGCAGCACGGACCACATCAGGCAGGTGCTGCAGGTGGCGAACTTCCTGGCGGCGCCGTTCGGCAGCGAGGAATACCTCCTGATGAACTACGGCGCCGAGGGCACGGACTACGCCCTCGATGCCAAGGGCAACCCGATCCCGACGCCCGCGGCGGCCCTGAACACGGCCGTGCCGTGGAAGTACCTCGCCGCGGGCCCGAACACGCTGTACTCGCCGCAGTTCCCCGATGCCATCAAGGTGCTGCACGACGCGTACTCGAAGCTCGTCCCGATCGGCGTCGCGGATCCGACCCTGGGCCTGTTCAGCCCGACCAACGCGAAGCAGGGCCTCACGATCGCGAAGCCCGTCTCGGACGCGGTGACCAACTTCATCGCAGGACGTGGTTCGCTGAACGATGTGAAGAGCGCGATCTCGACGTGGAAGAGTGCGGGCGGCGACGCCATCCGCTCCGAGTTCCAGAAGGCGCTGAGCGGCGCGACGGCCAGCCCGTCCCCGAGCGCCTGAGACGCAGCGGATCCGTGGACGCGGGAGAGGGCAGCGGGGGAGAGGGAACCGTGAGGGAAGACATCTCGACGACGATCGCGATGGATCCTGTCCTCTCCCCGTTCACGGGCTGGGGCAGGGCGCAGTGGGAGGCGGTGGCGGACGACTGGCTGGGCCAGGTGCGCCGCTACGCCAGCCCGGAGGGCGCCCTGCCGCGCCTGCCAGGACGCATCACCGGCGATGGGCCACGGCGCGAGGGGATGGAGGCCGTCGGCCGATCGTTCCTGCTCGCCGCGCCGCGGATCGCGGGTGCCGCCGACCCCGGGGAGTCCGCCGTCCAGGAGCACCTCGAGTACTACTCGCGCGCACTGCTCGCCGGCACACGGCCCGGCGGCGAGGAGGAGTGGCCCCGCGGCGTCAGCTGCCGGCTGCCGCTGACCGGGATCACGAACTCGATCGTGGAGGCGGCGAACATCGCGTTCTCGCTGCACCTCAGCCGCGACCGGCTCTGGTCCGGACTCACCCGGCCCGAGCAGCTCCAGATCGCGGACTGGCTGCGCCATCACGCCCGCTGCGAAGTGTGGCAGAACAACTGGCAGCTTTTCCCTGCGATGGCGGAGGGCTTCCTGCGCTCGGTCGGCGAGGACGCGCGAGGGCTGCACTCCGACCGCAACGTGGCGCGGGTGGAGAGCTGGTACCTCGGCGACGGCTGGTACACCGACGGGCCGGAGCACGCGGTCGACTACTACAACGCCTGGGCGATCCACCCCTACCTCTGGGCCTGGTACCGCATGACGGACACCGTGCAGACGCCCGAGGGACAGAGGTATCTCGAGCGCCTCCACGACTTCACCGCCTCGCAGGCGCACCTGGTCGCCGCGGACGGCTCGCTGCTGCACCAGGGACGTTCCCTCACCTACCGCACGGCCGCGCTCGCGGCGTTCTGGTGCGCGGACGCGTCGGGGGCGAGTGCGCTCGCCCCCGGCCAGACCCGCCGCGTCGCGTCGGGGGTGCTCTCGCGCTTCACCGCGCAGGGCGTCGGAGCGGGCGGCCCGCTCACGCTGGGGTGGTACAACGAGTTCGAGCCGATGTGCCAGGACTACAGCGGCTTCGGATCCCCGTACCTGGCCGGCATCGGCTTCCTCGGGCTCGCGCAGCCCGCGACCGCGCCGGTCTGGACCGCCGTCGAGGAGGCGCAGCCCTCCGACCGCGGACCGTTCACGGTCCCGATCGAGCCCGTGGGCTGGGTGATCCGCGGAGCCTCCGACGGGATCGTGCGGATGGCGAACCACGGATCCGACCACACGACGCTGCCCGTCGGCGACGACGAGGACCGGGACGACCCGCACTACGCGAAGTTCGCGTACTCCACGCACACCGCGCCCGGCACGGGGCCGGCCTGGACCGAGGCGATCGACTCGCACTTCGCGCTGCTCGACGACGACGGCGGCGGAAGCCGACGCAGCTCCCTGCGCGCCAGTCACGTCGAGGGCGAGCTCTCCGGATCCGTGCACCTGCCGCAGCGGCATCGACGCGCCCTGCCCGGCACCGCCGTGACCACGGTCACCGCGGGGGACGGCACGGCCGAGGTGCGCGCGCACCTCGTGCAGACGGACCGGCCGTGGGCGATGCGCGAGGGCGGGTGGGCCGTCGCCGACGACGGCGAACTCGCGACGGGCGTCTTCGAGGACGGCGCCTGGGCTCGGGGCCGCGACGGCCTGATCGCCGCGATCGTCGGGCTGCACGGGTGGGACGCCCCTGCGCCCGTCGGTGCTACCGCGAGCCGCTCTTCCGAGACCGGCGGCGCACCAGGCCACGCCCAGGTGTTCGCCTACCGCGACGCGAACGCGATGGGAGCGCACTCCGCGACCCCCGCGCTCGGGGGGCGCACCGGCGCGGACCGCACCGTCGTGATCACGTTGCACGTGCTCGAACGCGGCGGTGCCGTGGATCCGCAGGGCTGGCGCGACCGGGTGCGGGTGGACGTCGACGGCACACGCGTGCGCCTGGACTGGGCCTCCGGCGCGACGGCGGAGTTCGACCTCGCGACCTTCGTCCCCTGGGACGGACATCCCGGGCTCACCGGTCCGCGCGG
Organism: Microbacterium sp.; assembly: GCA_031277885.1. GTDB lineage: Bacteria > Actinomycetota > Actinomycetes > Actinomycetales > Microbacteriaceae > Microbacterium. The sequence goes on from JAITLM010000035.1 coordinate 15,420, forward strand.
GGAGGCACGATGATCCCGCTGCGCTACGGCGCGGACGGCACCGCGCGCCGGACGGATCCGACGATGCAGGCGTTCCGCGCCGATCGGTTCGGGCAGTTCGTGCACTGGGGGCTGTACGCGATCCCGGCGGGCACCTGGCAGGGCCGCACGATCGAGTTCGCCGCCGAGTTCCTCATGCAGTCCGCGCACGTGAGCCGGGAGGACTGGGCCGCGCTCGCCGCGGACTTCACGCTCGACGGGTTCGATCCGGCCGAATGGGCGCGCACGGCCAGGCGCATGGGGGCGCGCTACGTCACGGTCACCACCAAGCACCACGACGGATTCTGCCTGTGGCCGAGTGCGTACACCGACTTCACCGTCGCCGCCACGCCCTCGGGGCGCGACGTGCTCGGGGAGATCCTGGACGCGTACCGAGCCGAGGGCCTCACCACGCACCTGTACTACTCGGTGCTGGACTGGAATCACCCCGACTGGCGGTACGCGATCGAATCCGAGGACGACCGCGTCGCGTTCGACCGCTACCTCCACTTCGCGACGAACCAGCTGCTCGAGCTGGCCGAGCGGTATCCGCATACGCGCGGCTTCTGGTTCGACGGCACCTGGGACGAATCGGTCAAGGCGAACGGCCGCTGGACGCACGAGATCGAGCAGCTGCTCAAGGAGCGGATCCCTGGCGCGATCGTGAACAGCCGCCTTCGCGCCGACGACCGGGGAGCGCGGCACTTCGACTCCAACGGGGCGCTCATGGGCGACTACGAGAGCGGCTACGAGCGCCGCCTCCCCGCACCCTGGGACCGCTCGGTCCTCGTGCACGACTGGGAGGCCTGCGCCACCCTCACCCAGGCGAGCTGGGGCTTCCACGACTCCCCCTGGGCGGACCGAGGACGGAAGACCCCGGCGCAGATCGTCGAGCAGCTCGCGCACACCGTGAGCCTCGGCGGCAACCTCCTGCTGAACTTCGGGCCGCGCGGCGACGGCTCGCTGGCGCCGGTCGAGACGGCCCTGGCCGATGCCGTCGGCGCCTGGATGGCGGTGAACGGAGCAGTGGTGCACGACAGCGGCCCCGCGACGGGATGGGACTATCCGGGCTGGGGCTTCTACACGGCGCCTCTGGAGGCGGATGCGCCGGCCGAGGGATCCGCCGGCGTCGTGCACGCGATCGTCACCCGCATCCCGGTCTCCGGGATCCTCACGATCGCGCTGCCCTCCGGCGTCGCGCTGCGCGCCGTGCGGGGGCTCGTCGACGGCGCTGAGACGCCCTTCACCGTGCTGGACGCGCACACCGTCCAGCTCCCGGCTCCCGCGTCCACGGGGATGCCGACCGTGCTCGTCCTCGAGACCGTGCCCGCGGGGCAGGAGAGCGGCCCGCGCGAGCCCAACCCGGACGTCGCGCTCGTGTGATCGCATGAGCGGGCGCCTTCCCGTTCCGCGCTTGCGACGTGGGGAACGGGAAGGACACACCCCCACCCTCCGCTTCGAAGAGGAACAGGAAAGGGCATCACCATGAAACCGCACCGCACCGCAGATCGCAAAGCGCGCTGGCGACGACTGACCCCGGCGCTCGCCGCGGGCGCCGTCCTCGCTCTCGCACTGCCCGCCGCCGCGCAGGCGGACACCGCTCCGACGCCCCCGCAGTACACCGCGGCCGGCAGCACCACGCTGAAGGGCGGTCTGACCAGCGACATCGCCGGATCCGCCTACCTCGGCAAGGACGGGCAGTTCCACTGGACGAACGCGCTCACCGCCTACAGCACCAGCCCGGGGGGCGCATGGGCGCGCACCTTCACCAACACCGACATGGGCGCCGTGTCCGCGGGGATGGGCACGACCACGCAGAAGGTGCAGGCGCCGGCGTACTACGCCGATGCCGGCACGATCTGCTATCAGCTGGACAAGGACCCCGCCTTCCCGATCCCGTCGCCGCAGCAGGACGACCACTGCGACGTCATCGGCGTATGGGTGGATCCGCAGGGCACCTGGCACGCCCTGCTCAACGACGAGTACCAGTTCGACCCCTGGCAGACCAAGGGGGCGAACGCCACGATCGCCGACAAGGTCTCGACGGGGCATCACAACAACCGGATCCTGCTCGCGACCTCCAAGGACGAGGGCGCCTCCTGGCAATATGCGGGACCCGCGCTCACCTCGGCGTGGGATGACGACCAGGTCATCGACGACACCGCCTCGCCGGGCCAGTCCTACCCCTTCGGGAACTCCGGGTGCCGGCTGTTCATCGACTATTCGACCGGCTACTTCTACATCACGTACAACGTGAAGATCTACAAGAAGCCGGCCTCGTCGACCCTGGCCAGCTGGACCGAGATGGCGCGCGCGCCGATCAGCGGCGGCATGGCCAGCGGCACGTGGCAGAAGTGGTACGACGGCGCGTGGTCGCAGCCCGGTATCGGCGGAATCGACGGCAACGTCAACTCGATCGGCGGACTGAACGTGTCCTACGACCCGACGACCGACCTCATCGCCTGGAAGGGGTCGGGCGACACCGCGTCCGCCTCCTATCAGGCCGCCAAGGTGGGCGCGGATCACCTGATCGCCTTCGCCGACGCCTCGGGCCGCACCTACACGGCGAACACCCTGGCGCACACGATCGTCGACGATGCCACGGGCCAGTCGGCCCCCGATCGCACCGTGTCGTACCGTGACCCGGTGACCGGGCAGGATCTGACCCTCAAGGCCGTCGACGACAGGTACGAGAACGGCGTCAAGGTCGTCACGGGCGGCATCTACGTCACCCAGACGGATCCCGCCACCGGGGCCGCGCAGACGGTCGACCTCATCACCAACAGCGCCTACTACAAGGATCCGGTCTCGAACCACCTGTACCTGCCGTCGGCGAACAACGAGTCGGCCATCTCGTACAACGCCTTCTCGGGGCTCTACCGGATCGTCGGCTACGACGGCAACGTCTACGAGACGGCCGATCTCGGGAACCCGAACTCGTGGAAGGTCGTGGGGCTCATGCCCGCCGGATCCAACGGCGGCTATCTCACCTCGCTCGACAACGGCAGCCTGACGAACCAGAACGTCACCGGCCGCTCGTTCCTGACGATCTCGGATCTGAACGGGAAGGTCGTCGACATCGCGCAGGCCGCGGGCGACGGATCGGCCGCGGTGAGCACCGAGTACGCGCCGCGCGATGCGGCGGGGGACGCGGTGAGCGCGGATGCGGCCTACGTGCTGCGGGTCGGCGGCAAGGCCGTGACGGCCAACCGTGGACCAGGGCTGGACGGCGGCAACGGAGCGGCGACCGGGGTGTCGACCTGGAAGCTCGCGCCCGTGAAGGACGTCCGGGGGAGCAACGGGGAGAACAGCGGCTTCTACCGTCTCGTCGACGCCGCGACCGGCAAGGATCTGCAGGTCACGGGATCCGGGGCTGCCGCGCAGCGCGCGGTCGATGCCGTCGTGACGGTCGGCGCTGTGCAGGCCGATGCCCAGCCGCTGACCTCGGCGGGTCTCGGCACGCCGGGAGGCAGCGATCAGTGGTATCTGCAGCGCGTCGCGACCGAGGGCACGTCGCTCGACGGATCCACCACCTACCGCCTGGTCAACCGCAACAGCGGCCTCGCCCTGCAGTACGTGAACGAGCGCATGCGGCTCGAGCAGCAGGCGCCGGGAGACGCCACGCAGTACGTGACGGTGACGGTGCGCTAGCTTCCCGCGCAACAGGCCGGACCGGGAGCGCTTCCCGGTCCGGCCTCGCCACGACCGACCCGAAAGGAACGAGATGACAGAACACGACCAGACCCCGCCGAGCGAGGAGTTCCGCGCGGCGGTGATCGGCGTCGGCGCCCGTGCCGGCGTGGCGCTGCACGTCGCTGCCGCCGGCGGCAGGGTCGTCGCGGCGGTGGACCCCGCGCCGCAGACGCACGAGCGGGCCGCGCGCCTGTTCGGGGACATCCCGGTGTTCGCCTCCGTCGCCGAACTGCTGGCGTCGGACGTCGTCCTCGACGGGGCCTTCGTCACGACGCCGGACTTCACCCACGCAGACATCGCGGTCGAGCTCCTCGAGGGAGGCGTGCCCGTCTACCTGGAGAAGCCGCTCGCGATCTCGATCGAGGATGCGGACCGGATCCTGGAGACTGCGTACCGCACCCGGTCGAAGCTCTACGTCGGGCACAACATGCGGCACATGCGTGTGGTGCGGATGATGAAGGACGTCATCGACCGCGGCGAGATCGGCGAGGTCAAGGCGATCTGGTGCCGCCACTTCGTCGGCCACGGCGGCGACTACTACTTCAAGGACTGGCACGCCGAGCGGGACAAGTCGATGAGCCTGCTGCTGCAGAAGGGCGCGCACGACATCGACGTGATGCACTGGCTCGCCGGCACCTCCTCGCGGACCGTGGTCGGCGTCGGCGACCTCGCCGTGTACGGGCAGGTGGGATCGCGCCGCGACAACTCGGACCGGCGCATGGGCGACTGGTTCTCGATGGGCAACTGGCCGCCCCTCGCGCAGCAGGACCTGAACCCGGTGATCGACGTCGAGGACATCTCGATGATCACGATGCGCACGGACTCCGGCGTGCTGATGAGCTACCAGCAGTGCCACTTCACCCCGGACTACTGGCGCAACTACACGGTCATCGGCACAGAGGGCCGGCTGGAGAACTTCGATGACGGCGCGGGCGGGGAGATCCGTGTGTGGAACGCGCGCAGCGACTACCTCGAGAAGGGGCACGTCCGGTATCCGATCGAGGACGGCGGGGACGGCGGGCACGGGGGAGCGGATCCGCTCACGGTGGGCGAGTTCGTCGAGTTCGTCCGCTCCGGACGGCCGACCGACACGAATCCGCTCGCGGCCCGCGATGCGGTCGCGGCCGGGATCGCGGGCGCGCTCTCGATCCGCTCCGGCTCCCGGCCGCAGGAGATCCCGGTCCTGCCCGAGGAGATGCGGCAGTACTTCATCGCCCACCAGCCGGCGGGGTGACCCTCCAAGACGTGAGAAGGGGCCGTCCTGTGCAAGAACAGGACGGCCCCTTCGCTGTCGTGCGGGGGTGCCTACTTCGAGGTGCCCTGCGAGACGGATCCCTGCAGCTGGCGCTGGAACAGGATGTAGACGACCAGCACCGGGACGATCGTGATGATCACCGCGGCGAACATGGCGCCGAAGTCCACCTGGTAGCCGGCCGACGAGGCGAAGCTCGCCATGCCCTGCGAGAGCACGTACTTGCTCTGATCCGTGTTCAACGAGATCGGCAGCAGGAACTGGTTCCACAGGCCCAGGAAGTTCATGATCGCCACGGCCGCGAGTCCGGGCTTGGCCATCGGGAGCATCACCTGGAAGAACGTCCGCCACTCGCTGGCGCCGTCGACGTAGGCGGCCTCCTGGATCTCGTAGGGCAGGGACTTGAAGAACGAGAACAGGAAGAACACCGTGAACGGCAGCGCGAACGCGACGTACGTGATGATCAGACCCGGCAGCGTGTTCAGCAGGCCCATGCCCTGCAGGATGAAGAACAGCGGGACGATGGCGAGGAACACCGGGAAGGTGAGGCCGGCCAGCATCAGGTAGTAGATCACCCTGCTGCCTGGGATCGAGAACCGCGCGAGCACGTAGGCGCACATCGCGCCGAGCAGCATCACCAGGATCAGCGCGCAGCCGACCACGATGATGGTGTTCAGGAACATCGGGCCGAAGTTGTTCTTCACCCAGGCGTTGACGTAGTTGTCGAAGTTCCAGTTCGCGGGAAGCCCGAACGGGGACTTGAAGATCTCCTTGGTCGTCTTGAACGAGCCGAGCAGCGTCCACAGCATCGGCAGGATCACGACGAGCGCCCAGACGGCGAGGACGACGTGCGAGACGCCGCCGACCACCTTGTCGCTCGTGGTCGACTTCGTGCTGCGGATCTTCTTGGCCGCCTTCGGGTCGACGGTCACTGCGGCGCGCGTGTCGAGAGTCATGCGCGTCCTCCTTCATCCTTGCCGCCGACGACGCGGAACACGCCGATGACGAGACCGGCGAAGACCAGCGTCAGCACGGCGAGCACGACGCCCATCGCGCTGGCCAGGCCGAACTGGCCCTTTTCGAACGCGGTGCGGAACAGGTACTGGCTCATGACCAGCGTGCTGTTGTTCGGACCGCCGGACGCGTTCAGGCCCGCCATGTAGACGAAGGCGTCCAAAGCCATGATCCCCAGATAGATGTATGCGGTCTGCACGTTGTCGCGCATCTGCGGCAGCAGGATCGAGACCACCGTGCGGTAGCGTCCCGCTCCGTCGATGCGGGCCGCCTCGAGGGTCTCCGCAGGGATTCCCTTGATGGCGGCGATGAACAGCACCATGTAGAAGCCGACCATGCTCCACACGATCACGAAGATCGTGGCGCCCATCGCGGTGCTCTGATCGCCGAGCCAGGCGAAGTCGTTCGTGTTGATGCCGAGGAAGCCCAGCGCGCCGTTCAGAAGACCGTTCGGGGCGTAGATCATGCTCCACAGGATCGCGATGACGATTGCCGGGATCACGTACGGGAAGAACGACACGACGCGGTAGAAGCTCGATCCGACCAGGCCCCTGACCTGTCCGTGGCTCGGGCCGCCGACCGTGATCATGCTCGCGAAGACGAGCGCGATGACGATCGTGATGAGGGGAACGACGATCGCGAGCAGGGCGTTGTTCGCCATGGCCTGCAGGAAGGTCGAATCCTGGAAGAGCTTCACGAAATTGTTGATTCCGACGAAGCTCATGTTCGGCGAGAAGCCGGTCCAGTTGGTCATCGAGTAATAGACCGCCTGAATGAACGGCGAGATCACGAACACGAGGAACAGTGCCACTGGCAGCACGAGGAACACCAGAAGGAACGATACGTAGTCGAACGTCAACCGGCGCCGCCCCAGACGGGGGGCCTTGCGGCCCCCCGTGCGAGCAGCAGTGACCGCGGCTGTCTGCAGCCCCGGACCCCCGCTGGGTGTTGAATAGCTCACTTGATCTCAATCTTGGTGATGGAGCTGTCATTGCGGATCTTGTCGGTCAGATCCTGCAGCGCCTTCGTGATGTCCGCGACCGACATCTTGCCGTCGAGGAACGAGTTCCAGATCGGCAGCTGGTCGGAGTTCATGCCGTACAGGCCGAACGCCTTGATGGTGAAGACGTTGTCGCCGGCCTTGTCCAGCAGCTCCTTCTGCGAGACCAGAGCGGTGGAACCGAAGCCGTCGGCGGGGACGATGCCCTTGACGATGGTCGGGGCCAGCTTGCTCTTGGCGAACGCGGTGGCGGAGTCCTTCGACAGCATGGTGCGCAGCAGCTCCTTGCCGCCCGCGGGGTTCTTCGCCTTGGTCGGGACGATGAACGGCTCGCCGGCCTCGGCGCGCAGGGTGCCCGCCGGGGTGGTCTGCTTGTCGTCGAGGGGGATCTCGCCGATGCCCTTCATGGTGAAGCCGTCCGCGGTCTGCTTCTTCATCTCGTTCTCGATCCACGAGCCCGAGGGGTAGAGCAGAGCGGCCTCGTCGAGGCTCCACTGCGACTGCGCCTGCGTGAACTGCGTGCCCGCGCCGCCCGGCTTCATGTAACCGGCCTGGATGAGGTCGTAGAAGATCGTCAGGATCGACTGAAGGGTCGGGTGCGACCAGCAGCCCTCCTTCAGGTTCTCCAGCGGCAGGCGCACGTCGTCACCGCTCTGGATGACGGCGGAGTCGACGACCAGGGTCTGGTAGTACGTCGCCGCCTCCTTGCCCCAGACGAAGAGGTACTTGTTCTTGGCCTTGGCAGCCTCGCCGAGCGCCTTCAGGTCCTGCCAGGTCTTCGGGACGGTGAAGCCGTTGTCCTTGAAGACCTTGTCGGAGTACCAGATGCCGTACACCGTCATGACGTAGTTCAGCGCGACGAACTTGCCGTTGAAGGTACCGGGATCCTTGACGCCGCCGTAGAGCGTGTCGCTGATCTTGGTGCCCTCGAGGTTGTTCGCGTCCAGGACGTCGTCGAGCGTCTCGAGCTGGTCGAGGATCGTGTTCCAGCCGATCTGGTTGGCGCCCGAGTTGTCGATGAGGTCCGGCGGGTTGCCGCCGACGAAGCGCGGCTGCAGCTCCTGCGCGATCTTGGTGGAGGCCGAGACCTTGACCGTGGCGCCGGTCTTGCCCTTCTCCATGATCTTCGCCGCGTTCTCGACGTAGTCCACGCCGTAGCCGCCGTCGAAGATCACCGCGTCGACCTTGGAGTTCGCTGCCACGCCGAACGGGTTGTCGGCCGACTTCGTGCCGCCGGCCGTGCTGCCGCCCGAGCCGCCGCCGGGGGCGGCGCAGGACGCCAGGCTGACGCCGAGGGGCACCATGACCGCCGCGAGCGCCGCACCGCGCAGCAGCGAGCGGCGGCTGATGGAAGCGTCTTTGGTTTCCATGTGATTGTTGCCTTCCTTAGTGAGGGGTGAGGGAGAGGATGAGTCTGTGGGGCGCTCAGGCGCCGCGGCGGAGCCGATCGAGGTAGCGGGCTTCGAGAGCCGCGTTGTGCTCGTCGCCGCCGGGGATGTTCGCGGAGATGTACATCGGCGGAACCTCGCCGGCGTCCGCGAGCGTGCGGGCCACGCCGAGCGTGAGCAACTGGGCGATGAACGCGGCGGTGATCGAGGAGATCGCGCCCGCCGAGATGGTCTCGGTGACCTGCAGGGTGGAGTCGCCGTAGGGGGCGAGGTTGTCGATCACGACGTCGGCGATCTCGCTGAGCCGCTTGCCGCTCGGGTGCTTCGGCTCGACGCGGGCGGTGTGCTCCAGGCTGGTCACCGCGATGACCTTGTGGCCGTGCTCCTTCGCCCACAGCGCCATGCCGACGATGGATCCGTTCACGCCCGAGTTCGAGGCGATCACGAAGACGTCGTTCTCGGTCACGGGGGAGACGGCCATGAGCTCGTCCACCACCCAGGGCTCGCGCTCGAGGGATCCGGTCAGGACCTCGGCCGGACGCTCGCCGTGCAGCACGATGTCGCGCAGGGCGATGCGGTTCGTCGGGATGAGCCCGCCCGCACGGCCGGCGATCTCCATCGCGAACGCCTCGGAGTGCCCCGTGCCGAACGCCTGGATGACGCCGCCGTCGCGCAGCGCGGTGACGAGCAGGTCGATCGCGCGATCCAGCGCGCCGTTCTGCGCGTCGGCGGTGAGACGCTCGAGGCGCGTCTCGGCTTCGCGGAGCAGATCCTGGGGGGAGGCGCTCATCGGGTGGACTCCTTCGTTCGGTGGGGGCGGGGCTCTTCGAGAGGGGACGACGAACGGCGGTGCGCGGAGACGGCCATCGCGCTCGCGGCGAGGCGCGTCGCAGCCTGGCCGAGAGTGCGCTGCGCCACGAGCACGTAGAGCAGGTCGATCACGAGCAGCTGCGCGTGCTTGATCGACAGGTCGTCGGGGCGCTGCGCGGGGTTCCCCGAGGCCGTGATCAGCGCGACGTCGGCGCTCGAGGCCAGCCAGGAATCCGCGTCGGTCGTGATCGCGACGGTCAGGGCCCCGGCCGCACGGGCGTGCGAGAGCATCTCGATGGTCTCCTCGGTGCGGCCCGTGTTCGAGATGCCCACGGCGACCGAGGAGCCGTCCTGCAGCACCGCGCTGGTCAGGCCGTCGTGCACATCGGACCAGGAGTGCGCGTTCACGCCGATCCGGTAGAGGCGTCCGCGGAACTCGTCGGCGATGACGCCGCTGCCGCCGACGCCGTAGATGTCGACGTGCCTCGCCTCCGAGATCGCGCGCGCCACGAGCTGGACGTCGTCGAGGTCGAGCAGACCTGTCGTGATCTCCATGCTGCGGGTGTGCAGGCCCAGCAGGGTGAGCAGCACCCGGTCGGCGGGGTCGTCCTGCCCGATGTCGTCGGCGATGTCGGTGCGCCAGGTGGTGCCGGCGTCGCCGCGTCCGGACTCGGCGGCCACGCCGACGCGGAACTGCGTGTAGCCGTCGAAGCCGATCGCGCGGCAGAAGCGGGTGACGGTGGCGGCGGAGGTGCCGGCCTGGTCGGCGAGCTCGGTGATCGTCAGCTCGACAGGGGCCGTGGGGTGCGCCGTGATGACCGCGGCGATCTTCGCCATGGCCTTCGGCATCGCCGGACGCCGCAGCGAGATGCGCTGCGTGATCGACAACTCGTTGCCGACGTCCTGCATGAGTGGCACCATTGCCTCCGGTGAAAACGCGTCGTGGAACGACATGGTTCGGGTGAAAAACATTCTCATCAGGTCGCGGATGAAAAATCAAGTAGGACAGATAACAAATTGGGGTTCAAGATGCTCGTGATCGGTGTGGACGCTGGCGGGACCTCCACCAGGGCGGTGCTCGCGACGGGCGAGGGGCGCGTGATCGGCTTCGGTCGAGGTGGCAGCGGAAACCCGACCTCATCGGGTATTCCGGCGGCCCTTGCCGAGGTGCGCGGCGCGATCGCCGCCGCCCTCGACGCCGGCGGGGCGCGCCTCTCGGACGTGTCGCGGATGGTCGTCGCGATGGCGGGGCACGACTCTCGCGGCGGCGCGTCGGAGTGGATCCACGATCCGCTGAAAGAAAACGGGTTCGACGGCGCGCTGACGTTCGAATCGGATCTGCTGGCCATGTACTCGAGCGGCGCCGTGGCCCCCGTCGGCTACGGCGTGGTGTGCGGAACGGGCGCGAGCGCGGTGCGCGTGGAGGGCGGGCGCATCGTCGCCACGGCCGACGGGCTGGGCTGGCTGCTCGGCGACAGGGGGAGCGGCTTCTGGATCGGCCGGGGTGCGGCGGCGGCGGCGATCGCGGAGCTCGACGGGCTGGGTCCGGAGAGCATCCTCACACCTCGCGTGCTGCAGGCCACAGGGATCGCGGGGGAGGGCGCGCACGGCTCCGGAACCGATGGACGCCCGGCCGCCCTGGAGCACCTGATCCGCGTGCTGTACGCGCAGCGGCCGGTGCAGCTGTCCGCGTTCGCTCCGCTCGTGTTCGATGCGGCGGAGGAGCACGATCCTGTCGCGGAGGGGATCCTCCGCGAGGCGGGCGAGCAGCTGGTGCGCACGATCCGACTCGTGCAGGCGGGTCCGGGGCCGGTCGTGATCGGCGGGAGCATCGTGCTGCGACCCGGAGCGCCGCAGCGGCTGCTGCGCACGCACGTCGCGGAGGCCTTCGGTGACGTGCCGTTCGTGCTCGTGGACAGCGGCGCGGCCGGGGCGACGATGCTCGCGCTGCGGCACGCGGGCGTCGATGTGGACGAGGGGATGCTCGCACGGGTGCGCGCGGGGATCGCGGAGGCGATGCGTGCGGGAGCCCCCACCGGGATCCCCGGCCCTGGCTCGACGGTCTCGATGGGCGGCACGCCCTAGAATCGATAGCCTATGAACCCCGAAGCCCTCGCCACTGCGATCCTGTCCGTCCTCGCCCCGATCGCGGACGAGCGACGACCGGGCGAGCCCCTTGCGCTCACCGCGGGGGACATCGTGCTGGAGCGTCCGCGGAACCGCGAGCACGGCGACTGGGCGACCAACGTCGCGATGCGCCTGGCGAAGCAGCTCGGCGCGAACCCGCGCGAGCTCGCGCAGCAGATCGCCGACGGGCTCGGCGCCGTGGACGGCATCGCCGAGGCCTCGGTCGCAGGGCCCGGCTTCCTCAACGTGCGCCTCGAGGCCGGCGCCGCCGGTGCCCTCGCGAAGGTGATCGTGGACGCGGCCGAGGCGTACGGGCGCAACGACTCGCAGGCCGGCCGCTCGATCAACATCGAGTTCGTCTCGGCGAACCCCACCGGGCCCCTGCACATCGGGCACACCCGCTGGGCGGCGCTCGGCGACGCGATCGCGCGCCTGCTCGATGCGAGCGGTGCGAACGTCGCCCGCGAGTTCTACATCAACGACGCGGGCGCGCAGATGGAGCGGTTCGCCGGATCCATCGTCGCGTCGGCGCAGGGCGAGCCGACCCCGGAGGGCGGCTACGCGGGCAGCTACATCGCGGACATCGCGCAGCGCGTGCTGGCCGACCGCCCCGACCTCCTCTCCCTCGACCCCGCCGAGCAGCTGCTCGTCGCGCGCGAGCTCGGCTACCAGTACCAGCTGGCCGAGCAGAAGGACTCGCTGGCGAAGTTCAACGTCGTGTTCGACGTCTGGTTCTCGGAACGGATCCTGCACGCGAAGGGTGAGGATGGCGAGCCCAGCCTCGTCGACCAGGCGGTGGACCGGCTTCGCGCGCAGGGGCACGTGTTCGATCAGGACGACGCGGTGTGGGTGCGCACAACCGACTTCGGGGACGACAAGGACCGCGTGATCCGCCGCTCCAACGGCGAGTACACGTACTTCGCCGCCGACGCCGCGTACTACCTGAACAAGGGCGACCGCGGCTTCGAGCACAAGATCTACCTGCTCGGCGCGGACCATCACGGCTATGTGCACCGCCTGAAGGCGCTCGCGGGCGCCGCCGGCGACGACCCGGAGAAGGACGTCGAGGTGCTCATCGGGCAGCTCGTTTCCGTGGGCGGCGCCAGGCTCAGCAAGCGCGCCGGCAACATCATCGAGATGGACGACCTGCGCGAGTGGCTCGGCACCGACGCGCTGCGGTACTCGCTCGAGCGCTCGCCCGCCGACTCCCCGCTGTCGCTGGACCCCGAGCTGCTGCAGAAGCGCACGAACGACAACCCCGTGTTCTACGTGCAGTACGCGCACGCCCGCACGCACAACGTCGCGCGCAACGCGGCCGACTCCGGCGTGGACCGCTCGGCGTTCGCGCCCGAGCTGCTGACGCACGAGACCGAGTCCGCGCTCCTCGGCGCCCTTCAGGAGTTCCCGCGGATCGTGGCCTTCGCCGCCGAGGTGCGCGAGCCGCACCGCGTCGCGCGCTACCTGGAGGAGCTGGCAGGCCTCTACCACCGCTGGTACGACAACTGCCGCGTGATCCCGCAGGGCGACGACCCCATCGAGGACGTGCACCGCACGCGCCTGTGGCTGAACGACGCCACGGGCCAGGTGCTGCGCAACGGCCTCGACCTGCTCGGGGTGTCCGCGCCGGAGCGGATGTGACGTGAGCGGCGCGGAGGAGGGCTCGCACCCGACCGAGCCGTATCCGCGGGACCTTGGTTCCGAGCATCCGACGGTGCCGCTGCCGCCTCAGGCCGCGGGGTCGCTGGCGCCAGGCGCCGCGTCCGGTGCGGGGCTTCCGCCTCGGCCGCCGCTGCCGTCCGCGCCCGTCGCCGTGCCGCCGCCGCGTCGGCGGGCGCGCTGGCCCTGGGCGCTCGGAATCGTCGTGGTGGTGCTCGCGGCGCTCGTCGTGGGCGGCGAGTTCGTGGCGCGCGCGGTCGTCGCGCAGCAGATCCGCTCGCAGGTGATCACGGCGCTGAAGCTTCCCGCGGATCAGCAGCTGGACGTGAGCGTGGGCGGCATCGTGCTGCCGCAGCTGGTCGCCGGCCGGCTGGACGACGTGCGCCTCTCCTCGAAGAGCGTCGCGATCGGCCCGATCACGAGCGCGGTGGATGTCGACGCGACCGGAGTGCCGATCCGCGGCGGCGCGCTGGGCAGTGCCAGGGGCAGCTTCCGGATCGGTGCCGATCAGCTCGAGAAGGCGATCACGGCGGCCGCGGGATCCACCCCGATCGACGCCGTGACGCTGGACGGGAAGGACGTCAGAGCGACCGGATCCGTGAAGCTCTTCGGGGCGACCGTGCCGCTCGCCCTCGCGCTCACCCCCGGTGCGGAGGGCGGCGAGCTCACCTTCACGCCCACCTCGGCGACCGTCGGCGCCATGACGCTGGACGCCTCCGACACCTCCTCGCCGTTCGCGGGCGTGCTCAAGCCGCTGTTCGCCACGCAGAAGCTCTGCATCGCCGACCGGCTGCCGGCGGGCGTGCACCTGAGCGGGCTGCGCGTGGACGGCGACGCCCTGGTGGCGACGTTCTCAGCGGACAGCGCGATCACGACGGATCCGGCGCTCCTCGAGAACGGGAGCTGCGCGGGGCGGTAGCCCGTCAGGATCCGCGGCGCTCCATCGTGACCTGATCCCGCGCCGCGTCGCGTTCGGCGGTGGTCGCGGTGAGCAGCCGCTCCGCGCGCTGGAGGCGTCGTTCGGCGAACGTGCGCGGGCTGCCTGTCGCCCGATCCGCGCCGTCCTCGACGCCGGTGATGATCCACGCGCTCGCGAGCAGCACGACCTGCGCGGACAGGTTGAGCCAGAGCAGCAGCGCGATGAGCGCCGCGAAGGAGGCGAGCAGCGGGTTCGACGAGGCGCCGCCGACGAACAGGGTGGACAGCTGCTGCAGCACGAGCAGGCCGAGACCGCCGAGCGCGGATCCCGCCCAGAGCGTGCGGGCGCGAGCGCGCACGCCGGAGAGCACCCAGAAGAGCCCCGCGATGAGAGCCGTGTCGAGCGCGAAGACGATCAGGAGCGACAGGATCCGCTCGGTCCACGCGGTCGCCGGGGAGTGGCGCATGCCCAGCAGATCCGCGATCTGGTCGAGCCCCACCGAGCCCACCACCGTGGCGGCCGCACTGAGCGCGAAGCCGATCCCGATCCCGATCGCCAGCGCGAGGTCGCGGAGGATGACCCAGTACCACTGCACGTCGTCGGCGAGGGCGCCGGCGAGGGTGCGCAGGGCGATGCGCAGCGATCCGATCGCGCCGAGCGCCGCGCCCACGAGTCCGGCGAGCGAGACGAACCCCGCGATCGACAGTCCGGCGGGGGCGGTGATGTTCTCCGGGTCGATGAGGCCGCCGGATCCGACGAGCCCCGGCACCGCGGCGTCGACCGCCCGGACCAGCGCGGCGAGCGCCTCGGGGTTGCCTGCCAGCCACAGCCCTGCGGCGGAGAAGCCCAGCAGCACGGCAGCGAACAGGCTGAACAGCGCGCGGTAGGTGATCCCGTCGGCGAGCGCGGGCCCGTGCTTCTCGGAGTACAGCAGCCACGCGCGCACGACCCGCCACCGCAGAACGCGCGCCGGCACGGCGTCGATCGACCGCGGCAGCCACGGCTTCTGCGTCCGTGCGCCTTCGGATGCGGTGCGAGTGCTCATGCCCCGAGCGTACCCAGGCGCGGCCCCCCACTTTCGAGTCGTCCCCATGAGCGGAGGCCATGGCGTGCGCTGACGGGGACGACTCGGAAGTGGAGGAGTGTTGCGGCGGGCGGCGGGCGGGGGGCAGCGGGCGGGGCGGGCTTGGTCCAGTGCACGGGATGCGATCGAGTGCACGGGGTATCGCCGCGAAGTTTCCGTGCAGTCGGCGGGATCCGGTGCGGTCGTGAGCGCACGGCTTTCGGCGCGGCATGGCCGGCCACGAGCGCACGGCCTGCTGCCGAGTGCACAGCTTGCTGCCGAGCGCACGGCTTGTCGGCGTGGGGATCCCGTGCAATCGCTAAGATCCGGTGCGGTCGGCGGGATGCCGCGCTATCGACGGGATCCGGCGCCGGAGACCGCCGTCGCCGTCAGTCCGCGACGATCTCGGCCTTGAACCCGTCGCTGTTCTCGAGCCATCCGGCGTAGTGCGCCGGGCCGCCGGCATGCGGGTAGCGCTCCGCGTACAACGGCTGCCAGCCGTGCGAGGTCGCGGTAGCCATGAGCGCGTCGACCTCGTCGCGGGATCCGCCGTGGAACGCCAGGTGGTTCA
>JAITLM010000045.1 GCA_031277885.1 Microbacterium sp.
ATCACGCTCTTCGCGTGCCTCGCGACCGGGCTCATCCCGGTGCCGCTGAACTTCCGCTTCCGCGCCGGGGAGATCGCGGCGCTCCTGGACGATTCGAGCGCCGCCGCGATGGTGCATCCGACCTCGCTCGGCGCGACCGCGCGCGATGCCGCCGCACAGGCGGCTGCTGATGTCCTGCTCGTGAGCGTGCCGGACGACGACGGGGACGCCTCCGGGCTCACCTGGGCCGAGGCGATCGCGGACGACGTCCCCCTGCCTGCCGAAGCGCCCGAGGGCACTGAGCTCTGGATCTACACCGGGGGCACGACCGGGCGTCCGAAGGCCGTGCGCTGGGCCGAGCTGGATCTCTTCGAGGGCCAGATGTTCCCGACGTACTCGATGTGCGCGTTGCCCTGGCCGCGCACGGCCGACGAGGCGCTGGAGATCGCGATCGACCCGACGGCTCCGCGCCCCGTCACGCTCCCCCTCGCGCCGCTCATGCACGGCACCGCGCTCACGATGTCGATGAACACCTTCACGCTCGGCGGAACGGTGCTGCTCACCTCGGCTGCGCACCTGGACGCGGAGCGCGCCCTGCGCTTCGCACAGGCGCACGGAGCAACCCGGATCGTCGTCGCGGGCGACGCGGTCGCCCTCCCTCTCGCGGAGGCCGCGGAACGCGCCGTCGGATCCCTCAGTGCCGTGACCTCGATCATGAGCTCCGGCATGCGCTTCAGCCCCGAGACCAAGCACCGGCTGCACGCCCTCGGCGAGCTCACTATCTTCGATCTCCTCGCCTCCTCGGAGGGCGGAGGCCTTGCGGTCACCGTCACCGCAGGCGTGGACGACCTGCCGGGCCGCCCGCGGCTGCTTCCCACGACGGTCGTGCTCGACCAGGACCGGACCGAGGTCCAGGATCTCCCCGGCTCCCTCGGCGTGCTCGCCCAGCGCGGAGCGCTTCCGCTCGGGTACCACGGCGACGAGGAGAAGACCGCGGCGGCGTTCCCCGTGATCCGCGGAGTGCGCCATGTGATCTCCGGCGACTGGGTGCGCGTCGAGGACGACCGTCACGTCGAGTTCCTGGGGCGCGGCAGCGCGGTCGTGAACACGGGCGGGGAGAAGGTCTACCCCCTCGAGGTCGAGGAGGCGCTCCTGACCCATCCCGCCGTCGCCGACGCCGTGGTGCTCGGAGCCCCCGACCCGAGGTTCGGGGAGATCGTCACCGCCGTGGTCGAGCGCTCCGGCGATGTCACGGCGGAGGAACTCCTCGCGCACGTGGACGGCCTCCTGGCCGGCTACAAGCGCCCCCGCCACATCCTCTTCCGCGCGTCGATGGATCGCACCCCGACCGGGAAGGTCGATCTGGTCCGCCTCCGCGAAGAGATGATCCGCGACCGCGGAGAGGAGACGCCCTCATGACGGCTCTCCCGACCATCCGGGCGATCGACACGCACGTGCACGTCCAGATCGACGACGCCGGGAGATACGGCGCCTCGGCCGAACAGCGCGAGGCGATGGACCGCTACTTCGGCACCACGGACCCGGCCAAGACGGTCGACGAGACCGCGGCCTACTTCCGCGAGCGCGACATGATGGCGGTCGTGTTCACCGTCGACGCGACGACGAACACCGGGCACGCGCCGAACAGCATCGACGACATCGCCGCGGGTGCCGCCCGCAACCCGGACGCGCTGATCGCGTTCGGATCCGTGGATCCGCTGCAGGGACCGGCGGCGATGCGCGAACTCGAGCGGCAGGTCTCGCAGCTGGGCGTGCGCGGCGTCAAGTTCCACCCGACCCTTCAGGGCTTCGACCCCTCGGCGGAGGAGTTCGATCCGCTCTTCGGCGCGATCGAGGATCTCGGGATCCCGATCGTCGTGCACACCGGGCAGACCGGCGTGGGCGCGGGCGTGCCCGGCGGGCTCGGGCTGCGGCTGGGCCTGTCGAACCCGATCCTGCTGGACGACGTCGCGGCGCGGCATCCGCGCCTGCAGATCGTGATGGCCCATCCCAGCGTGCCCTGGCAGGACGAGGCCCTCTCCATCGCGACGCACAAGGCCAACGTCTGGATCGACCTCTCCGGGTGGTCTCCGAAGTACTTCAGCCCGGGCCTCGTGCGCGCGACCCGCACCTATCTGCGGCACAAGATGCTGTTCGGCTCCGACTTCCCCGCCCTGACCCCGGACCGCTGGCTGCGCGACTTCGCGGCGCTGGAGCTGCCGGAGGAGGTCGAGCGCCTCGTGCTGCGGGAGAACGCGATCCGACTGCTCGGCCTCGACGGCGGAGCGGCCTGATGCGCGTCTCCGCCGGCGACAGCGCTCCCGCCCTGCGCGTCCAGGGCCTCAGCGTCCGATACGGACGGTCCGTCACGGCGTTGCGGGACGTCTCGCTCACCGTCGCGGACGGCGAGGTGGTGACCCTGATGGGGCTGAACGGCGCGGGCAAGTCCACCCTCGCCCGGGCGATCACCGGACTCCTGCCCGTGCAGGGCGGGTCGATCCCGGCAGGCACGATCACGAGCTTCGGCGCGCCGCTGCTGCGGCGTTCCCCCCGCGCGATCGTCCGCCACGGCGTCGCGCAGGCGCTCGAGGGCCGGCGGATCTTCGGCGCGATGACCGTCAGCGAGAATCTCGACATGGGCGGCGCGACCATGAGCGCGAACGCGCTCAAGGCCAATCGCGGCCGCATGATGGAGCTGTTCCCCCGCCTCGCCGAGCGGCACGATCAGGCGGCGGGCCTGCTCTCCGGGGGCGAGCAGCAGATGCTCGCGGTGGCCCGCGCGCTCATGTCGTCGCCGCGGCTCCTCATCCTCGATGAGCCGACGCTCGGGCTCTCCCCCAAGCTCGTGACTCAGGTGAGGGACACCATCCGCGCGATCCGGGCCGCAGGCACCAGCGTGCTGCTCATCGAGCAGAACGCGACGATGGCCCTCGCCGTCGCCGACCGCGGTTACGTGATCGAGCACGGCCGCATCGTCCACGCGGCCGCGGCCGCGGAGCTGCGCGCAGACGAAGGTCTCCAGCGGCTGCTGCTGGGACTCGGGGCGGAGGACGCCGCATGAGCGCGCCCGCCGCACCGCTGCTCGAGGTGCGCGATGTGGAACTCCGGATCGGAGGACTGCACATCCTCCGCGGAGTCACCTTCGACGTGCGCGAGCACGAATTCTTCACCGTCATCGGCCCCAACGGCGCGGGAAAGACCTCGCTGCTCAACGTCCTCAGCCGCATCTACCGCCCGACCACCGGATCGGTCGCCTTCGACGGGCGATCACTGCTCGACGTGAGCCGCACCGGGCTGGCCGACCTGGGCATCGCCCGCACCTTCCAGAATCTCGCGCTGTTCGAGCACATGGACGTGATGGACAACGTCGTGCTCGGCCGCCAGCGCCTGATGCGTTCCGGCGTGCTGACCGGTGCGGTGTGGTGGGGCCGTGCGCACCGCGAAGAGACGGAGGCCCGGCAGGCCTGCGAGCCGCTCATCGACCTGCTCGGACTCGGCGCCTTCCTGAACCGTCCGATCCGCGATCTCCCCTACGGCATCAAGAAGCGCATCGAGCTCGCCCGCGCCCTCGCGGTGGAACCGCGCCTGCTGCTGCTCGACGAGCCCGCCGCGGGGATGAACGACGAGGAGACGGACGAACTCGCCGGCTGGATCCTCACCGCCAAGCAGGAGCTGGGGCTCACGGTCGTGATGATCGAGCACGACATGGGCATGGTCACCCGTCTCGGCGACCGTGCCCTCGTGCTGGACTTCGGAACCGTCGTCACGATCGAGGCCCCCCGCGCCGCGATCGCGGACCCGCGCGTCATCCGCGCCTACCTCGGAGACGAGACGGCGGCGGCGGATCCGACGGCGACGGGGAACGTCGCGCTCGACATCCCCGGCGACCGCGCAAGGAAGGCGAAGCGCGCATGACCGACGTCCTCCAGACGCTGACCTCCGGCATCGCGCTCGGATCCCTGTACGCCGTGCTCGCGCTCGGCTTCGTCATCGTGGCACGGGCGTCCGGCATCCTGAACCTCGCACAGGGCAGCTTCGTCGTCCTCGGCGCCTACCTCGCCTACGCGCTCGTCCATCAGGCCGGCCTGCCCTTCTGGGCGGGCGTGGTCGTCGCGATGGCGGCCGTCGCGCTGTTCGCCGTGCTCATGGAGGCGCTCGTCCTGCATCGCGTCGCCGACCACTTCGCCGCGCTTCTGATCACGTTCGGCGTGACGATCGCGGTCGGACCCGTCATCACGGGCATCTGGCCGGGCGATTCCCTGAACCTCGGCGATCCCTGGGCGCTGAGCGTGCTGCGCATCGGCGGCATCGGCATCACGGCGCGCGACGCCACCCTCATCCCGATCACCGCCGTGCTCCTGCTCTGCTTCTTCCTGTTCTTCCGCTACACCCGCATCGGTCTCAGTCTGCGTGCGACGGCGATCGACAGCGAAGCGGCGCTGGCACAGGGCGTCAGCACGCGGCTCGTCTACGGCATCTCCTGGGGCATCGCCGGAGCCCTCGGCGCCTTCGGGGGCGTCATGCTCTCGACCACCGTCGGCGGCGGCGTGCGGCCGGGGCTCGAGGTGTACGCCTTCCTCGCCCTCCCGGTCATCATCCTCGGCGGACTCGAGTCGCCGCTCGGCGCGGTCGTAGGCGGACTCATCATCGGCGTCGTCCAGCAATTCGCCGTCTCCCTCGTCCCGGAGAGCTGGGGATCAGGGTTCTCCGAGGTCGTGCCCTATCTCGTGATGCTCGTGATCCTGCTCATCCGACCCGCCGGATTGTTCGGCCGACGAGAGGTGCGTCGCGCATGACCCTGACCGCTCCCGGATCCGCCCTCGCACCGCGCGCACGGGCAACGGCGCCACGGCTGTTCGACACCCTGAGGAAGAAGATCCTCGCGATCGCGTTCCTCGTGGCGATCGTCGCGCTCCCGCTCAACGTCGCCGACAGCTACCTCCTGACCGTCCTGACGACCGCCGCCATCGCCGCGATCGCCGCGACCGGCCTGAACCTGCTGACCGGATACGCGGGGCAGATCTCCCTCGGGCATGCGTTCTTCGTCGGCGCCGGGGCGTTCTGCGGTCAGGTCCTCGGTGGTCAGCTCGGCCTGCCCCTCGTGCTCTGGCTCCCCTTGTCCGCGCTGTTCGCGGGCGTGCTGGGAGCGATCGTCGCCCCCTTCGCCCTGCGGCTCAAGGGTCCCTATCTGGCGATCGTGTCGCTCGGCCTCGTCTTCATCGGCATCTACGCCGCACGCAACCTGCCCGCCCTCACCGGAGGTCTCAACGGAACAGTGGTGACCGCGCCGGTCTCGATCGGGCCGCTGGACTTCGCCGCGCTCCGAGTGGGACCGTTCCTGCTCACCCGAGAGCAGGGCATGTTCATCTTCTGCTGGCTGGTGCTCGCCGCGATCCTCCTCGCGACCGCCAACATCGTGCGCTCCCGGTCCGGAAGGGCCATGCAGGCGTTCCGGGACCATGACCTGGCGGCCGAGGTGCTCGGGGCGCGGCGGCTGCCCACGATGATGAACGCGTTCATCGTGTCCTCCGCGCTGGGCGGCCTGTCCGGAGGGCTGCTCGGCGTCGAGCTGCAGTACATCCGGCCCGAGAACTTCGGGCTCGACCTGTCGATCCAGTACGTCGCGATCGTGGTCATCGGCGGGCTCGCGAGCATCTGGGGACCAGTGCTGGGTGCGCTCTTCATCGGCCTGGTCCCCGTGATCGCGATCCGGCTCGCCGACGTGCTGCCCTTCATCTCGAAGCCCGGCGAGCAGGGCGGCGTGAGCGTGTCCGGCTTCGGACTCATCGTCTACGGCGTCCTCATCGTCGTGTTCCTCCTCTTCCGGCGCGGCGGGCTGATCTCGTTCTTCCGCCGCCCCGGTCGCCGGCCTCCTGCAGCGCCGGCCAAGACGCAGGCCGCACCCGCGGCCTCGCCACCCGACCCCGCACCGGGGATCACGACACACCAGGAAGGACACAGCCTGTGAGACACCGCACTCCTGGCGCCATCGGCATCGTCGCCGCTGCCGCGCTGCTTCTCACGTCCTGCGCCGTTCAGACCGCTCCGAGCGCTCCGAGCGGCGGCTCCACCACCGCCTCGGCGACGCTCGCGTCGGTGCCGGGCTTCGACCTGTCCGACGGCGTCATCCACGTCGGCGAGATGACCGCGCTGAGCGGTCCGATCGCGCCCTCGGCGAACGAGCAGGTCGCCGGACAGCAGGCGTACTACGACATCGTCAACGCGAAAGGCGGCATCGCCGGGAAGTATCCGGTGAAGGTCATCACCGCGGACAACCAGTACAACCCGCAGCTCGCGGTGCAGGAGTACCAGCGGATCAAGGATCAGGTGGTGATGCTGTCCGGCATCCTCGGCGACGCCTCGACCGAGGCGCTGCTGCCCATCCTCAGGCAGAACAAGGCTGTGGCCCTGCCGTCGACGCAGAGCTCGCGCTTCACCGCGCAGGCGAACCTGGGGATGACCTTCACGTCCTACCAGTCGAACGTCTGGAACGCGCTGTCATACCTGTTCGAGAAGGGCAGGATCAGCAAGAGCTCCACCGTCTGCTCCATGGTCCAGGCGGATCAGTCGGGACAGGCCCGGCAGGACGCGCTCGAGCATGCGGGCAAGGAGCTGGGCTTCACCGTGGGCCCGAAGACGGAGTTCGCGCCGACCGACACGGCGTTCACCGCGCAGATCCAGACCCTCAAGACCGCGAAGTGCGACCTGGTGGTGTTCGGCGGCGCCAACGGCAACGTTCCCAATGTCGTCGCGGCCTCCACCCAGCTCGACTTCACGCCGATCTGGGAGACCGAGTTCTTCTCGATCGCCCAGTCGTTCAAGGACACGGACATCGCGACCTACCTCAAGGACAACTTCGTGATCACCGGACTTGCCGGAGACCTCGACGACACCTCGATCGAGGGCATCAAGCTGCTGACCGACAAGCTCGGGAAGACGCCGACGATGCAGAACGTCTACGGCTTCATGCAGGCGATCACGGCGACGACGATCCTGGAGAAGGCCGTGGAGCTCGGCGATCTCTCCGGGCCCGGGCTCATGAAGGCGATGGACGGCCTCGGGAAGATCGAATACCTCGGCCTGAACGGCGACATGACCTACGGGCCGGTCGCGAAGCGCCTGCAGCCCGATACGTCGTCGATCTTCTCGTACGATCCGGCCGCGCCCGGCAGCCTCAAGGCGCTCACGGCGCAGTACGTGGCGCCGAAGGGCCGCGGGCCCGGGTTCTGAGTCCCGCGAGGATCTCACATGAGGGAGCCCGCTCGCGTTCACCGCGGGCGGGCTCCTTCTCGCAGTGCGGGTGCTCGCGGTGCGGGTGCTCGCGCTGCGCGGATGTCAGTCCCGCGTGCGCAGCAGGGCGATGACACCGGCGAGGTGCGTGCGGGTGGCCGTCTCGGCGGCATCCGGATCCCGCGCGAGGACGGCATCGATGATCGCGGTGTGCTCCGCCGCCGAGGCGGCCGCGCGGCCGGGCAGGAAGCCGAGGCGGAACTGGTGCCGCGCCGACTGCGCCAGCAGCCGCTCGAGCAGCAGCGTCGCCGTCTCGTGGCCGCTCAGCGCACGCAGGAGCCGATCCAGGTCCTGGTTCAGCCGCGAGTATCCGAGGAGGTCACCCGTCGACACCGCGGTCTCGAGCGCGGTGCGCAGCGCGCGCAGCTCCTCCGCGCCGTCCTCGGTGAGGTTCTCCGCGGCCTTGCGCGCGCACAACGACTCCAGGCCGACTCGCACCTCGACGATCTCGATGGCTTCACCGACGCTGATCGCGCGCACCCGTGCGCCGCGGTTCGGGAGCCGCTCGATCAGTCCTTCGCCCGCGAGAGTGAGCAGCGTCGTGCGCACCGAAGCACGGGTCGCGCCGTACTGCGCGCTGAGGTCTGCCTCGACGAGGCGCTGATGAGGCGCGAACTCCGCATTCAGGATCGCGTCCCGCAGTTGGGCGGTCAGGTCGGGGCGCGCTCGCGCGCCCCGCTCGGCTACCGTCATCACTCCACGCTCCTGCCCGCGCCGCCTCGGCACAGGGCGACCCGCTTCGCCCCGAAGACTATCGCCCGGGGCGAAGCGGGCAGGGGCGGAGGTCAGCGTGTTCCGAGGTCCTTGCGCCGCCGCCGGGCGACCACCAGCAGGAGCAGGCCGGCGACGAATCCGCCCCCGGCGAGGAGCGAGGCGAGCAGCGGCCCCTCGGACCCCGTCGCCGCGAGCCGGCCGGACGCGTCCGTGTCGCCGCCGGTGGTCGTGGTTCCGGGGCCGGTCACGCTGCCCGAGGGGGGCGCGGGAGTCGGGGAGCCGCCCGGGACGGCGGTCGGTGACGGGCTCGGACCGGGGCCTCCGGTGCCGCCGGGCTCGGTCGGCTCGCCAGGCGCCCTGCGTGTGATCCGTCCCTCGATCATCGGCGCCACGGGGCTGTGCGCCACGATGTAGTCGCTGAGCATCTCGGTCGCGCCGGGATACTCCGCGACGACCGTCCCCGTGAAGCCGCTCGCGACGCCCGTCGTCGTCACGACCGTGTAGGCGGCATTCGGGTCGAGCGCCCTTCCGGCCGCCTGCACCCGGTGCACCTTCGAGGTCGTCCCGTTCGGGTCCAGGACGATCGACAGACCGCTCACCTGCGGGAAGGATCCGGAGGGCGCAGGATAGCTCGCGGTCAGCGATTCCAGGAGCCGGAGCAGTTCCGCGCCCGTGAAGGTCTTCTTCGTCATCGCGGTCGGGGCACGGGACAGGGTGAGTATGTCGCCGCGGGTGATCGGCCCCGGCTCCTTGCGGCCTCCCACGTATCCCGCGGGGAGCACGGCGATCTCAGCCTCGGCGTACTCGGCGACCGCGTCGGCGAACAGGTTCCCGAGGGCGGTCTCCTGGGTGCGGACGATGTCGCGCGTGCCTTCGAGCAGGACGGCCGTGCTGCCGATCGGCGTGGCGAAGTAGGCATCGGACACGGTCCGGAAGGCCTCGACCGCCGCCGTGGTCTCCGGCTTCTCCGGCGCGTTCGCCATCTCGCCGCGCGACACAAGCCGCGCGGCCGCGGTCGTCACCTTCCCGTCCACGACGCCGAGGTCCACCACTCCGAGATTGTGCCCGAACTCGCCGGTCTGCACGATCAGGGTGCCGTTCTGCCGTCGTCCCTGCGGCAGCAGGCTGTGGCTGTGGCCGTCGATGATCAGGTCCATGCCCGTGACGGCATCCGCCACCTTCAGGCTCGTCATGTCCGACCCCTGGTCCCCCAGGTGCAGGAGCCCGATCACGAGATCCACGCCCTGTCCGGTGACCTCGTCGACGAGGGACTGGGTCGCGGCGATGGCGTCCCGGTACTCGACGTCCTGCGAACCCATCGCGGCGGAGACGGGCGTCGTGACTCCGATCACGCCCGCCTTCATGCCGTTCGGCAGCGGGATGATCGCGTACCCCGGCAGGACCGGCTGCCCCGTCGCCGAGTAGACCATGTTCCCGGCCAGCATCGGGTGATCGAGGCGCGACGCGAGCTCCTGGAGATACGCGGAACCGTAGGAGAACTCGTGGTTGCCCGCGGCCATCGCGTCGAAGCCCAGCGTGTTCACGATCGGCACGATGCTCGCGCCGCGGTCGATCGCGGTGTACTTCGATCCGGAGAACGTGTCGCCCGCGTCCAGGAACAGGGTGTTCGGGTTGTCCGACCGCAGCTGATCGACATAGCCGCCGATCCTGGCGTAGCCGATCTCGGTCGCGGTCTCGAAGACGTTGCCGTGCACATCGTTCAGATGCGCGATCGACACGGTGCCGGTGAATCCGGAGGACGCCTGCGCCGGCGGCGCGAGCGCGCCGCCCGCCCCCAGACCGAGCAGGACGGTGAGCCCGAGGATCAGGACTCCGGGCATTCTTCTTCTACGCTTCATCGCGTTCTCTTTCCCCAAGGAACGGATCCTCGTCGCTGAGGATCCGGGATGGTACGGACCGGGACGCGGGATGCGGCCGATCGCGGGTCGCTCGGACGCGGTCAGCGTTCGAGCACGACGGCGAGTCCCTGCCCGACGCCGATGCAGATCGCCGCGACGGCCACGCCGCCCCCGCGGCGGACGAGTTCGTGCGCGGCGTGACCGATGATGCGCCCGCCCGAGGCGCCCAGCGGGTGCCCGATCGCGAGCGCACCGCCGTGCCGGTTGACCTTCTCCGGATCGAGGTCCGGCCACCCGCGGACGCAGGCGAGCGTCTGCGCGGCGAAGGCCTCGTTGAGCTCGACCACGTCGACGTCGCCCCAGGTGCGACCCGCCCTCGCGAGAGCCTTGTTCGCGGCTTCGATCGGCGCGATCGGGAAGTCGTCGGGGTCGACGCCGTGCGCGGCGCGTGCGGCGATCCGGGCCAGGGGTTCGGCGTCCAGGACGCCCTCCGCGCCGATGAGCACGGCGGAGGCGCCGTCGTTGATGGGCGAGGAGTTCCCCGCCGTGACCGACCCGTCCGCGGCGAAGAGCGCCTTCAGCGCTGCGAGGCGCTGCAGCGAGGTGTCGTCGCGGATCCCCTCATCCCGGCTCAGCTCCGCGCCCGGGACCTGCACGATCTCGTCCGCGTAAACGCCCTCCGCCCATGCGCGCGCTGCGAGCCGGTGCGAGCGCACGGCGAAGACGTCCTGCTCCTCGCGGGAGATGCCGCGCTCGCGGGCGATCTTCTCGGCCGAGGCTCCGTTGGAGATCGTCCAGTGCGCGGGCAGCCCCCGGTTGACCATCCGCCAGCCGATCGCGGTGTTCCACAGCGTCTGGTTGCCGACGGCGGGCCATGCCTTCGCCGACTTCTCCATGACGAACGGCGCGCGGCTCATCGACTCGACGCCGCCCGCGAGCACGAGATCGGCATCGCCCGCCTCGATGGCCCTCGATCCCTGCACGACGGCCTCGACCGACGATGCGCAGAGGCGGTTGACCGTCGCCCCCGTGACGCTCGTCGGGAACCCCGCGAGCAGTGCGGACATGCGCGCCACGTTGCGGTTGTCCTCACCCGCCTGGTTCGCGTCGCCGAGGATCACGTCGTCGATGCGGGCGGGATCGAGCCCGGTGCGCTCCACGATCGCGCGCAGCACCACAGCGGCCAGATCGTCCGGACGCACGCCGGACAGCGCCCCGCCGGCGCGGCCGAACGGCGTGCGGACGGCGTCGTAGACGAAGGAGGCGGTCATCGCAGCACCAGCCCGGTGATCTCCTCGAGCTCCGCGATCGTGGCGCCGAACGTCTCGCGGACGACGAGGCCCTCCGCGGTCACGTCGAACACCGCATGATCCGTGTAGATCCGGGTCACGCAGCGGACGCCCGTCAGCGGGTACGTGCACCGCGACACGAGCTTCGACGCTCCGGAACGGGTCAGCAGATCCGTCATCACGTAGACCTGCTTGGCGCCGATCGCGAGATCCATCGCGCCGCCGACCGCCGGGATCGCGTCTTCCGCACCGGTCGACCAGTTCGCCAGGTCGCCGGTCTCGGAGACCTGGAAGGCGCCGAGCACGCAGACGTCGAGGTGACCGCCGCGCATCATTCCGAAGGAGTCCGCGTGATGGAAGTACGCGGCCCCGGGCAGCGCCGTGACCGGCTGCTTTCCGGCGTTGATGAGGTCGGGGTCGATGCACTCCCCTGCCGGAGCCGGCCCCATGCCCAGCATCCCGTTCTCGGTGTGCAGCACGACCTCCCGCCCTTCGGGGAGGAAGTCCGCCACCAGCGTCGGTGCGCCGATCCCGAGGTTCACATACGACCCCTCGGGGATGTCGGCCGCGATCCGCGCGGCCAGCTGCTCCCGGCTGAACCTGGTCATAAGGCGACCCGTCCTTCCCGGTCGACTCCGCCGACGAAGACGCCGTCGTCGAGCCACGCCCGCTCCCCCACGGCGACCACCCGGTCGACGAAGATCCCCGGCGTCACGACGGCCTCGGGATCGAGGGCGCCGAGCGGCACGATCTCGTCCACCTGCGCGATGGTCGTCGTCGCGGCCGCGGCCATCACCGGACCGAAGTTGCGTGCGGTCCCGCGGTAGACGAGGTTCCCCCAGCGATCGGCCCTGCGCGCCGACACGAGCGCGTAGTCCGCCCGGATCGGGTGCTCGAGCACGTACTCGCGACCGTCGATCACCCGGTGCTCCCGTCCCTCTGCGAGCTGCGTCCCGACGCCCGTGGGCGAGTAGAACGCTCCGATCCCGGCGCCCGCGGCGCGGATCCGCTCCGCCAGGTTGCCCTGCGGCACGAGTTCGAGCTCGATGCGCCCCGACCGGTACAGATCGTCGAACACCCACGAGTCGGTCTGCCGCGGGAACGAGCACACGATCCGGCGCACTCGTCCGGCGGCGAGCAGCGCCGCGAGACCGGTGTCGCCGTTGCCCGCGTTGTTGTTCACGATCGTGAGGTCGCCCGCGCCCTGCGCGATCAGCGCATCGATCAGCTCGACCGGCTGTCCCGCGCGCCCGAACCCGCCGATCATGACGGTCGCGCCGTCCAGGATCCCGGCGACGGCGGCCGCGGCGTCCGGCGCCGTCTTGTCGATCACGGCGCCTCCTCCTCGGCGAGCACCCCGGCAGCGAGGCGGAACGCGGTGTTGGCGGCCGGCACGCCCGCGTACACGGCCGACTGCAGGATGACCTCCCGGATCTCTGCGACCGTGAGCCCGTTGCGCCGCGCCGCGCGCACGTGCATCGCGAACTCCTCGTGGTGCCCCAGGGCGATGAGGCTCGACAGCACGGCGATCGAGCGCGACCGGCGATCCAGGCCCGGCCGGGACCACACATCGCCCCACGCGACACGCGTGATGAAGTCCTGGAAGTCTGCGGTGAGCTCGGTCGTGCTCGCGATCGCACGGTCCACGTGCGCATCCGAGAGCACCTCGCGGCGCACGGCCATGCCCTGCGCGCGGCGCTCCTCGTCGGTCGCTCCGGTCATGTCGAGGTCCTCTCGGGGGTCAGGAATCCGCTCAGCAGGCGGGTCACCGCGGTCGGGTCGTCGACCGGTGCGAGATGCGAGGCGCCGGGGATCCCCGCCGCGCTCCCGGTACGCACGCCGTCCGCGATCTCGCGTGCCGAGGCCTCGGGCGTGACGGCGTCGTGCGCGCCCCAGATCGCCAGCACCGGAGCCCCGATCTCGCCGAGTCGGGCTCGCACGTCATGAGCGGCGAGGGCCTCGCAGGCCAGGGCGTAGCTCTCGTCGTCGGCGTCCTGCAGCGTGTGCAGGAGCCGGCCGGCGAGGTCGGGATGCTGTGCGATCGAGCCGGGCGCGAACCAGCGCTGCGCGGATCCGACGACGAGCGACGACGTCGACTGGGCGCGCACCTGTGCGGCCCGCTCACGCCATCCCTGCGGCGTACCGATCACGGCGCCGGAGCAGAGGATCGCGGCACGGCCGACGTGCTGGTGGTGACGCAGCAGGAGTTCGAGCCCCACGGCGCCGCCGAGCGAGACGCCCGCATAGTCGAACCGCTCCTCGCCGAGGCTTCCCGTGAGGGCGCGGACGAGGGCGTCGGCGAGATCCGCGACCGCGAACGGCTCCCGCACCGGCGCAGAGCCTCCGTGGCCCGGAAGCTCCCAGGTGATCACCCGATGGTCCGGGGCGAGCGCGGGCAGCACCGACTCCCAGAGGATGCTCGATGTCCCGAGAGACGGACCGAGGACGAGCAGCGGCGCACCCTCCGGTCCGACCGTGGCGGAGACCGCGACGTCGATCATCGGATGCCCTCGTCCCGAGCGGTGCGGACGGCGTCGTCGACGAGGGCGCCGGAGCGCCCCAGGTACCGGGCCGGATCGAGCAGGTCGGCGAGGTCCTGCTCCGCGACCTCGGGCAGCGCGCGCACCAGGTCGGCGAGCGACTCTCCGGCGGCGGCGCGGTCGATCACCTCGGCGAACCGTGCGGCGCCGATGCGGGGCTTCAGCACGAGGGCGAGGCGCTCCGACAGGATCAGCCCGCCGGTCAGCGCGAGATTCTCCCTCGCGCGCTCCGCGTCGAAGCGCAGCCCCTCGCACAGCTCCCGCGTACGCGCGGCCGCGCCCACCAGCAGCCGCAGCAGCTCCTGCAGGGCCGGCCATTCGGCGTGCCAGGCGCCGTCCGGCCGCTCGTCGCCGGCGAGCCCCGCAGCGGTGTGGAGCTGCCCGATCAGCGCCGGGGCGCGCATCGCGGCGGACCGCAGGAGCACGGCATCGACGGGATTGCGCTTCTGCGGCATGGTGCTGGATCCGCCGCCGCGCTGGACGGAGGCCTCCGCGATCTCGGGGCGGGTGAGGGTCACGACGTCCGCCGCGAGGGCGCCCATCGCCGCGAGCGCCGCACCGGCGGCGTGGGCGAGGTCGAGGATCGGGTACCGGTCGGTGTGCCAGGGCGCGGGCGGTGCGACAAGGCCGGTGGCGGCCGCGAAGGCGGACGGCAGCCGCGACGCGATCTCGGACCCGAACAGCTCGACGAAGGACGCCTGGGTCCCCGCCGCCCCGCCGAGCTGCGCGGGCAGCGCCGCCGCGGCGTCGAGGAGCGTGCGACGTGCCCGCACCAGGGCGCGCAGCCGGCCGGCGATCCGCGCCCCGACCGTGATCGGGACCGCGTGCTGCCCCAGGGTCCGCGCGGCGGCGGGGTCATCGCGATGCGCGACCGCCTGAGCGACCAGATCCGATGCGGCGGCGGCGAGATCCTCGACGGCCACGCCGATGCCGTCCTTCGCGACGAGCATGAGGGCGGTGTCGAGGATGTCCTGACTGGTCGCACCGCGATGGATCCAGAGCGCGGCGTCGGCGTCCCCGGTCCGGCGCCGCAGCGCGTCGACGAGGGGGACGACCGGGTTGCCGCTCTCGAGGGCCGCCGCCGCGAGCGCCCTCACCTCAGGGCGGAACCCCGGCGCGACCCGCTCCGCACGCGCAGGGGGCATGACGCCCAGGTCGCCATAGGCCGTGAGCAGACCGCGTTCGGCCCGCACGAGCGCCGCGGCGACGTGCGCGTCGCTCGCGATCGCCGTCTCTCCGTCCGCGCGCGCTCCGGCGGCGGAACCCGCGAGCAGCGGATCCAGCAGCCCGAACACGGCCGAGCCGAGGGCGCTGTCGGTCTCGTCGTCAGTAGGCAAGGAACACCGTCTCCCGGTCGCCCTGAAGCCGGATGTCGTGGCGCAGGCTGCCCTCCGCCTCGCGGATCGCCACGAGGGTCGCACGCTCCTCCTCGGACAGCGACGCGAGGAACGGATCCCCCTCGGCGCCCGGCAGATAGATGCGCGTGTGCAGCTTGTCGGGCAGACCGCGGGCGTAGACGATCACGGCGAAGAAGGGCGCGCCGGAACCCGAAGGTCCCGGCTCTCGGGTCCAGAACTCGTAGTGGCCGTCATCGGTCGTGAACGAGCGGCCGAAGCCCGTGAAGGTGTGATCGTCGCGGCGGAACGCGCCGCAGGCGCGCGAGACCGTTCCGTCGGCGTCCGCACCCCAGATCTCCACCATCGCGTCCGGGATGGGGGCGCCGGCCCCGTCATAGACCGTGCCGGACAGCACGACCGAACCGGGGCTGTACGGGAAGACGACCTCGTGCATCCGGTCGTACGCGGTGCCGTAGGCGAAGAACGGGCCCACGGTCTGTCCGGCCGTGGGTGCGAGGGCGGGTTCGGCGCTCACTGGTCCTCCTCCTGCTCGGACCACGTCGCATCGGGTCCGTCCACGACGATGTCCCAGCGGTAGCCCATCGAGAACTCCGGCACCGTGGCATCGTGGTCGTACGCCGCGATCATCCGCTCGCGATCCGACGCGCGCCGGATCGAGTTGTAGATCGGGTCGAGGGCGAACAGCGGATCCCCCGGGAAGTACATCTGGGTGACGATGCGCTGGGTGAACGCACGGCCGAACACCGAGAAGTGGATGTGCGCGGGGCGCCAGGCGTTGACGTGGTTCTTCCACGGATACGGTCCCGGCTTGATCGTCGTGAAGAGGTATTCGCCGGCGTCGTTCGTGATCGCTCGGCCCGCACCCGTGAAGTTCGGGTCGAGAGGCGCGGGATGCTGGTCGCGCTGGTGGATGTAGCGCCCGGCGGAGTTCGCCTGCCAGACCTCGATCAGCTGGTTCGCCAGCGGCCGGCCCCACGAATCCAGGAGCCGCCCGCGCACGGTGATGCGCTCGCCGAGCGGTTCGCCGACGTGCTGCAGGGTCAGATCCGACTCGATCGCGGCGACGTCGCGCTGGCCGAAGGCGGGCGAGAGCAGTTCGATCGTCTCGGGATCGACGAGCTTCGGGTTCTTGGTCGGGTGCCTGAGGAGGCTCGAGCGGTAGGGCGGGAAGTCGTGCATCGTGCGCGGCAGGGTCTCCCCCTCCGTCTCGCGCCGTGCAGAGTCGGCGTGCGCGGCCTCGATCTCGGCGGTGATCTCCCGTTGCGTGACCTGGTCGGGCGCGGCGAGCAGCGACTCGGGCGCCGCAGCGGTGTCGTACATCGTCGTCTCCTTCGACCGTTCGGGGAACAGCAGAATCGTGCGTCGTGGCCGCGGCGCGTGGCGAAGGATTCCCACTCAATGGGAATCATCTCGGGACCATGGCATCCTGAGTCCATGGCGAACTCCCCCTCCGGCGACTCGGTGACCGACCGCCTGCTCCGCGTGCTCGAGACCTTCACCCCGACGCGCACGGTGCAGACGGCCGCCGAGATCGGTCGCAGGGCGGGCCTGCCCGCCTCCACCGCGCACCGCGTGGTGGGCGAACTCGTCGAGGCGGGACTTCTGGAGCGCGATGAGGATCGCCGGATCCGCATCGGCATGCGGCTGTGGGAGCTCGCGACGCGCTCCTCGCACGCGCTGCGCCTGCGCCAGGCGGCGATGCCGTCGATGGAGCGCGTGCAGAGCCGCCTGCGCGAGCACACCCAGCTCGCGATCCTGGAGCAGGATGAGGCGCTCTTCCTGGAGCGCCTGTCCGGCCCGGAATCTGGCTCGAACGTCACACGGATCGCCGGACGCCTGCCGCTGCACGCCTCCTCCTCCGGCCTCGTGCTCCTGGCGTTCGGCACGCGCGACCTGCAGGAGCGGATCCTCGCGGGGCCCCTCGCCCCCGTCACGAGGGAGACCATCACGGAGGCAGGAGCGTTGCGCCGCGCTCTGGCCGATATCCGCCGCCTCGGGCACGTGGTCGCGCCCGGGTACATCGAGGACGTCTCGACCGGCGTGGCGGTGCCGATCCGGGATGAGACCGGGGCGGTGATCGCCGCTCTCTCCGCCGTGCTCCCGCGCGATGCGCAGACCGACATCGCGCTCTACGAGCTGCACGCCGCGGCGCGGGACATCGAGCGGACCCTCGGCTTCCGCCGCTGAAGGCAGATTCCCGTTCAACGGGAATGGTCAGGCGCGCGGCCTGGCGCATCGGGGAGGCTTTCGCCGTCGAAGGAGACCCATGACCCCCACAATGCGCACCCGAGTCGCCATCGTCGGCGCCGGCCCGGCCGGCCTGCTGCTCTCGCACCTGCTCGCCGCCGTCGGGATCGGATCCATCGTGATCGACCGTCGCCCGCGCGAGGAGATCGAGCGCACCGTCCGCGCCGGCATCCTCGAGCAGGGCACGGTGGATCTCCTGGTCTCCTCCGGCGCGTCGACCAGGGTGTTGGCCGACGGCCACCGCCACGACGGCATCGACCTGCGTTTCGACGGGGCGGGTCACCGTTTCGACTTCCCCGCGCTGACCGGTCGCAGCGTCTGGCTGTACCCGCAGCACGAGGTGCTGAAGGATCTCGTCGCGGCCCGCCTCGCGGATGGGCAGGATCTTCGCTTCGGTGTCACCGCCACGGCGGTGCGCGACGCCGCATCGTCGCGCCCGACGGTCGTCGCGGAGGACAAGGACGGCGCGGAGTTCGAGATCGAGGCGGAGGTCGTGGTCGGCGCCGATGGTTCGCACGGCG
>JAITLM010000051.1 GCA_031277885.1 Microbacterium sp.
GGGCGCGTCAGGGGCGGGCGGCCCGGAGGAGGGCGATCCGGTCTTCGAGGTAGGACGAGAGGGGGGCGAGGGCGCCGGAGGCCGACCAGCGCACCGACGGGACGCCGTCCACGAGGGCGAGCGGGCCGGACGAGCCTCCGGCCGACACGGCGGCGACGTCGATCGGGGTCCACCCGACGTGCACGGTCTCGCCGTCGGCGAAGCCGCCGCGCGAGGCCTCGGCCCGGCGCTCCGCCCTCGCGCGGGCCGACTCCGCCGCGTAGCCCCGCCGCACGGGCGCGGCAGCGCGCAGCACCTCGGCCGTGGCGAACACGGCGTCGTCGGCGATCAGGAGGACGCCGACGTGCCACGCGGATCCGACCCGGACGATGCGCGGCGCCCGCCAGCGCGAGGTCTTCTCGCGACCGAGCGCCTCCTGCGGCAGGCCGGAGAGGGCGGCACGCGCGCCGTCCAGAAGCACCGCGAGCGAGGCGTCGGGTTCCGAGGAGGTCACGGAGCAAGGCTATGCCCGCGCGGCTCCCCCGGCGGCACCTCGCACGCCTCCCCGGATGTGATCGATATCATGCACGTGTGCCGGGACGACGCCCGCGCGCCCGCCCACGATCGGACCCCATGACGACCGCACCGACGCCGGATCCCCGCCGCATCCCGGGGATGGCCGACGTCGCCCGCCTGGCCGGGGTCTCCGCGCAGACCGTCTCCCGCACGCTGAGCGGCAACCCGAGCGTGCAGCCGGAGACCAGGGCCAAGGTCCTCGCCGCGGTCGACCAGCTCGGCTACCGGCGCAACAACGCCGCCCGCGCCCTGTCCTCCGGACGGAGCAGGGCGATCGGCGTCGTCTCGCTCCGCACCGGCTTCTACTCGCGCAGCGCGGTCGCGGTCGGCATCGAGACGACCGCATCCGAGGCCGGCTACATCGTGAACTCCGTCACGACGCCCTCGCTCGATGCGGGCGAGATCGAGCAGGCCATGTCGCGCCTGGCCGACCAGGGCGTCGAGGGCATCGTGCTCGCGGTGCCGCTGATCTCGACGACGCGCGCGATCGACGAGCTCACCCGCACCCTGCCGACGATCACGATCGACGGCTCGCGCACCGCGTCGACCCAGGTGGTCGCGGTCGATCAGCGCGAGGTGGGGCGGATCGCGACCCGTCATCTGCTGGATCTCGGCCACGAGACCGTCTGGCACGTCGCGGGTCCGCAGCAGTGGCTCGACGCCTCGAGCCGCACCCGGGGCTGGCGCGACGCGCTCGCGGACGCCGGCCGCGAGGCGCCGCCCGAGATCGTCGGAGACTGGTCCCCCGCCTCGGGCCACCGCGCCGGACAGATCCTGGCGCGGATCCCCGAGGTCACCGCCGTGTTCGTCGCGAGCGACGAGATGGCGTTCGGCCTCGCGCGGGCGTTCGCCGAGCTCGGCCGGACGATCCCCGACGACGTCTCGATCGTGGGCGTCGACGACATCCCGCTCGCGGAGTTCTGCTCCCCGGCCCTCACCACGGTCGCCCAGCCGTTCATCGACGTGGGCCGCATCGCGGTCGAGCACCTCCTGCACGCGATCTCGCACCCCGGCGCGGTGCCCCCGGCCGAAACGATCGCGCCGCAGCTCGTCGTGCGCCGCTCGACGGCCGCGCCCCGACGCTGACCGCACGGCAGGGATCGGCGCCTCTCCGGAACCGCGTCACCGCCGGAGCACCCAGAGCGCCCGGACGCCGGGCACCATCGCCAGGCCGCACCCCGAGGCATGTTTGCGATATCTGCACACCGCGGTGATCACGACAATTCCGGGAAAGTCCTTGATGTTAGCGATAACTTGCGAGTACCGTGGCCCCTGTTCTCCCCGCCTCGATGACGCAGCAAGGAAGACCGATGCCTCCACAGATCCTGTCCGTCCCCCGTCGATCACGGGGCGTCCTCGCCGCCGGCGCCGCGCTCGCGATCGCCGCGACGACGCTGACGCTCGGCGCCGTCGCCGCCCACGCCGACACCGCCCCACCCGCGGGCGCGGCGATCCCGGACACGGGCTACACCCTGCTCGACGTCGACTCCGAGTCGGCGCCCTACCCCGCGCCGCCGTCGCTCGACGGCACCGCGAAGGGCGCGTTCGACGGCGACTACTCGACGCAGTGGGCCTCGAACTACAACGGCGGCACGCCGGATCCGATGCCGCACTACCTCACGTTCGACATCGGGGCCGAGCACACCCTCACGGGGCTCGGCTACTCCGTCAAGGTGCAGGGCAACGGCCCGGCCAAGAACGTGCAGGTCCTCACCACCAACGACCCCTCCGTCGCCAAGGACGGCAAGAGCAGCGCCTGGACGCCTGCGGGCACCGCGACGTTCTCGCAGCCGACCAGCAGCACGCAGATCCAGTACGTCACGTTCGCCCAGCCCGTCTCGGCGCGCTACGTCGAGTTCCGGATCCTCGACGCCGTGAACGGCTCGAACAACGCCTCGGCGTCCGAGATCGTCGCCTACACGACCGACCCGATCGTCACACCCACTCCGACCCCGACGCCCACCCCCGCACCCAAGCCGGCCGCCGCGACCGTGACGACCGACTCGGTCGACAACAGCACGTGGAACTACCCCGACGACACCCCGGCCAGCCCGTTCATCGACGCGGACGGCACGTTCCACTTCGGCGAGTCGCACGCGAACTACTACAACGAGCCCGACGGCAGCAACGGCGACATCCGCCAGTGGAACTGGTACACCGGCTCGAACTTCGACACGGCGAAGCCGGACGACGCGCTCAACGCCGCCGGCACGAATCCCGACACCACCGACTTCTGCAACGCCAGCCCGACCGGCGTCGAGTCGACGAAGGCGCCGGCCGGATCCAGCTACACGCAGCCGAACTACTGCGACATCACGCAGATGTGGGTCGACCCCGACACGGGCGACTGGTACGGGCTGGTGCACAACGAGTTCACGCCCAAGCCCTTCGGCGACGGCCTGCACTACGACGCGATCGACTACGCGGTCTCGACCGACAAGGGCAAGACCTGGAGCATCCCCGGCCACGCGATCACCTCGCCGTACAGCACGACCCGCGGCGACACCACCGCATTCCCGCAGCAGACCTACTCCTACGGCGACGGCGATCCCCGCCTCTACGTCGACTACGCATCCGGCTACTTCTACGCGTTCTACGGCTCCCGCGTCGTGAACAAGACCGGCGGCTGGGTGGCCTTCTACGAGCACGTCGCCCGCGCTCCGATCTCCGGGAAGATGGCGACCGGCTCCTGGCAGAAGTGGTACGACGGCGCCTGGACCGAGCCCGGCATCTCCGGCAAGGAGAGCAACATGGTCCCCGTCACCGATGACAGCGAGACGGGCTACACGCCGGTCGACAAGGAGTACGACCCGAACACCCCCGGCACGGCGCAGCAGCAGATCAAGAACGGGCAGATGCCCGCCACCTCGCCGCTGTTCGTGATGGACGTCACCTACGACGCCTACCTCGGGCTGTACATCGGACAGCCGCAGAACCCCGACCAGTCGGGCAAGGCGCCGCAGGAGTTCTACGCCACGAAGAACCTCGCTACCCAGAAGTGGTTCCGTCTCGGCGACTCCGGATCCGCGTACACCACGGCGTCCTGGTACCGGTGGTTCGTCGACCCGGCCAACAAGACGAGCTCGGCGATCGTCGGCAAGTCGTTCCGGTCCTACTGCTCCTTCGGCTGCATGGGCGACGCCTACGCGCAGTTCGCGAACATCACGATCGACGCCGGTCCTTCGGTGTCGCCGGCGTCCGCGATCGACACGACGAAGGCGTACACGATCGCGAACGCGGACGGGCGCAAGCTCTCGGCCTCCGGCAACGGCAAGAAGCTGACGACGGCGGGATCCGTGAACCGCAAGAACGGCGCGTGGACGTTCACGGCGACCGGCGACGGTGCGTACACGATCGCGACCCAGGCCGGCGCGCTGCTGGGCGTCGACGCCTCCTCGACCGCCGGGCGCGCGTGGGGCGCGGGCCTCACGCTCACCGACAAGGCGTCGGCCGGCGTCGGACAGCAGTGGTTCATCGTGCCGAACACGGATCCCGCGAGCGGGGCGGCGACCGGATCCGTCCGGCTCGTGAACCGCTACTCGGGGCTCGTGCTGGGCATCGACACGTCCACCGCGGCGACCACGCCCGGCCGCACCTGGGACGCGCCGGCGGCGCACGGCGCCTCCACCACCTCCCAGGCCGGCCACTTCACGCGGCCCGGCGACCAGACGCTGAGCCTGGCCGAGTTCTCCGGGAACTGAGCGCAAAGGGTCTCCCCCGCGGGATCCTCGTCGGAAGGGATCCGGGCCGTGCGCCCGGGTCCCTTCCGGCGTCCGGAGGGCGCGACAGCCGCGCGGCGCGCGCACGTTGCACGCGCGATTCGCCTCGCGCGCCGGGGAGCGGCAGAATCGACGGACACCCCCGCTTGCAAGGAGACCTGTCATGGCGCAGCCCGACACCGCACGACTGCTCATCGCCTGCGACGACCAGCCAGGGATCGTCGCCGCCGTGGCCGGGGTGCTCGCCGCGCACGGAGCGAACATCATCTCCCTCGACCAGCACTCCACCGATGCGGCCGGCGGGCGCTTCTTCCAGCGCACGGTGATCCACCGCGACGGCCTCGCCGCCGCGCGTCCCGCCCTCGAAGCGGATCTGGCCGCGGTCGCGGAGCGCTTCGGCATGGAGTGGTCGCTGCACGACGCGTCCA
The DNA here is from genome assembly GCA_031277885.1 of Microbacterium sp. Taxonomy (GTDB): domain Bacteria; phylum Actinomycetota; class Actinomycetes; order Actinomycetales; family Microbacteriaceae; genus Microbacterium. The sequence continues at coordinate 4,703 of JAITLM010000051.1, forward strand.
AGCGCAAGCGCGTCGCGATCTTCGTGTCCAAGTACGACCACTGCCTCATGGAGCTGCTCTGGCGCACCCAGCGCGGCCAGCTCGACATCGACGTCACGATGGTCGTCTCGAACCACCCGGATCTGGCGGAGTCGGTGCGCTCGTTCGGCGTGCCGTTCGTGCACATCCCCTCCGGCGACAAGGCCGAGATGGAGCAGAGGCAGCTCGAGCTGCTGCGCGGCAACGTCGACCTCGTCGTCCTCGCGCGCTACATGCAGATCCTCACCGACGACTTCATCGGGAGCCTCGGCGCCCCGGTGATCAACATCCACCACTCGTTCCTGCCCGCCTTCATCGGTGCGAACCCCTACGCGCGGGCCAAGGAGCGGGGCGTGAAGCTCATCGGCGCCACCGCGCACTACGCGACGGCGGATCTCGACGAGGGCCCGATCATCGAGCAGGACGTCACGCGCGTCACGCACGCGGAGTCGGCCTCGGAGTTGCAGAGCCGCGGCGCCGACGTGGAGCGCCTGGTGCTCGCGCGGGCCGTGCAGTGGCACGCCGACGACCGCGTCATCGTGCACGGCCGCTCGACCGTCATCCTCTGACGACGCTCGCCTCCGCGCCGGCCCCTGTTCCGGACCGGTGTCGGCCGGGACCGGAGCTCAGGACGCCACTCCCGCCGCCAGCTCGGCGAACGCCGCCGCGGCGGTCTCGTAGCGGGCCAGCGGCGCCGACTGGCCGAGCCACAGGGACTGCAGCTCGCCCCTGTTCTGCTGCCCGGCCGGGGTGCGGAAGCGTCCGGTGATCCAGTTCTGCGCCGGGAACGGCGCGATGGATCCGGCCGCCTCGATGTCCGCGACGACACGGTTGCGCGCACCGCGCGCGAGCCGGCCGCTCATCGCCCGCGTGAGCACCGCGCCCTCGGCCGGCGTCGCCCGGATCGCGGCCCGGTGCGCCTCGTTCGCGGCCGACTCCGCCGTGGCGAGGAAGGCCGTGCCGACCTGCACGCCCTGCGCGCCGAGCGCGAACGCGGCGGCGACCCCGCGCCGGTCCGAGATCCCGCCGGCGGCGATCACCGGCACGTCGACCGCGTCGACGACCTGCGGCAGCAGCGAGAACAGCCCGACGACCGAGTCCTCGGCCGGGCGCAGGAACGAGACCCGGTGGCCTGCGGCCTCGGCCCCGGTCGCGACGATCGCATCCACGCCGCCCTCCGCGAGGGCGCGCGCCTCGGCGACCGTCGTCGCGGTGCCGATCACGCGGATCCCCCTGCGGTGCGCCTCGTCGACGAGCGATGCCGAGGGCACCCCGAAGACCACGCTCAGCACGGCCGGCGCGGCCTCGAGGACCGCGGCGAGCTGCTCGTCGAGCGAGGGCAGATACGCCGCAGGGCGGGCCGGCACCTCGGCGCCCACCTCGGCGAAGAACGGGGCGAGGGCCGCGGCGTAGTCGTCGTGCTCGGGGCCGGGCTCGACCTCGTCGCCCCGGGGCAGCCAGATGTTGAGTCCGAACGGCCGGCGCGTCGCGGCCCTGATCCCGGCGACGGTCGTGCGGATGCGCTCCGCGTCGTAGCCGTACAGCCCGTAGGATCCGAGCCCTCCCGCCGCGCTGACCGCGGCGACGAGCGGGATCGAGCTGAGCCCTCCGAAGGGACCGAGCAGGATGGGAGTGCGGATGTCGAGGAGGTCGGTGAGCGCGCTCATGGTCCCGAGGCTACGCCCGCGCAGGGCGGGACCGGCGCGTGTGACGCCCGCCGGCGGGATGCCCTCAGTCGGGGACGACCGCGATGGATCCGGTCAGCGGCGAAGGCGGCTCCTCATCGGGCCGGGCGCCGCGACGACGCCGCGCGCCCGCCGTGACGCCGATGCTCGCGATCACGACCAGCGCGATCGCGGCGAGCCGCAGCGGCGAGGCGTGCTGCCCGAGCACGAGGAGTCCCGCGAGCGTAGCGAAGACCGGCTCGAGGCTGAGCAGGATCCCGAACACGCGCTGCGGCAGGCGGCGCAGCGCGGCGAGCTCGAGGATGTACGGGATCACCGAGGCGAGCAGGGCGGTGAGCGCGGCGAGTCCCAGCACGCGAGGATCCGCCACCGCGGTCACCGCGGCGGGCACGCCGAACGGCAGCAGCAGCACGGCGCCCACGGCGAGCGCGACCGCGAGGCCCTCGGTTCCCGTGGTGAGCGCGCCGACGCGCGTGCTCATCCGGATGTACATGACCCAGAACCCGGCCGCGATGAGCGCGAACAGCACGCCCCAGGGATCCAGCGCCTCGGCGCCGGTGAGCCCGTCGACCCCGAGCAGCGCCATGCCGACCAGCGCGATCCCCACCCAGACCGCATCGGCGAGGCGCCGGGTGAGCACCGCGGCCAGCACGAGCGGGCCGAGGAACTCGATCGCCACCGCGGGCCCCAGCGGGATCCGGTCGATCGCGGCGTAGTAGGTGCCGTTCATCGCGGCGATCGAGACGCCGAAGAGGATCGCCGAGATCCACTGCGCACGGTTCCAGCGCTTCAGCCGCGGGCGCGCGATGACGAGCACCACGATCGCGGCGATGAGCACCCGCAGTCCCGTGACGCCCCAGGAGCCGAGCTCCGGGAAGATCGTGGTCGCGACGGCGGCGCCGAACGGCAGGGACAGGCAGGATCCGACGACCAGCAGCACGCCGAGAGCGGGCTGCTGCCGCGGTTCCTGGGGGTTCATCCCTCAAGCCTGGCACGATCCGTGCTGGCCTGCGGCCACCGACCATGTCCCGATTTCGGCTGGATCTGGGGCGGTTTCCCCGCCGAAAGCGGGACATGGTGGGGCACGAAGTGGGACATGGTTCCCCCGCGCCCGGCGGACCGGCCTCAGCGCGGGGTGAGCCCCACCCGCAGGGGCGCCCCGGGGGCGGCCGCCTGCACGAGCGCGGCGTCGACCGCGGCGAGCGGATGCACGGCGCCCACGGCGTCGGCGAAGGGGTGCGCGCGACCGCGGCCGGCCATGAACGCGGCCGCGGCGTGCAGCTCGGCTCCCGTGTAGTTGTGCACCCCCGCCACGGTCACGAGCCCCCGCACGATGCGCTCGGCGTCGAGCGGCACCGGATCCGCGGGGAAGACGCTGCCCAGCAGCACCACGGCGCCGCCCACGTCGACCGCGTCCAGCGCCGCGCGCACCGCGTGCCCCGAGGCCTCGATCACGAGGTCGAACCCCTCCTCCGCGACGTCGTCCGGGGCGATCGCGGTGAGCGCGAACCGCTCGGCGAACGCACGCCGGGCAGGGTCCGGATCAACGATCTGCACGCGCCCGCCCAGCTCCGCGGCGATCACCGCCGCCGTGAGCCCGACGAGTCCCGCGCCCAGCACGAGCACCCGTTCGCACGCGAGCACCTCCGCGTCCTCGCCGGCGGAGGGGGACGGATCCGGCACCCCGCGGCCTCGAAGCACCGCCCCGCGCGCGACCCCGGCCCAGGCGGTCGCCGTGGCGCACGAGACCGGCGCGAGCGCGGCGGCCGGCAGCGCCTCCGGCACGCGCACGATCCCGGTGCCCGCGCGCAGGTGCACGTGCCCGGCGAAACCGCCGGTGAGCTCCCACCGCGGCTCGATGCGCGCATGCCCGTACTTCGCGAGCTGCCGGCATTTCTGCGTGCGCCCCGCGAGGCACCGGTCGCAGTGTCCGCACGAGACCGTGACCGACCAGACCACGCGGTCGCCGATGTGCAGCGCCGCGCCGTCGACCGCGCGGGCGCCCTCGTCGCCGATCGCGATGATCCGGCCCACGCTCTCGTGCCCGAGCACGAGGGGCGTCGGCGCGTGCCGGCGGCCCTGCACGGTGTGGATGTCGGATCCGCAGATCGTGGACATCTCCACCGCGACCAGCACGTCGTGCGGGGCGAGGGCGACGCCCGGTACGGCGAGCACCTCGTGCGGGAGCCCGACGCCGAGCCAGGCCATCGCGACGGCGGCGGGCCGCAGCGGCACGTCGTGCCGGTGCACCTCTTCTGCGGGGCGGACCAGCGCCGCGCGCATGTCAGTCGGCCGCGATCGGCGCGAGAGCCGGGACGAGGCCGCGCTCGGCGAGCGCGCCGAGAAGGGCGGTGACGTCGGGCAGCACGGCATCGGGATCGGCGGTCTCGAGCGCGACCGCGTCGTGCGCGCCGCTCAGCACGCCCGCGACGAAGCCGGCGCCGGCCCTGCGACCCGACTGCACGTCGCTGACGGTGTCGCCGGCGACCGCGACCGCGTGCACCGAGGAGGCGCCTGCGCGCAGCAGCGCGGTGAGCACGAGGTCGGGGGCGGGGCGCCCGCGACCGGCGTCGACCGGGCTCAGCACGCCGTCGACGAGGTCCCGCCAGCCCAGGGCGTCCAGGATCGCGTCGCGCGTGACCGGGGCGAACCCGGTCGTCAGCCAGACCTTCAGGCCCGCGGCCCGCAGGGCGCGGATGGCGTCTGCCGCGCCGGGGATCTCGGTCGCCCCCTGCTCGGCCACGATCTCGGCGTAGGCGGCCTCGAACTGCGCCGTGGCGCGCTCCGCCGCCTCGACGTCGCCCTCGGCGAGGTGCGTGAAGACGTCGATCTTGGACTGCCCCATGGTGTCGCGCACGTACTGCAGCGCCTCGTCCCAGCCGATCCGCGCGGCCACGCCGGTGCGCTCGGCCGCGCGCTGGAACGCCTGCTCCACGATGCCGTCGTCGAGCACGGTGGTTCCTGCCATGTCGAGCACGACCAGTTCGATCGGGGTGTGCGGGTTCATGCGTTCTCCTCCTGTGCGATGCCGCCGACGATGGCGGTCGTTCCTGCGCCGCCGGCGATGGCGGGTGTCTGTGCTCCGTCCGCGACGGACGCGTCGGCGTCCGCGGATCCGGATCCGGATCCGGATCCGCCCCAGCCGAAGACGCGGGTGGTCTCGAGCTCGGCGAGGCCGAGTCCCGTGGTCATGCCGATACCGGTGGTCGCGGCGAGCGCGAGCACGCGCGGCGCGACCTCCTCGATGAGGAACTCCTCGCCCGCGGCGGCGTACACGCCCTGCCAGCGTTCGAGCACGCGCATCCCACCGACGTCGAAGAGCTCGCGCGCCTCGGCGAGGAACGCGTCGAACGCGGCCTCGGGCTGGAACGGCTCCGGCTGCACGGCCTTGTGGTGCGAGTCGCCGAGCAGCATCGTCCCGTCGGGCAGCTGCGTGTACATCTGGTTCAGATCGAGCGCGGCCAGCTCCGGGCGCTCGGCGTGCAGCCGCTCGCGGAGCGCCGTCGCGGTGCCCAGGCCGGCGAACCGGCGGTAGCGCACGAGCGACCAGCCGGTGAGCAGCGGCGCCTGCAGCGGCGAGCGCAGATCGGCCGAGACGCGCATCATGTCGAGAGCGCAGCGGATCACGCCCGCACGCTCGGCGAGCGCGGGAAGCAGCTGGTCGACGTCGTGGTTCACGGCCACGACCACGTCGTCCGCCGCGATGTCGCCGCGGGTCGTGCGCACGAGCCCCGTCTCGACCGCGGTGACCGCGGTGCGGAAGCGGAACTCCACGCCGAGCGCCGCGAGGTGCCGCACGATCGCTCCGGCGGCCTCCCGCGGATTCACCTGCAGGTCGCCGGCCACGAGCGCGCCGCCGTGCACGACCTCCGGACGGACCGGGGCGAGCTCGGTCACCGCGGAGGGAGAGAGAAGGCGGATCCCGCCGTCCTCGCCCTCGGCCCCTGCGGCCTCCTCGAGGAGCGCCCGCTCGTCCTCCGCCCTGGCGACGACGAGCGTGCCGCTCTCGCGCACCCAGAATCCGGTCTCGGCGGCGAGGCGGAGCCAGATCCCGCGGGACGCCTCGCCGTAGGCACGCGCCGCGCCGTCCTGCGCGCCGATGCAGAGATGTCCGAAGTTGCGGATCGTCGCGCCCACGGGCCGGTCGGTGCGGTCCACGACCACGACGCGCAGCCCTCGTCGCACGGCCGCGTACGCCGCGCCGAGGCCGACGATGCCGGATCCGACGATCGCGACGTCGAACCTGTCGTCCGGAGAAGCGGTCATCGCCTTCCCTTCCGTCATCGGAAAACCCTCCGCATCCACATCGCGAGCCCCTCGACCACGAGCACCGTGGCGAGGATCATCAGCACGATCGCCGTCACGACCTCGTAGCGCGAGCCCTGCCCGGCGTTCAGCAGGTAGTAGCCCACACCGCCGCCGCCGACGATGCCGAGGATCGTCGCCGCGCGGATGTTCGTGTCGAGCATGTAGAAGCTGTGCCCGATGAGCGCGCGCGTGCCCTGCGGCACGGTCGCGGAGGCATAGGTCTGGATCCGGGTGGCGCCGACCGCGCGCAGAGCGCGCTCCGGGCCGCGGTCGACCTCTTCGAAAGAGTCCGCGACGAGCTTGCCCAGCAGGCCGATCCCGCCGATCGCGAGGGCCACGATGCCCGCGGTCGGACCGAGGCCGGTGACCACGATGAGCACGATCGCGAGGATGAGCTCCGGAATGCCGCGGATGCCGACGAGCAGGAACCGGGCGATGCCGCGCACCGTGCCGTTCGGGGCGACGTTGCGGGCCGCGAAGGAGCCAAGCAGGAGCGAGGGCAGCAGCGTCAGCACGGTGGCGGCGAGCGCGATCGCGATCGTGTCCCGCATGGCGCCGAGCATGACGGAGGCGTCGTAGTTGCCGAAGTCGGGCGGCCAGAACTTCGCGGCGGTCTCCGGGATCTTCGCCCACACCGTGAGGAGGTCGCTCCACTGGATCTGGCAGACGAGGAGGCTGCCGATCACGATCGCGACCGCGATCCAGCCGGCGATCGTGTTGCGGCGGCGCTCGCGCGTCCACGGGCGGCGCACGGCCGCGGCGGGAGAGGCCGCCCATGCCGGCTTCGCGGCGCCGGTGGCCAGCGCGATGCCAGCTCCGGCGGTGCCCGTCGCCGCGTCGGTGCGGCGGAGGCGCGGGTGCAGGATCCGGTCGATCCAGGAGCGCGTCTGCGCGGTCTCGCCGAGCATCGCGCCGCGCACGGCGCTCGAGACGATCTCCATGACGACGCAGAGCACGAAGATCACCAGGGCGATCCCGAGGCCTCGGCCGTAGTTGAGCGCCTTGAACGCGTAGGACATCTCCAGGCCGAGGCCCGCGACGCCGACGTAGCCGAGCACGACGCTGCCGCGCAGGTTGATGTCGTTGCGGTGCAGCACGGTCGCCACCCAGCTGGGCAGCACCTGCGGCAGCACGCCCGCGGTGAACTGCTGCAGCTTGGTGCCTCCCGCGGCGCGGATCGCGAGACGCGGGCCCTCGTCGATCTGCTCGATCGCGTCGGCGAACATCTTCGAGATCATGCCGATCGAGTGGATCCCGATCGCGAGGATGCCGGGCAGCGTGCCCAGCGAGAACATGAGCACGAACGCCATGGCGAGCACGACGTCCGGGATCGAACGGGTGAGCACGCCGATGAACCGGGCGATCCCGCGCCAGACGGGTCCCGGCGTGGTGTTCGCGGCGGCGAGGTAGGCGATCGGCACCGAGAGCACGGCGGCGACGAGGGTGCCGACGAGCACCAGGCCCACGGTGAGCGCGATCAGCCAGAGCAGGTCGAGCGGCGCGGGGAACGTGAGCGCCCCCACCCGGGTCATGAAGCGCTGCGCGTTGCCCCAGCTCTGGAAGACGCCGGCGAGCGAGAAGCCGCTCTGCACGAGCGAGGCGATGCCGAGCCCGACGAGCACGATGAGCGTGAGCGAGGCCGCGATGCGCTCGGGCGAGACCCGGTGCTTCGGCGCGCGGGAGAGGAGGCCGCCGACGTAGCCCTCGCGGCGGGGCGCCGCGACGACCGTCACGAGCGCGCCCCCGAAGACGCAGCGATGTCGGCTCCGGACGCCGCGGCGGTCCCAGTGCCGGTCGAAGCGAGAGATGCGGCAGGCGTCGCGATCCCCTGCTCGATGAGCTCGGTCGTCACGGCGGTGAGGTCGGCGGTGGTCGTGGCGACCCGGCCGTAGATCTCCATGACCTCGGCCTTGCTGAGGCCGGTGGTGGATGTGTTCAGCACGACCTCGCCGTGGCGCAGGCCCACGATGCGGTCGGCCCAGCTGATCGCCAGGTCGACCTGGTGCAGGCTGCACACCACGGTGAGGCCCTGATCGGCCGCGATCTCGCGGATGAGAGCCATGACCTGGTCGCTCGATTCGGGGTCGAGCGAGGCGACGGGCTCGTCGGCGAGCAGGATCTCGGGGCGCTGCATGAGCGCGCGGGCGATGGCCACGCGCTGCTGCTGGCCGCCGGAGAGGGTGTCGCTGCGCTGGTAGGCGCGGTCGAGCAGCCCCACGCGCTCCAGATGGCCGAGGGCGCGCAGCTTCGCGTCCTTCGAGTAGCCCCAGAGGCCGAGGCGCGGGCCGCGCACGGAGGAGAGGGATCCGGTCAGCACGTTCTCCAGCACCGTGAGCGAGGGCACCAGCTCGAACTGCTGGAAGATGAAGCCGACCCGGCTGCGGAGGCTGCGCAGGGCCTTGCCCTTGAGCGCCGGGACCGAGGATCCGAGCACCTCGACGCTGCCCGCGGTCGGCGTCTCCAGTCCGTCGAGGTGCCGCAGCAGGGTCGACTTGCCGGATCCGGAGAGGCCGAGGAGCACGACGATCTCGCCGCGTGCGACCTCGAGGTCCGCGCCCTTGAGGGCGGTGGTGGCGCCGAACTGCTTCGTGACGCCGGCGAGGCGGATGACCGGCTCGGACGAGGCGGGGGTGCTCATGTGTTTGCGCTCCTGGTTGTGACGGGTCGTTGCGCGAGAAACCAGATCCGGCATGAGACACCACGGCTGCCGTGGTGTCTCATGCGGGGAGTGGTGTCTCGCAAGCCGGGGCCGCCGGCGCGTGCCGCCGGCCCCGGTGTGATCGGTCAGATCACTTCTTGCACTGATCGGCCTTGGTCTTGTCGCAGATGTCGCGGATGATGTCGTAGTACTTGTCATCGACCGGCTTGGTCGCGTAGAACGTCGCCTTGAACGCGTCGCTGTCCGCGTTCTTGACGCCCGCCTTCACGATGTCGTCGATCGTGATCTCCTTGAGCGCGGTCACGACCTTGTCGGAGGTCTCCTTCGGCAGGACCGAGCTGTAGACCAGCGGGGCGCCGGGGACCATCGTCTTGTCGACGACGGTGACCTTGTCGCTCTTGGCGACCTCGCTGTCCTCGGCGAAGCCGGCCTCGCACTCCTTGCCCTCGCCGACCTTCTGCACGCTGACGTCGTGCTTGCCCGCGAAGACCGGGGTGACGCCCGTCTTGGGGTCGATGCCGTCCTTCAGGAGGTTGTAGCTCGGGAAGAGGTAGCCCGAGGTCGAGGACGGGTCCACGAAGCAGACCTTCTTGCCCTTGAAGTCCTTGATCGAGGTGATCGAGGATCCCTTCGGCACGATCGCCTCGGAGTAGTAGCCCGGCTCCTGGCCCTGCTTGGTGACGATCGAGGAGATCGGGGTCAGCTTGGCGCCGGCGTTGGTGGCGGTGATGTAGGTGAAGCCGGAGAACGAGGCGACGTCGACCTTGCCGGCGACGGCGGCCTCGATGAGCGCGGCGTAGTCGGTCGACTCGTGGTACTCGACCTTCTTGCCGGTCTCCTTGGCGAGGTAGTCCATGAGCGGCTGGTAGTTGGTCTGGGTGTCGACCGAGTCGGGCACGACGCCGAAGACGAGGGTGTTCGCGTCGACGGCGTAGCCGCCGTTCGCGGCAGCGGGCGCGTCGGTGCCGGTGGCGGCACCGGCGGTGCCGGAACACGCGGCCAGGCCGAGGGCGAGCACGGCGGCGCCGGCTGCGACGGTGAGAGCGCGAAGCTTCATGAGGACCTTTCGGGTTTCAGGTGCGGAGGGAATCCTCGAAGACTCTCTCAAGCCCGCGGTCGAGATGTATACCTAACTCGGCACTGTTCCCCGACTGTTCACCCGAGCTTCGCCTGAATGAACACCACAGGAACAGGGGTGCGCCCGAAGGAAGCGACGAAGTAGTATGCCTATGTGCCCGAGGTTGTCTACACCCAGATCGCCGACGATCTGCGCGCCAGGATCACGGCGGGCCGGTTGCGCCCGGGAGACGCCGTGCCGACGGAGGCCGAGCTCGCGGAGCGCTGGAGCACCTCGCGCGGTCCGATCCGCAACGCCCTCGCCGCCCTCCGCGCCGAGGGCCTCATCGAGACCGCCCGCGGGCGGCCCGCGCGCGTCGTCGAGCGCAAGGCCACCCAGGCCGTCGACGTGTCCGTGCCGTTCACGCGCTGGGCGCGCGAGCTGGGCGCCCGGCCCGGCGCCCGCACGCAGGAGCTGAGCCTGCGTCGCGCGGGTGCCGAGAAGGCGCAGGCCCTCGGCGTGGATCCCGGCGACACGATCGTGAGCGTCGTCCGGCTGCGCTTCCTCGACGACCGCCCGACGATGCTGGAGCGGCTGTTCTACACCGAGGAGGTCGGCCGCCTGCTGTTCGCGATCGACACCGATGCCGTCTCGATCACCGAGTTCCTGGGCTCGCAGGGTCACCCGATCGTGGGCCTGCAGCACGAGATCGACGCGGTCGCCGCCGACGAGCAGGACGCGGCGCTGCTGCAGGTGCCGCAGGGCACCCCGATCCTCCGCCTCAGCCGCACCTCCCGCGGCGCCGACGGCCGCGTCTTCGAGGCCAGCGAGGACCGCTACCTCTCCAGCATCGTGCGCTTCACGGTCTCCGGATCCGGCATCTCCCCCGACGGCCAGTACCTCCGCGCGGTGGGCGGCTGAGGCCGGCCGGATCCGCCCCGGGGCCCGTCGGGCGCCCGAGCGCACCGAACGGGCCTCGCTCACACCGCGAGCAGCGCGATCCCGGCGACGACCACCGCGGCGGCGCCGACCCGCCAGACCGGGCGGCCCTCGCGCAGCACGAACGCGCCGAACAGGCTGACCAGCACCACGCTCACCTCCCGCAGCGGCGCGACGAGCGCGACGGGGGCGATCGTGATCGCCTGCAGCACGAGGATGTACGACAGCGGCGACAGGATCCCGAAGGCCACGATCCGGCGCCACTCGGTGCGCCACAGCGCCGCGGCGGCGGCCCACCGGCGGCGCATCGCGGCGGAGTAGTAGACCGCCTGCATGCCGGCGGTGCCGACCATGAACGCGACCGGGGAGAGCGAGAACGAGCGCACGACGAACGCGTCCCAGATCGTGTAGAGCGCGATCGCGACGCCGGTGAGCACGCCGAAGAGCAGCCCGGGATCGATCCGCCGGCGATCGCGGGACACGGCGTCCAGGCGCACCGCCCCCGCCCGGTCCACGAACCCGATCGCGACGATGCCGACGATGACCACCGCCACCCCGGCCAGAGCGAGCGGCGAGGGGCGCTCACCGAACAGCAGCATCGCGATGATGACCGACAGGAACGGACCCGTGCCGCGCGCGGTCGCATAGACCGTGGACAGGTTGCCGACGCGGTAACCGTGCTGCAGCACGGCCATGTAGGCCACGTGGAGCACGCTCGAGACGAGCACGCCGAGGGCGAAGCCGCCGATGTCGTCGGTTCCGAGGCCACCCGTGAACGGCACCGCTCCGATCCAGAGGACCGTGCTCGCGACGGCGCCCCACCAGAGGAACGGGAGCCCCGCCCGGCTGATGCCGTGCGCGAGCACGTTCCAGCCCGCGTGCGCGACGGCGGCGGAGAAGACGAGGACGAATGCGAGAAGAGACATGGGAACCTTCGGTCCGTCGCGGGCGCGACGGACGTGGTTCCTCCAGGCTTTTGTCCGTTCAGATGACGTCGGACCCACGAAGGCCCGACGTGGCGCCGCTCGGACCAGTCGGGCGGACCCCGGAACCCTAGGCGCTGTCGGACCTCAGCTTAGCGGCGTTGCCGATCCCGGCGCCGACCCTGCACGAGCATGGTGGAGGGACGCAGGCGCGCGACGGCGAGCGGGGCGAATCCTGCGGCGACGCTGACGAGGAGCGCGCCGCCCGTCAGGATCGCGATGCGGGTGGGGAATCCGCTCTCCTCGGGAAGAGTCGGGAGCGGGTATTCGATGTACTTGGCGGCGGTCTCGGCGAGATGCCGTCCGTCGGTTCGAGCGATGTCGGCGAGGACGGGGTCGAAGCTGGTGTTTCCGCTCGTGGCCCCTGCCGCGGGGAGGAAGACGGGAGTCTCTTTCACTGCGAGGGAGGTGGCGGTGACTCCGGGGACGATGAGGCGGTCGAGCCTTCCCGCACTGTCGAGAGGTGTGGCGAGGAGCCGGAGCCCGTGTTTCGTCGTCACCGTGGAGGTTTCGGCGACGGGTGTGATGTGTGCGGTGAACGCGGCTCCGCCGTAGAGTTCGGCGGCGGCTGCGACATCGATCTCGTCGACGCCGGGAGTCAGCCCGAGTCCGTATCGGGGCTGCCCCCACGGCATCGTCGCACCGAGGACATAGGGGTAGTCGTCCAGAGACGTGGTGTTCACGGGGATGCCGGTGGCGCCGTGCGGCTCCCAGTGCGGGTAGCGGATGTCGTCGGCGATGCGCTCGGCCTCGGTGACGCCGGCGAGCTTCTGCACCACATGCAGGCTGGCCGCGATCCCCGAGCTGACGCCGGCCGTGGTGATGATCTCGCCATCCTCGACCCAGCGCTGGCCGCTGACCCACACGGTTTCGGGGTGAGACGAACGCATGCCGTCGATGTCCGACCAGAACGAGGTCGCCCTCTTTCCGCGGAGGACATCCGTCTCGACGAGCACTCGCGCCCCCGCGCACACGCCCATGATGATCCCGCCGCCCCTGTGCGCGGTTTCGATCATGGAGCGGAGGTCGGCCTCGCCGGATCCTGCAGGGTCGGTGATCGCGGGGACCACGAGCAGATCCGGAAGGCGAAGCCGCCCGGAAGCGTAGTCCGCGAACGTGCTGTCCGGGACGACGGTGAGACCGCCGGACAGCGCGACGGGTTCGCGAGTGGATGCGACGGTCCGGACATCGAACCGGGGTGAGCTGGCGAACACGTCGAACGGGCCCATCACGTCGGTGGCGACGCTTCCGCCCGCGCCCAGCAGCACCGCGACGTGGATGCGGCCCTCCTCCGGCGGGGAGGCGGGTCTGCGGTCGATGGTGTGGGAGGCGGGGACCGTGACGGAGAAGTCGCGGGCCATCGTGGTGGCGAATCCGGCGGCGGCTGTGCCCGTAAGGACTGCAGCGGACAGGGCGATGCCGCCGACCGTGAAAAGGGCGCGACGAACGTAGGTCTTCATGGGTGATCTCCGGTGAGGGTGGGAAAGCAGGAAGGGGGCCTCAGGCGTTCAGGGCCTCGCGGTAGTCCCGCGGTGGTACGCCCTGCGCCTGGGTGAAAGCGCGGCGGAAGTGGCGCGGGTCGGCATAGCCGCACGCGAGCGAGATGTCTTCGATCGACAGCTCGGTGGTCGCCAGCAGGGTTCGAGCGTGGCCGATCCGGAGCGACTGCTGGTACTGCAGCGGGGTCATGCCGATCGTCTTCACGAAGTGGTTCGTCAGCGTCCGAGGCGCGAGGTTGACCGCGGACGCGAGTGCCGAGAGCGGATGCTGCTGATCGAAACTGTCCGACAGGATCTGTTGGACCGCCTGCACCTCCCGGACGACATGCTCCCGGTGAGCGACGAACGGACTGAGAGGTGCCGCCTCGCCGTTGCGTCGCGTGTAGACGACCAGCTCGCGCGCCACGCGGGCGGCCATCGCGGGGCCGTGATGACGGTCCACGATCGCCAGCGCCAGATCGATCCCGGATGCGATGCCGGCACTGCTCAGGATCTGCCCGTCCATCACGAACAAGACGTCGTCCACGACCCTCGCACGCGGGTAGCGCTGCCGCATGCCCTCGATCACGCTCCAGTGGGCCGTGCAACGGCGCCCGTTCAACAGGCCGGCCTCCCCCAGGAGGAACGCCCCCGTGCAGACGGACGCCAGCGTGGCGCCCGCCTCCGCGGCGCCCTGGATCCAGGCGATCAACGCCGGGTCGACTTCCAGAGAGCGGGTGAGATCGGGGCCCGGGATCAGCACGAGGTCCTCTCCCGCTACCGCGGGAAGCGGCTCCAGCGACGACAGCACGACGCCCTGGGCAGAGGACACCGCCTCCACGGGGGACACGTAGGTCAGCTCGTAGTCGGCCCCCAGATGCGACGCCGCAGAGAACACCTGCACCGGACCGGACAGGTCCAGCAGGTTCACGTGCGGAAGTGCGGCAACCAGGACTCGCTGAGGCATGTCCCAAAACTATGCGGCCGGTGCGGCAGCGACCAGGCCCGTTCTGGACGACGCGCCGGACGCATCAGGCATGATCTCGTGCGCTCGAAGGATCGACCGCAGCACCTCATGCTGTGACAGAACGCGCTGACCCCGCCCCTGCATGGTCGAAAATAGGTTTGATACTGGTCATCCACAGATCCGGATTCAGGCCCGTGAATGTCGGTGCTGCGTTCTAGGCTGGAAGCATGGAGATCGCCCCCGACCACACGCTCCGCCGCAGTGCGGCGCTGGTCGAGGAGTGCGCGGAGATCGACCGTGAGATCGCCCGGCTGCATGCCAGGAAGGCCGAGAGACTCGCCGAACGGGTGCGGCTGCTCCTCGATGAGATCCGACCGGGGCAGGACGGGTTCGAGCAGGCCGAAAGATCCATGATCAGCGAGTTCTCCGTGGGACTGCGGATCACCGCCTACGCCGCGGCGAAGCAGCTCGCCAATGCGCACACCCTGCACGAGCGCCTCCCCGGCGCGCGTGAAGCCCTCGCCGCCGGCGCGCTCACGCTGGCGCACGCCGACGTGATCGTCGAGGCCGCGCGCGACCTCCCCGCGGGGGACGATGCCGTGGCTGCCGCCTACGAGACGGCCGTCGTCCCCTACGCATCCGCGGAGACCCGCGCGCGCACGAAGGCCTTCGCCGAGAGCGTCGTCGCCGCCCTCGCACCCGCGACCGTGCAGGAGCAGCACGATCGCGCACAGGACGAGCGGAGCGTCACGGTGACCGACGAGGGACGCGGACAGGCGACTCTGCACGTCACCGGCCCTGCCGTGCTCATCCACGCCGCCTACGACCTGGTCACGCAGGAGGGCCACGCGACCCTCCGTGCGGCGACGCGGGACAGCGCCGACCCCGGCACCCGGGGCGACGCGCGCACCCTGGATCAGGTGCGCTGCGACCGGATCCTGCTGCGGCTGCTCGCCGGCCGCCTCGACAACGACGCCGAGATCCTCGACGGCATCCGCCCGACGGTGCAGGTCACCGTCAGCGCCGCCACCCTCGCGGGGATCGACGACCGCCTCGCCGAGCTCGACGGCCACGGCCTGATCGACGCCGACGCCGCGCGAGGCCTCGCCGCATCCGCCGCCTCCTGGCGGCGCCTGCACCTCGACGACGCCGGGATGGTCACCCGCACCACCGCCTATCAGCCCACGGAGGCGATGCGACGACATCTCCGGGCCCGAGATCGCACCTGCCGGTTCCCCGGTTGCCGCAGACCCGCACGCCGATGCGAGATCGATCACACCTACGACCACGCCCGGGGCGGACCCACCGCGATCACGAACCTCGCCTGCCTCTGCGCCGCCCACCACGCCCTCAAGCACCCCGACATCGACCCGAGATGGCGCTGGACCGCGCGACAGTGCAGGGACGGCACGATCGTCTGGACCACCCCCGCCGGCGTCGAGTACCCGGATGCGCCGCCACCCCGGGTCATGTTCATGGAGCCGGACACGATCGACAGGGCCTCCCCCTCGACGGCGGCCGCATGAGGGCGGTACCGGATACGGCGCCCTCGTCTACACACTCGCGTTTACACACTCGCAGCGCCGATGACAAGTGCATCGCGGCGAATCCTGGAGTGCAGCGATGGCTTCGATCACAGACGCTTCCGAAGCGCCGATGAAATACTGGACATGTTCAACGACAAGGAGGTCGCCCGTGCCGGACAACACGACCGCGAACGAGCGAGCGCTCGAAGAGGGCATCGTCACCGATCTGAAGGATCGGATGACCTACGGGTCGTACCTCGACCTGGATCGGCTCCTCAGCGCACAGCACCCGGTCAGCGTGCCGCAGCACCACGACGAGATGCTGTTCATCATCCAGCACCAGACGACGGAGCTGTGGCTCAAGCTCGTCCTGCACGAGCTCGGCACCGCGCGCAACCGGCTCGCGGAGGACGACCTGCGCTCGGCTCTGAAGCACATCGCGCGCGTGAAGCACATCCAGGAGGTGCTCACGCAGCAGTGGTCGGTGCTGGCGACGCTCACCCCCACCGAGTATGCGGAGTTCCGCGGCGACCTCGGCAACTCCTCGGGCTTCCAGTCGGTGCAGTACCGCGCCGTGGAGTTCGCGCTCGGCAACAAGAACGAGCGGATGCTGAGCGTGTTCCGCACCCACCCCGAGAACCTCGCGATGCTCACGGCCGAGTTCGAGCGCCCCACCCTGTACGACGAGTTCCTGCGGTTCGCCGCGCGTCGCGGCCTGCCGGTCCCCGCCGAGATCCTCGACCGGGACGTCCGCCAGCCCTACCGGATGCACGATTCGCTCGTGCCCGTGCTCACCGAGATCTACGAGAACCCGCACGACCACTGGGACCTGTACGAGGCGTGCGAAGAGCTCGTCGACGTCGAGGACAACTTCCAGTTCTGGCGCTTCCGGCACCTGCGCACGGTGACCCGGACGATCGGGCGCAAGATCGGCACGGGCGGATCCAGCGGCGTCGACTTCCTGCAGCGCGCACTCGATCTGACGTTCTTCCCGGAGCTCTACGCGGTGCGCACCGAGATCGGACGGTGACGGCGTGAGCGTGGCGGACGGCACGGTGATCGGCGGGTTCACGGACCACCACGTGCATCTGCAGCTCGTCGATCCCGCGCGCCTGGCGGGCGGCCTGCTGGGCCGGGTGCTGGATCTCGGATCCGCTCCCGCGGCCATCGCCTCCCTCGCCGCGGACCCGCCGGGCGGCATCGCGATCTCCTTCGCGGGCGCATTCCTGACCCCGATCGGCGGGTACCCCTCCGACCGGAGCTGGGCGCCGGAGGGATCCTTCCGCGAGGTCGCCGACGCCGATGCGGCGGAAGCCGCCGTCGCCGAGATGAAGGCCGCAGGAGCCTCGGTCATCAAGGTCGCCAGCAACAGCACGGCGGGCCCCGTGTTCGGCGACGACCTGCTCCAGGCGATCGTGCGCATCGCCGATCGCCACGGGCTGCCCGTGGTCGCCCATGCGGAGGGCCCCGGCGAGGCGCAGCGCATGCCGCGGCTCGGCGTCAGGGCACTCGCCCACACGCCGTTCACCGAGCGGCTCAGCGATGCCGAGGTCTCCGCCCAGGCCGGGCGGATCGCCTGGATCTCGACGCTCGCGATCCACGAGGGCGAGGCCCGGACGATCGCCCTGGACAACCTGCGCCGCTTCCACGCGCACGGCGGCACGGTCCGCTACGGCACCGACCTCGGCAACGGCGATCAGCCGGAGGGACTCAATCCCGCCGAGATCGAGGCCCTGCGCGAGGCCGGCGTGCGCGGGGCCGCACTGATCCGGGCGCTCGTCCCCGTCGCCGCGACCGCCGAGCGGCGCTTCCTGCTGCCCGCGCGCGACGCGGATCCGTTCGATCTGGAACCCGTGCCGCTTCCGCACGGGTCGACACGATCGCACGGACGCGGCCACGCGGCCGGATCCACCCGACCCGCGCATCTGATCTCACCGGAGAACGCCCGGTAGCCGACGACATCACGACGGCCAGGCGTCGCATCGGATTCGCGTCGGCCGGACGTCAGACCGCGCCCAGGTCGATCCCCGCCGCAGCCGGTTCCGCATAGGCGACCTCGCGCCACACGTCGCCGACGCGCTCGAACGAGGTGACGCTGGACAGCGCGCAGCGGCGGGTCCGCGGATCGTGCCGCAACGGCAGCCCCGCGACCGACAGGTGCGTGATCCAGATCGGCGCCTGGTGCGAGACGAACACCACGTCGCCGCCGTCGGCACCGTGCCAGGCCTCGTCCATCGCGTCGCGCATGCGCGCGGCGACGGAGGCGTACGGCTCGCCCCAGCTCGGCACCGAGGGGCGGCGCAGGTGACGCCAGTTCCACGGGTTCATCAGGGCGCGGCGCATCTGCGTGCCCTCGAACACGTTCCACGGCTCGATGATGCGCTCGTCGAGCACCGGGTCCAGGCCGAATGCCGCGGTGAACGGCTCGGCCGACTCCTGCGTGCGCTCGAGCGGGGAGCACCGCAGCGCGGAGACCGGACGGTCCAGCCCGGCGACGTGGTCGGCGGCGGCCTGCGCCATCCGCCGACCCGCGTCGCTCAGGTGATAGCCGGGAAGGCGTCCGTAGAGGATCCGCCCGGGATTGAAGACCTCGCCGTGGCGGACGAGGTGCAGACGCTCCGCCGGCATCCGCTCAGGCGCGGCGGTACTCGGCCGAGCCGAATCCGATGATGAAGTAGCCGATGAACGAGAACAGCCACAGCAGGAAGAACGAGAACACCCCGCCCTTGCCGAAGTTCTTGCCGAGCTTCACCGCGACGACGATCGCGAAGATGATGTTCACGAGCGGGATCAGGTACAGCAGCACGAGCCAGCCGCTCATGCCGGCGATCTTGATGAGGAAGATGAGGTTCACGATCGGGATGATCGCGAGGATGCCGGGGTGCCCGGCCTTCGTGAACACGCGCCACAGCGCGATCGCGATGACGATGTAGAGGATCAGCGAGAAGGTGATGCCGGTGCCGGAGAAGATCGCGGCGTAGACGCCGCTGACGGCGTCGGTCGCATCGGACGCGTGGACGATGTTCATCTGCTGTGCCTTCCGGGCGTGGGATGAGGTTCACCGCAGTCTAGTGAGGCCGCATCGCCCACCACGAGGCCTTCCGCGCGTCCCCGTAGAATGGCGGGGATCCCTTTTCCCTCCTTGGAAGGCATATTCCGTGCTTCGCACCCACACGGCAGGCTCGCTGCGAGCCGAGCACATCGGTCAGACCATCACCCTTGCGGGATGGGTCGATCGCCGTCGTGACCACGGAGGAGTCGCCTTCATCGATCTGCGGGACGCATCGGGCATCGCCCAGGTCGTCATCCGCGACGAGGAGATCGCGCACCCGCTGCGCAGCGAATTCGTGCTGCAGGTGACCGGAGAGGTGTCGCGCCGCCCCGCCGGCAACGAGAACCCGAACCTGCCCTCGGGCGAGATCGAGATCGTCGCGCAGGACGTCGTCGTGCTGAACGAGTCGGCTCCGCTGCCGTTCCAGGTCTCCTCCGGCCTCGCCGAGACCGACCCGGTCGGCGAGGACGTGCGCTTCAAGCACCGCTACCTCGACCTCCGCCGCCCCGCCGCGATCGCCCCGCTGCAGCTGCGCTCGAAGGTCTACAAGGCCCTGCGCGACGTGCTGCACGAGCGGGAGTTCGTCGAGGTCGAGACCCCGACGCTGACCCGCTCGACCCCGGAGGGCGCCCGCGACTTCGTCGTGCCCGCGCGCCTGCACCCCGGCAGCTGGTACGCGCTGCCGCAGAGCCCGCAGCTGTTCAAGCAGCTGCTCATGGTCGGCGGTGTGGAGAAGTACTTCCAGATCGCGCGCTGCTATCGCGACGAGGACTTCCGCGCCGACCGTCAGCCCGAGTTCACCCAGCTCGACATCGAGATGTCCTTCGTCGACCAGGAGGACGTCATCGAGATGATGGAGGCCGTCATCCGCGCGATGTGGGCCACCATCGGCGTCGAGGTGCAGACCCCGCTGCCGCGGATGACCTACGCCGACGCGATGGCGAAGTACGGATCCGACAAGCCCGACCTGCGCTTCGGACTCGAGCTCGTCGAGGCGACCGAGTACTTCTCCGAGACCACCTTCCGCGTCTTCCAGGCCGACTACGTGGGCGCGGTCGTCATGCCCGGCGGCGCCTCGCAGCCGCGCAAGGTGCTCGACGCCTGGCAGGACTGGGCCAAGCAGCGCGGCGCCCGCGGTCTCGCGTACGTCCTGTTCAACGAGGACGGCACCCTCGGCGGCCCCGTCGCGAAGAACCTCAGCGAAGCCGAGCAGGCGGGCCTCGCCGCGTTCGTGGGCGCGAAGCCGGGCGACTGCGCCTTCTTCGCCGCCGGATCCGCGAAGGACTCGCGCGCGCTCCTCGGCGCCGCGCGCGTCGAGATCGGCCGCCGCCTGGGTCTGCTCGACCCCGAGGTCTTCGCCTTCACCTGGGTCGTCGACGCCCCCATGTTCGAGCCGGCCGCGGACGCGGTCGCCTCGGGCGACGTCGCCGTCGGCGCGGGCGCCTGGACCGCCGTGCACCACGCCTTCACCGGCCCGAAGCCGGAGTTCGAGGCCACCTTCGACACCGACCCCGGATCCGCCCTCGCCTACGCCTACGACATCGTCTGCAACGGCTCCGAGCTCGGCGGCGGATCCATCCGCATCCACCGCGAGGACATCCAGAAGCGCGTCTTCGAGGTCATGGGCCTCTCCGACGACATCGCGCAGGAGCAGTTCGGCTTCCTGCTCGACGCGTTCAAGTTCGGCGCCCCGCCGCACGGCGGCATCGCGCTCGGCATGGACCGCGTGCTGCAGCACCTGTCCAAGACCGAGTCGATCCGCGAGGTCATCGCCTTCCCGAAGACCGGCAACGGCTTCGACCCGCTCACCGCCGCGCCCGCCCCGATCACCGCGGAGCAGCGCAAGGAGGCCGGCGTCGACGCGGTGGCCGAGCGGACGGAAGCCCCCGAGTCCGTCGAGGCCTGACCCGAGCATGCTCACCGACCTCGCCCTCCCCGTTCCGCTCGACACCCGGATCGGGGAGGTGGTGCTGCGCCGCGCGCGCACCGAGGACACCGCGGCGATCGTCGCGCTGCTCGCCGATGACGCGATCAGCGCAGCGCGCGGCGACACCGCCTCCGACGTCGACCTGCCCGCCTACGCCGCGGGCCTGGAGTCGGTGCTCGCCGACGGCTCCAACGACCTCCTCGTCGCCGAGCACGACGGCCGGATCATCGGCACGTTCCAGCTCACCCGCATTCCGGGGATGTCCCGCCGCGGCTCGACCCGCCTCCTCGTCGAGGCGGTGCGAGTGAGCTCGGATCTGCGCTCGAGCGGCGTCGGCTCCGCGCTCATGCGCTGGATCATGGACGTCGCGACCGCCGACCTGGGCAGCCCCCTCGTGCAGCTCACCTCGGATGCGCAGCGCGTGGAGGCGCACCGCTTCTACGAGCGCCTCGGCTTCACCGGATCGCACCGGGGCTTCAAGTACAACGCCCCGTCCTCTGCCCGTTGAGCGCCCTTACCGGTCGCTGAGCGAGCACGGCCGCAGGCCGAGCGAGACGAAACGCGGCGCCCTTGCGAGGTCACCGCGTTTCGTCTCCGTCGCCTCCGGCGTCGTCGCTCAACGACCGGATGCGACCGCACTCAGACGTCGTCGGGATCCGACAGGTCCTCGACCGCGACGGGGACGCGGCCGGCGAACATGACGCCCACGCCGTATTCGTCGCCGATCTCCAGGCCGCACTCCGCGAAGCGCATCATCCAGGTGCCGTCCTGCCACACCACGGCCTCCGGTGCGCCGAACGGCGGCTCCTCCTCCGCGAGTCGCGCCCTGTCGGCGTCCGACAGGTCGCCGCGCGGTCCGGCGAGCTCCTCCACGAGGTAGCGGATCGCGGCCTCGCTGAGCTCCGCGAACTCGGTCACGATGCCCTGAGCCGCCTCCCGCGCCTCCGCACTCGGCTCCTCCGCGGGCTCGGCGATGATGCTCACGGTCCAGCCGCCGTCCCCGCCCTCGACGCCCGCGGTCCAGCAGGCGATGTCCTCCGGTGCGTCGATCCGGATCAGGGTGGCGCCGTCGAGCTCGATCGTCTCGGGAAGGGTGCTCATGCTCCGATCCAACCAGACCAGGCCTGTCCCCAGCCAGGCCGGCCCTCTCTCCGGCCCCGCCGGCCCTCGCGCCGGCGCGCGATCCGCGGGACCCGCTACACGGCCGGACCGCCCTGGACCCGAACCGTTCATCCCGCATTCACCCCGGTCGGCCTGACCGGTAACTCCGTCGCCGTACATTCCCTCTCGACCCGACCCCGGCGGCAGCGCCGGACACCGAGAGGAAATCATGCTCATCAGCAACCGTCGTGCGCGCATCGGCGCCGGCATCGCGCTCGCGACCAGCGCCGCGCTCCTGCTCTCCGCCTGCTCCGGATCCGCCTCCGCCGACCCGGCGAGCTCCGGTTCCGCCGCCAAGGCCTCGACCGCCACCTCGCTCAAGGACTTCGGCTCGCTGGCCGACCTCGAGAAGGCCGCAGAGGCCGAGGGCAAGCTCAACGTCATCGCCCTCCCCCACGACTGGGCCAACTACGGCGAGATCCTCGCCGCCTTCACGAAGAAGTACCCGAAGATCACCATCAGCGAGGCCTCCCCGGACGCGTCGAGCGCCGAGGAGATCCAGGCCGCCAAGACGAACGAGGGCCTCGACACGGCGCCCGACGTGTTCGACCTCGGCCTCACGGTGACCCTGCAGAACACCGACAAGTTCGCCGCCTACCAGGTGGAGAAGTGGGACGAGATCCCCGCCCAGCTCAAGGACAAGGACGGTCTGTTCACCGGCGACTACGGCGGGTACATGTCGATCGGCTACGACTCCTCGAAGTTCCCGGAGCCGAAGAGCCTCGACGACCTGAAGAAGTCCGAGTACAAGGGCGCCGTCGCGCTCAACGGCGACCCGACGCAGGCGGGTGCGGCCTTCGCCGCCGTCGGTCTGGCGACCGTGCAGTCCGGCGGGAAGCTCGACGACTACCAGAAGGGCATCGACTTCTTCGCCGACCTGCAGAAGGCCGGCAACCTGCTCAAGGTCGACGTCACCACGGCGACCGTCGCGAGCGGCGAGACCCCCGTCGTCTTCGACTGGGACTACCTGAACGCCGCCCACACCAAGGACAACAAGAGCTGGAAGACGGTCGTCCTGCCGGGCACGGGCTACGCCGGCTACTACAACCAGGCGATCAACAAGGCCGCCCCGCACCCCGCGGCGGCACGCCTGTGGCAGGAGTTCCTCTACAGCGACGAGGGTCAGAACCTCTGGCTCAAGGGCGGCGCACGTCCCGTCCGCATGGACGCGATGACCAAGGCCGGGACGATCGACAAGACGCTCGCCGCCGCGCTCCCCACCGCTCCCAAGGACACGGTCGTACCGACCGAGGCGCAGAGCACCGCCGCCGGCAAGCTGCTCGGCGAGAAGTGGGCCGCGGCCGTCCAGTGACCGCCGACACCACCGCGGCTCCCGCCGCATCCCGCGCCGGGTCGGAGCTGCGCGCTCCGGCCCGGCGCGGGCCGTCGGGCGGAGCCTCCCTCCCCGCCCGCCTGTCCCGCGGGCTCGCCGCGATCGGGCTCGTCCCGTTCGCGGCGTACCTGCTGCTCTTCCTCGTGCTGCCGACGATCCTCGCGGTCGCGACCGGCTTCTTCACCCGCAACGGCGCGTTCACCACGAGCAACATCTCGGCCCTCTGGGATCCGACCGTGCTGCTCACCTTCGCCAATTCGGCGGGGCTTTCCCTGCTCACCGCGGCGATCGGCGCGATCATCGGAGCCCTCGTCTGCTACGCCCTGCTCGGCATGAGCCCCTCCGGCGGCGTGCGCACCGTGATCGACGCCGCCTCCGGCGTGCTCGCGCAGACCGGCGGTGTGATGCTCGCGTTCATGTTCATCGCGACGCTGGGTCTTCGCGGCGTCCTGACCGAGCTGCTCAAGAACACGCTGGGCATCGACCTGTTCGCCCACGGTCCCTGGATCTACGAGCTGCCCGGGCTGATCCTTCCCTACCTGTACTTCCAGATCCCGCTCATGGTCATCACGTTCATGCCCGCCCTCTCGGCGCTGAAGCCGCAGTGGGCCGAGGCCAATCTCACCCTCGGCGGCACCCGCGGGAGCTTCTGGCTGCGGATCGGGATCCCGGTGCTCGCCCCGGCCTTCCTCGCCAGCTTCCTGCTGCTGTTCGCCAACGCGTTCTCGTCCTATGCGACCGCGGCCGCGCTCGCGAGCCAGGGCTCGCAGATCGTGCCGCTGCAGATCCGCGCCGCGCTCACGAGCGAGACCGTGCTGGGCCGGGAGAACCTCGCCGGGGCCCTCGCGCTCGGCATGATCGTCGTCGTGGGGATCGTCATGTGGCTCTACTCGCTCGTCCAGCGCCGGGCAGCGAGGTGGCAGGCATGAACCGGCTCGCCCCGTCGTCGCTCACCCGCTGGATCATCGGGATCCTGGTCGGGCTCTTCTTCCTGGTCCCGCTGGTCGCGACGCTCGCCTACACGTTCCGCGGCGAGGACGGCGGCTTCACCCTCGCGCACTGGGCCGGCCTGGGCGATCCCGCGAAGGCGGCCGTCTACCAGCCGATCTGGACCGGGCTCGGCAACTCGCTGATCCTCGCGATCGTCACGGTGCTCATCGTGCTGCTCGTGCTCGCTCCGACCATGATCCTGGTGAACCTGCGCTTCCCGCGGCTCCGTCCGGTGTTCGAGTTCGTCGTGCTGCTGCCCATCTCGATCCCGGCGATCGTGCTCGTGGTCGGGCTCACCCCGATCTACCTGCAGATCGGACGTTCGGTCGGCACCGGCGCCTGGACGCTCGCGTTCGCCTACGGCATCACCGTGCTGCCGTTCGCCTACCGGTCCATCCAGGCGTCGATCGACGCGGTCGACATGACCACGCTCGCCGAGGCCGCCCGTTCGCTGGGCGCCGGCTGGGGCACGGTCGTGCTGCGCGTGCTCGCTCCGAACCTGCGCCAGGGCCTGCTCGCCGCGTCCCTCCTGTCGATCGCGGTCGTGCTCGGCGAGTTCACGATCGCCTCGCTGCTGAACCGCGACGTGCTGCAGACCGCGCTCGTGGTCGTGCAGAAGCAGGACGGCTGGGCCCCGGCGATGTTCGCCCTGATGGCGCTGACGTTCAGCTTCCTCCTGCTCCTCATCATCGGACGGGCCGCCCGCGGCCGGTCCGGAAAGGCCGACTCATGAGCGACATCGCGCTCCCCCGCACCGCGGACAACTCTCTGCTCGCAGACCGGTCGGACGGCACGCGCGTGCAGTTCGACGGCATCGTCAAGAGCTACGGCCGCACGCAGGTGCTGCACGGGATCGACCTCGACATCGCGCCCGGAGAATTCGTCTCGCTGCTCGGCCCCTCCGGCTGCGGCAAGACCACGCTGCTGCGCGTGCTCGCAGGACTCGAGGACGCCGACGGCGGCGCCGTGCTGCTGGGCGGCAAGGACGTGTCCGGCGTCCCGACGAACAAGCGCGATCTGGGCATGGTGTTCCAGTCCTACTCGCTGTTCCCGCACCTGCGCGTCGTGGACAACACCGCGTTCGGCCTCCGCCGGCGCAGGGTGGCCACGGCCGAGGCCCGGCGGCGCGCGCTCGACGCGCTCGCGCTGGTCGGGCTCGAGGCGCACGCCGACAAGTTCCCGCACCAGCTCTCCGGCGGCCAGCAGCAGCGCGTGGCGCTCGCGCGGGCGCTCGTGACCGAACCCAGGGTCCTGCTGCTGGACGAGCCGCTCTCGGCCCTGGACGCCAAGGTGCGCGTGCAGCTGCGCGATGAGATCCGCCGGCTGCAGCTGCGGCTCGGCATCACGACGGTCTTCGTCACGCATGACCAGGAGGAGGCGCTCAGCGTCTCCGACCGGATCGCGGTCATGAACGCCGGCCGGATCGATCAGATCGGCACCCCGGAGGAGCTCTACCTGCGCCCGGCGACGGCGCATGTCGCCGCGTTCGTCGGCCTGTCCAGCGTCGTGCGCGGGCTCGCCGACGGTGCGACGGTGCGGGTGTGGGGCGCCGAGATCCCGCTCCAGCTCCCGGCGACCGGCGAGGTCGATGTGCTGCTGCGCCCCGAGAACGTGCGGCTGGTCGAGCCCGTCGGCGCGGCCGTCACGGGGACGGTCGAGGAGAGCATGTTCCTCGGGAGCATGCGGCGCACGCTCGTGCGCACCGAGGACGGCCTGCTCGTGCGCGTGCAGCACGCGGCGCGGATCCACCCGCAGTACGGCGACCTCGTGGGACTCGAGGTCGACCCGGAGCCCGTGGCGGTGCGTCAGACGGCGTGAGGAGGGGCCTCAGCCCCCTCCGGGGGGCGCGAGGCCCAGATGCGGGAACAGGGCGCCGAACGTCGCGAGCAGCCCCTCGGGGAGGGATCCGACGTGGTCCTCCCCCGGGATCGTGAACACCTGCGTCGCGAAGCCCGCCTGTTCCGTGATCTGCGCGGACAGCTGCACCTGCGCCGTGAAGAACGCGTCCTCGTCGCCCGCGGCGAACAGGGCCACGTGCCCGTCGAAGCGACCGGCGTTCTGCGCGGCCCTGGCCGCGGGCTTGGCCGCGTCATAGGCGCTCTGCTCCCCTTCGAACACCTGCTGCAGCACCTCGTCCGGGAACTCGGTGCCCTGATAGGACTCCCCCGCGATGCTCACGATGCCGCCCCACAGGCCGGGATCCGCGACGCCCCAGTCCAGCGCGCATCCGCCGCCGTTCGAGAATCCCGCGATCGTCCACGCCTCCGCGCTCGGCTGCACCCGCAGGTGGCTGCGCGCCCAGGCGGGGATGTCCTTCGTGAAGTAGGTCTCCACACCGCCGTACGCGGCCGAGTCCACGCAGGCCGGGTTCCCGTCCTCGGAGCCGAGCTGGTCCGCCACGATCACGATCGGGGCGAGCCCGTGATGCGCGGCGGCCAGGTGGTCCATCGCGTCGGCGACGAACGAAGGATCCGGATCCCCCGGCTCCCCCATCATGAACACGACGAGCGGCAGTGCGGGCGGATCCGGCACGAGCGCCGCGGGGGGCCGGTAGAGCGAGGCGTCCCTCGGGACGAATCCGGCCGACGAGGGGATGCGCTCGTCCCCGGAGAGCCGGGTCACCGTGCCCTGCGACGGCTGGCCGGCGGGCGGCGTCCAGGTCTCGAAGAGCGGCATCGCGGAGCCTGCGGCCGTGGCACGCGGCGCCCCGGGAGCCGTCGACCACGGCCGCCCGATCGCCCCGAGCAAGACGGCCAGCGCCCCGGCCACGAGCAGGACGGCGAGCACCCCCGCGCGGCTCCTGACGCGCGTCGTCGAAGAAGACATCCCGCACTCGCCTCCTGACCCCGCGTGCCCCATCGTAACGACGACAGGGGCGGGGGTTCGTCGACGCACAGGAAACACATGACCGCGGTTCTCGACGCCCGATCGACCTCCCCGCTAGTTTGAGCCTGGGGGCGAGGGCCGCCCCCGCGGTTCCGGGAGGAGCACCATGGCAGGCAAGTTCGAACTCTACGAGGACAAGAGCGGCAAGTGGCGTTTCCGCCTCAAGGCCGGCAACGGCGAGATCATCGCCAGCGGCCAGAGCTATTCGTCGAAGTCGGGTGCACTGAACGGGATCGACTCGATCCGCCGCAACGCCGCGGACGCCGAGGTCGTCGAGACTGAGGACTAGGCCGGCACCGTCTGCCGGCTGAGCCGATCGCGGAGGCGTCGTCCCGAGGGACGGCGCCTCCGTCGTGTCCCGCCGGGTCAGCCCGCGAGCGACCGGGCGAGCGCCATGTACTCCGCCGGCGAGGCGTTCGGCAGGTACGCGCGTCCGATGGCGAGCCCGATCGCCGGAAGCTGACCGTTGTCGGCGTAGAACAGGTGCATCGGGCGGTACTCGGGGTTGAACTTGCCCTTGTACCGCAGCAGCGAGGCGAAGCCGTACGCCGGCTCGAGGACCCGGCTCAGCCAGCCCAGCAGCCGGGTGATCCCGGGATCCGCATCGGCGTCGCCGTCCACGGTCTGCGCGAGCGGCGCCCCGGACAGGCTCATGACCTCGAGCCCCTGCTCCTTCATGTGCAGCGCGGCCGAGGCGATCGCGAACTCCATGACGCCCGGCATCGCGCCATCGGCACGACGCATGAAGTCCAGCGTGCGGCCGACCAGCTCCCCCTCGCGCCACACCGGCATCCAGCTCGTCACGGCCTGCAGCTCGCCCTCGGGTCCGATCGCGAGCAGGATCTCGACGTCCGGATCCCGCAGCTCCTCCATGCCGCCCAGAGTGAAGCGCATCTCCGGCAGCGCCTTCTCCGCGATCCACTGCTCGCTGAGGGCGTCCAGCTGGGCGACCAGGCCCGCGGGCAGCTGCTCCCACGTCGTCCACAGCGTCGTGAGCCCATCCCGCTGCCCGCGGTTGTACGGCTGGCGCACCTTGGTCCACACCTTGCCGGTCAGCTCGAACCGCTCCAGCGGCACGACGGTCTCCTCGGCCACCGAGATGCTCTTCCATCCGAGATCCCGGAACGCCGGCGCGAACTCCTCGTGCGTGCTGTAGAACACCGCGGTCCAGGCGTTCGCATCGCAGAAGTCCAGGAATCCGCGGATGGTCTTCGCCGTGTCGCCCGGCGTGCAGACCGGATCCCCCACCGCGATCGCGATGTCGTTCACGACCCGGTAGGCGACCGCACCGCGGCCGTCCGCCGTGAACCAGTGCTCGTTGCCCTCCCAGGTGCCCATGAATCCGAGCGTGCCGCCGTCGGTCGTGCGCAGCTGGGTGCGGAACCGCTCCGCATCGTCCGCGGCCTTGCGCGAGCGTCCCAGCAGCAGCGCCACCATGGCGATCGCGAAGATCAGCCAGAACAGCGCGCCCACATCCCGGTGCAGCGCGAGCGCGATCCCGGTGAGCGGCGTGTGGCCGCTCGGGCGGCCGATGATCGTGGGCAGGAACCGGCGAAGCGTGGTCAGCAGGGACGACCAGAACGACGGCGCATGCGAGACGGCCGACACCAGGATCATGTTGGTGGCGGTCAGCACGACGAACGCGATCCCGATCGTGAGCGAGAACCGCCGCACCGCACGGCGCGAGGCGCGCACCGCGAACCGGCGATGCGTGATCGCGAGCAGGATGCACATCCCGACCGGGACGAGGATCGCCAGCACCGAGAATCCGGGGAACTGCCGGTCGATCTCGATCACATCGGTCGGCTCCCGGAGCGAACGGGTCGCCACGCTGAGGCCGGTGAGCAGCGCCATCACGGCGTTCACGCCGATCGCGAGGAACCACGCGGCGCGGCGCCCCGAGCGCAGGCCCCACGCGGCGACCAGGCTGAGCAGCAGCGGGACGAGGCTCATCAGCACCACGCCGGTGCCGGCCGCGACCGCGGTGGTCACTCCGGCGACGCAGTGCGCGGACGCGTTGTTCTGCGAGCACGCATCCGTGATCCCGGAGATGTCGACGCCGCGCAGCCCCGCGACCACCGGGGCCAGCGGCCCGATGCCGACGCCGGTGAGGAGCACGATGAGCGGCCCGAGGCCGGTCACGGCGACCATGGCCGCGGTGAGCGTCCTGGTCTCGTGATAGGAGCTGCGGTACCAGGCGGGGCGCGGCCGGCCGCTGGTGAGGATCACACCGAGGACGAGACCGGCGAGCGCGGCCAGCAGCCGGTAGACGCTGTCCGCATCGCCGCCGTACAGCGTGTAGGTCACGAGCAGCGAGAGGCCGAGCAGGCGGATCCGGCGGCGGTACAGGGCGGGAGCGAACGCGCTGCCCGCCATGATCGCCCCCAGGATCCCGATCGAGGGGTCCAGCACGGCGCCACGGGCGTCGATGCGCGCCCACACCTGCCCCCACGACCAGGCCAGGGACTGTATTCCGAGGCCGAGCAGACCGCCGACCACGCCCGTCACGAGGAACGCGCTCACGACGCGCCAGGTTCCCATCAGGCGCTCGGCGTACGCGAGCAGCGTGACCGCCAGCACGGCCGAGAGGAGCAGACCGCCCCACGAGTCCGGCACGAGCAGCGCCGTCAGCGGCGTCCACCACTCGCGCTCGCGTCCGAACGAGAGCGGGCTGAGCCCGATGCCGGTCGGGCGGTGCCCCCGGAGCGGGCCGAAGACCAGTCCGGTGGCCAGGAGCAGGAGGGCCAGCCCGATCGCGAACGGATGCCGGCGCGCATAGCGCCCCGCCCGGCGTGCCACCGCCAGGACCGCCGCCATCGCCCGCGACGAGGTCATCGGGACAGCCCCAGGCGCGGGTAGAGCACCTCGAACGCCTTCTTCAGTCCGCCGAGCAGGCCCGGCCCGGTGTGGGTCGCGTTCGGCACGAGGTAGTACGTGGTGGTGAAGCCCGCCGCCTCCGCGAGGCTTGCCGACACCCGGTTCGCGGGGCCGTACTTCTTGTCGAGCGCTCCGGCCGCGAAGATCGCGTAGTGCCCCGTGTAGGCCCCCGGGTGCTCGGCGAGGATCGACTCCGGCTTGTTCGCGTCGAACGCCGCCTGGTCGCCCTTGAACACCTTCTCCACCGACTTGGGATCGCCGAAGCCCGACCAGGGCTCACCGGACGCGGTGGCGATGTTTCCCCAGATGCCGGGATGCCTGGCGCCGTAGATGAACGCGCACGCTCCGCCGTTCGAGTACCCGGCGATGGTCCAGTACTTCGGATCCTGCAGCACCCGCAGATGCCCGCGGATCCAGTCCGGGATGTCCTTGTTGAAGTACGTCTCGACCCCGCCGTAGGCGGCCGAGTCGACGCATCCGGGGTTCTGGTCCTGCGCACCGAGCTGGTCGGCGATGATCACGATGGGCGCGAGGCCGTCGTGCTTCGCGGCGAACTCGTTCATGACGTCCACCATCGGGTGCGGGTTCGGGTAGCCGGGCAGGCCCATCATGAAGACCACGACGGGGAGGGCCGGCGGATCCTTCACGAGCGCGGCCGGGGGCAGGTAGACGGTCGCCTCGCGGGGCTTGAATCCGGCGGAGGACTTCAGGGCGTTCGCCCCCGAGAGCGCGCCGAACCGGCCGCGGGCGGGCATGTCGGCAGGCGGCGTCCAGGTGTCGACGAGGGGCTTCGAGGACGAGGGCTGATTCGTCAGCGGCGGTGCGAACTGGTCCAGCGCGCCGAGCGTGTTGATGCCGAGGATGTCGCCGAGGGTGCGATCCAGCGCGAAGGCCTGGTTGATCCCGATGCCCATCGAGAGCACCGAGGTGATCACGGTCAGGATCGCGACGACCTTGCGCCACCAGCGCGAATCCCACAGGCTCACGATCGCGAGCCCGATCAGTGCGAAGCCGCCGGAGGTCCACCACTTCACCGCATCCGGCATCGGCACGCCGAACAGGTCGGCGGCGTCGACGAACACCACGAGGAACCAGCCCACGAGCGCGCCGGCGACGACGGCGATCGCCGCGCGCACGATCCAGCGCCGCCGGAGCGGCCGGATCAGCAGCGCGACGAGGCCCGCCGCGGCGAGCCCCCAGACGATCCAGGGCACCGGTCCCTCGGCGAGGTCCAGCTCCAGCAACCATCGCGGCATGAAGGGCGTGCTCCGTTCCCGCCTCCGGACGGGGCGACGACCCATGGTAATCCGTGCCGCCTCGGTGGAACCGGTGGGCGCACCCCGATCAGGCTCGGAGAACGCTATGAGACGCGCCGGGGACTCGTAAGTCCCCGGCGCGTCTCATCGTTCCGGTGTCCGCGGCCTCAGGGGTTCCCCTCAGGCGCGGGTGTCTCACAGCACGCGGGCGAGGAAGTCCTTCGTGCGCTGGTGCTGCGGGTTGGCGAGCACCTCGCGGGGGTCGCCCTCCTCGAGGATGTGCCCGCCGTCCATGAAGATCAGGCGGGAGCCGACCTCCCGGGCGAAGCCCATCTCGTGCGTGACCACCATCATCGTCATGCCCTCGTCGGCGAGCGTCCGCATCACCTGCAGCACCTCGCCCACGAGCTCGGGGTCGAGCGCCGAGGTGGGCTCGTCGAAGAGCATCATGTCGGGGTTCATGCAGAGCGACCGCGCGATGGCGACGCGCTGCTGCTGCCCGCCGGAGAGATGGCTGGGGTAGGCGTCGGCCTTGTGCGCCATGCCGACGCGCTCCAGCATCTCCTTGGCGACCTTCTCCGCCTCGACCTTGCCGCGCTTCTTGACCTGACGCTGAGCGATCGTCAGGTTGCCGAGCACGCTCATGTGCGGGAACAGGTTGAAGCTCTGGAACACCATGCCGATGCGCGCACGGACGCGGTCGATGTCGATGTCAGGATCCGTGATGTCGATCCCCTCGACGACGATCTTCCCGCCCGTCGGCTCCTCGAGCATGTTGACCGAGCGCAGCAGCGTCGACTTGCCCGACCCCGAGGGGCCGATCACGCAGACGACCTCGCCGGCGTGCACCGTCAGGTCGATGCCCTTGAGCACCTCGTTGTCGCCGTAGTGCTTGACGAGGCCCTGGACGTCGATCGCCGGAGCGTTCAGATTGATCAGGTCGGTGCTCATCGTTCCCTCGCCATCCGGCGCTCGAGCCAGGCTGTCAGCCGCGTCAGCGGAATCGTCACGATCAGGTACAGCAGGGCCGCCATCACCATCGGCGTGGCGTTCGCGTAGGTGGACAGGCCGTTGCGGGCGTAAGTCGTCAGCTCGTAGGTGAGCGGGGTCGCCCCGATCACGAAGAACAGCGACGTGTCCTTCAGCAGCAGCACGAACTCGTTCGTGAGCGGCGGGATGATGATCCGGAAGCCCTGCGGCAGCACGATGAAGAACATGGTCCTCGTGGAGGACATGCCCAGCGACCGTGCGGCCTCCGTCTGCCCCTTCGGGACCGCCTGGATGCCGGCGCGGATCGTCTCCGCCATGTAGGCGGAGGACACCACGACGAGTCCCAGCGTCGCCGCCCCGACGGGGCCGCCGGGGACGCGCACGTTCATCGCGATCGGCAGCATGATCCCGAATCCGAAGATCGTGATCAGCGCGGGGATTCCGCGGAAGAACTCGATCCACGCGGTCGCCGCCCACCGGAACGGCGGGACGCTGCTGAGCTTCATGAGCGCGAGGATCACGGCGAGGATCAGACCGCCCGCGAACGACTCGATCGTGAACAGCAGCGTGTTCTTCAGTCCGACGGTGATGATGCCGGGGAGCAGCTTCATCGCGACCTCGGGGTTCGCGAACTGCTTCAGGACCGTCGGCCAGTCGGTGGCGATCGCGGCCCAGGCGATGAGCGCGATGATCACCGCGTAGACGGTGTAGTGATAGACCCGCGTGCGGGTCCGCTTCTTCAGAGCCATCTCAGTCGATCAGACCGACGTCACTTCGCGGTGAAGTACTTGTCGTAGATCGTCTTGTACTCCCCGTTGTCCTTGAGCGCCTTCAGCTGCGCGTTGATCGCCTCGCGCAGGGTCGCGTTCTTGCCCTTCGCGAACGCGAAACCGTACTCCTCGTTGGTCTTGTAGGTCTCGACGACCTTGTAGGACGGGTCGTCCTTCTCGTGCTGCAGGTTGACCGGAAGGTCCTGCAGGATCGCGTCGATCTGCCCGCCCTGAAGGGCCGGCCACAGCACGCCGTCATCGGAGAACTGCACCAGGTTCGCGCCCTTGGCGTGCTCCTTCGCGTAGTTCTCGCCCGTCGTGCCCTGCTGGACGCCGACGTTCTTGCCGCTCAGGCCGTTGATGTCCTTGATGCCGGAAGAGGTCTTCACCAGCAGCGACTGCAGCGAGTCGTAGTAGCCGTCGGAGAAGTCGATGTTCTTCTTGCGGTCGTCGGTGATCGTCATGGCGGAGGCGCCCATGTCGCACTGGCCGGCGAGCAGCGCCGTGCCGGACTGCAGGGTGTCGAAGTTCGTGACCTGGAACTGCGTCTTGAGGTCGAGCTTCTTCGCGATCGCGGTCAGCAGATCGACGTCGAAGCCGGTGTACTGGCCGGAGCCGGTCGACTCCTCGTACTCGAACGGCTTGTAGGGGATGTCGGAGCAGACCGTGAGGGTCCCGGCCGTGATGAGGCCGTAGTCCGTGCCTCCGCCGGCGCTCTCGGTGGGGGCGGAGCCCGCCCCGGTCGAGCAGCCGGCGAGGGCGAGGGCGGCGGTCGCCGCGAGGGCGAGTCCGAAGGCGATCTTCGAGCGACGTTGCATGTTCGACTCCTGTGTCGAGGACGCTGATGTCCTAGTGCGGGTTGCCCATTATCTTGACACGGTGCGGTTACCGCCGTGTAACGGCAGAAGGCTCACGGTTGTCTCGGTTCGGTATCGGCGCTCCCGCCGCCGCGGAATCCCGCGGTTCTCGCTCGCTCGCAGACCGGCAGAATGTCTGAGATCCGAGACGATGACTCCCGCACGCGCTCCGGAAGGCCCGATCCGACGGTTTCGCCGGAGGCTCAGACCTCGAAATCGACGGCCGAGCGACCACCCGAGACCGAGCGCACGTAGCCCACGACCTCCTGATGCGCCGGGTGCACCTGATACGCGTCCAGGCCTGCGGCGTCGTCGAAGTCGGCGATCAGCGTCACGTCCCAGTTGCCCTCGATCGCGAGCGTGTTCACGCCCGTGGTGAGCGCACGGATCGACGGCACGACGCCGACGAGTCCCTCCAGCCGTGAGGCGACCCCGGCGGCGTGCTCGGCGCGCTCTGCCGGATCGGTCGCCGCCATCTTCCAGGTGACCACGTGTCGCACCGTCATCGCTCTTCTCCTCCTGTGGGATCTTCGTCTGCGGGATCTTCGTCTGCTGACGCGCCTGCCGCCGCGGCGGCCGCTCCGACCTCGCCCGGACCCCCGGCCTTCTCCGCGAGGGCGTCGCGCAGCCGATCGGGTGAGATCCGCCAATGGCCGTGCAGTTCGCCGTCGATGAGGAGCACGGGGATCTTCTCCCAGTACTTCTCGTAGAGCGCGGGGTCGTCGAGGATCGACAGCTCGGTGATCTCCATGTCCTCGGCGAGCGCATCCGGCAGCTCGGCGACGACGGCGTCGACCACATCGGACGCCACCTCGCACAGGTGGCAGTCGGGCTTGCCGATCAGGGTCAGCGTGATCACGACGCGGGCGTCTCGATCGCGCGCCCCTCCGCGATCCACTCCGCGGTGCCGCCCTCGACGTTCGTGGCGTCGTAGCCGCGCGCCTCGAGCGCCTCGACGACGCGCGCCGAGCGCCCGCCGAGCTGGCAGATCACGTCGAACGCCCCGTCCGGGAGCTCGTGCAGCAGGTCCCCGATCTCGGACATCGGCAGGTTCACCGCTCCGGGCACATGCCCCGAGGCGAACTCGCTCCTCTCACGCACGTCGATGAGAGGCGTCTCGGTGCGCTCGGCCAGCTGGGCGACCGTGATCGTCTTCCTGGATCCGATTCTTCCAGACGCGAGACTCCCGGGCGCGCCGCCCTGGATCCTTCCGGGAAGCGCGAGGCCCCCGGAATGCACGAAGCGCCCCGGCGATCGTGAGATCGGGGGCGCTCAGTGACTTGCGCGCTCGGCGCAGCCGCTTACTTCTTGTTGCGGCGCTGGTGGCGAGTCTTGCGAAGCAGCTTGCGGTGCTTCTTCTTCGCCATGCGCTTGCGGCGCTTCTTGATGACAGAACCCACGGAAACCTCACTAAGTCAGGGGCTGGGCGTCGCACTCGGACGACGCCCGGGATCGGGGCATGGAAAAATGCCTCGGAACAGTCTAGCGCACGGCGCCGCCGGCGCTGACGCGCATACGGATCCGGCGCCCCGACACCGTTCCGGCGGCGCTCAGCCCGCGTCCGCGATCGGCTTCTGCAGCGCGGCGGTGACGGCGGATTCCGGGACGCGATAGCTGCGGCCGAAGCGGATCGCGGGCAGTTCGCCCGCGTGCACCAGCCGGTACACGGTCATCTTGGACACGCGCATGATCGCCGCCACTTCGGCGACGGTCAGGAACTTGACGTCCGGCAACTGCTCGGGCATCCCCATCTACCCCCTCACCCCTCGCGCGACCTGCACGGCGGGATGCGATAACTGTAGGGGCTGCTGGCGACGCGTGTAAACCCATGTGAACGCTGTGACAGAGGATGCTCAGACCGTCGCGGACTTCGCCAGGCGCTCCGCGGCGTCCTTGCGCGCCTGGCGCTCGTTCTTCTGCGCCGCTCGCAGCGCCTTCTCCGTCTCGCGCACGCTCTTCGCCGCCGCACGCACCCGCTTGTCGGCGGCGACCGCCGGATCCTCCCGCACGAACACCGGAGGGGTACGGGGCTCCTGCGGCCCCGCGGCGGCGAGGCGGTCGATGTGGGCGGCGATGCCGTCCAGGACGCGCTCGATGCCGAAGACCATCGGATCCCGATCCCCACCGAGAGCGCCCTCGTCGAGCGCGGCGCGCGCGTGCGGATACGCGTCCGGGTCGATCAGCGCCCGGAACAGCGCGGCCTCCTGGGCGCCGACCTGTTCGAGCGTCAGCCCGCTCGCCCTGGCGGCCTCCGCATAGCCGGCGGCCACCGTGCCGAACCACCGGGACTGCCCCATGATCGCGAGCATCGCGCCCATCCGGTCGTCCTGGTCGAGCGGGGTGTCGGCGAAGGCCGCGAGGTACGCATCCATCCACGCCGCGGTCCCCGGCGTGACCGGGGTGCCGCTGATCGGCAGGCTCAGCAGCCAGGGGTGCCGGAGGTACACGTCCAGATGCGCGCGATACAGCCGCTCCGCCTCCGCCCGCCAGCCGCGTTCCGGCGCACCTGACTCGGGAAGCGGTGGGAGTCCTGAGGCCTCCTCCTGCATGAGCAGCAGGAGGTCGTCCTTCGCCGTGACATAGCGGTAGAGCGACATCGGCGTGAAGCCGAGCGTCTTCGCGACGGCCGCCATCGACACGGCACCGAGCCCTTCGCCGTCGGCGAGCGCGACCGCCGCTTCGACGATGCGCTCGACGCTCATCTCGCGCTTCGGCCCGCGCTGGGGGCTCGCCGCCATGCCCCATGCCAGCGCGATGCCGCGAGGCAGGTCGGGAAGGTCGGCCGGTTCGGACTCTTCGGTCATGACTCCAGGATAGGACTGTTTACTACGTAAACAGTGTGTTACTGTCATAAACAGTTTCACCTATACACAGAATCGTCCAGACGGATTCATCCATACGGAGATCCATCCATACAGAAGGGAACGGCGATGACCACGGCCATCGAAGTCGCAGGACTCACCAAGCAGTACCGCGGCACCCCTGTCCTGCGCGGCGTCGACCTCACCGCCGAGCAGGGCGAGATCGTCGCCTT
>JAITLM010000119.1 GCA_031277885.1 Microbacterium sp.
TGGACCGCATGGGGCTGGTCGGCCACGACTTCTTCCTGTTCGTGGATGCGCGCAGCGACCACCCCAGCGTCGTGTACCGCCGCAAGGGCTGGGACTACGGCGTGATCTCGCTCACCACCCAGGCAGCCCCCGCCGAGGAGCTCGTCGGCTGACGCGCTCCGGACAGACGAGGCTGCGCCCCGGTCCCGGAGGACCGGGGCGCAGCACTGTCCGCGGCGACCTCCGCAGAACTGAGTCGTCCCCGTGAGCGCACGCCATAGGGCGCGCTCACAGGGACGACTCGAAGATAAGTGGGGCCGAAGAGGGTCAGGCGAAGATGGCGCCCAGGAGGTCGCCGATGACGAGGCCGCCGAGCACGCCGGTCACGACGTCTCCGCCGCCGGAGCCGCGGCCGCCGCCGCCCCAGCCGTTCCCGCCGCCCCAGCCGTTCCCGCCGCCCCACCCGTTCCCGCCGCCGCCGCCCCAGCCCTGGTCGGGGCGGGAGCGATCGATGTCGTGCTGGGCGAGCTGGAGGGCCTCCGCGGCGAGCTGGGCGACGCGACGCGCGGTGCTGAGCGCCTGCTCGCGGGTCTCCTCTGCGGGGAGCATCCCCGGCACGTCCACGCGGAGCCGCTCGGCCTCGGCGAGGCGGGTGCGGGCGTCGGCGCCGATCCAGCCGCGGTGGCCCTCGATGAGGCCTCGGGCGACGCCGAGTTGCCGGTCCGCGTCGTCCAGCGCATGCTGCACGGTGTCGATCGTGGGCAGCGGGTGCTCCGCGCGATAGCGCGCGGCAGCGATCGCGGCGTCCAACGCGGTGTTGGCGGCACGCAGACGGGTGAGCTCGCCGAACGGGTCGCTGCGGCTCCCGGCGGGTGCGAGGGCGTTCAGCGCGCGCTGCAGCTCGGTGGCCGCGGCGGCGACGGCCGGGGCATCGGGCGCCATCGGCAGGGCGGCCAGATCGCCGCGCGAGTCGGCGACGACCTCCGCGAGCGTGGACTCGGCCCGCAGCGCCTCGATCTCGAAGTCGTCCACGGCGTCGAGGAGCGCGGACGCCCGGCGCGTGGCTTCGGTCGCCGTCTCGAGCGCGAGCACGGCCTCTTGGTTGCGACCGGCGTCGCGGCGACGCTCGAACACGTCGGCGCCGTGGTTCGCGAACACGACGAGCTGGGCGGCCTCCTCGGCGCTCTTCGCCACGCGCTGCATCGCCGTGTCGGAGTAGCGCGTGGCGAGACGATCCATGGACGCCTGCGCCTGCGGAACCCTGCCCTCCAGCGCGGCGGCGTCCGCGCGCACCTTGGCGACGACCTGCGGCGCATTGCGCACCCGGGCGACGGCGTCGGCGATCGCGGCGGACTTCTCGTCGATCAGGTCCTCGGCCCACTGGCACAGCTGCACGATGCGGGCGTTGCGGGTGCGGAGCTCTTCGGGGGTGTCCGGGATCTCGTCGTGGTTCAGCTGATGCAGCTGGAACGCCTCGCCCATGTGCGAGCGCACCGCTTCCAGCGCGGAGTGGAAGTCCGCGGTCATCTCGTCGCCGAGTTCGGCCGTGGCGAAGGCGAGCTCATCGGAGGAGGTGCGGATCCGCTCGTCGGCGGCGACGATCGCCTGCTCGGCGCGCCGCGCGAGATCCGCGTCCTGCGCCTGCAGCTCTTCCTGTTCACGTTTGCGTCTGCCCCAGAATCCGGCCATGCGCCGATCCTATGGTCCCGGACCGTGCGCGGGCTGTGGATCCGCTACGCCCTGGGCGATCAGAATGCCGGCGTTCGGGAGGGCCTCCCGCGCTTCGGGTGCTCGGTGGAGAGCTCGAGCTCCAGTGCATGCCGCGGGTGCTGCGCGAGGCGCTGCTCGGTGTGATCGAGCCAGCGCACCTCCGCCTCCGCCTGGAAGATCATGCTGTCGATCACGAGCGTCCAGGCCAGTTCCTGCGGGCTGTCCGGCTGGGCGCCGGCGTACTTCGTGCGCTGCAGCTCCTGCAGCTGCGCCAGGGAGGCCCTGCGCTGCGACTGGATGACGGCCGTCACGTCGACGCCGGGCAGGGTCGCGGCGACCGCGAGCTTGATGGCGAGCTCGTCGCGGGTGCCCGTGCCGCGCTCGACGGGGGAGGAGAGCCACCCGGCGACCTCGACGGATCCGGCCGGCGTGATCGCCCAGTACACGTGTCCCTGCTCGTCGGCCTCGCCGCGCTCGACGAGACCGTCGCGCTCCAGGCGCTCGAGGGTGTTGTAGATCTGGCCGACGTTGAGCGGCCAGGTCGAGCCGGTGCGGCGATCGAACTCGGCGCGCAGCTGGTACCCGTAGCAGGGACCCTGGTCGAGGATGGCGAGGAGGCTCTGGCGAACGGACATCGGTATTTCCTTTCCCGGAATCTGTTTCCGAGTATATGCATACCCGGAAACATCTGTCTGTGTCCGTCGCGGGGTGTGTCGTCGCCTGCAACGCCGTGGGCCGGCTCGGATCCGATCCACGGGCCGGGTGCAGGGGATCGACAGGTCACGGCCCGGTAACATGGGTCCGTATGCCGTGCGCGCGTCGCGCGCGGGTCAGACCCATAGGGAGATGGAATCCGTGGCGAATCCTCTTGAGAAGCTGCTGCGCGCGGGTGAGGGACGGATCCTGCGCCGCCTGAACGGCGTCGTCAAGGCCGTGAACGCGCTCGAGGACGACTTCGCGAAGCTCAGTGACGAGGACCTCCGCAACGAGACCGTCGAGCTGCGCGCGCGGTTCGAGAAGGGCGAGACCCTCGACCAGCTGATGCCGGAGGCGTTCGCCGCCGTCCGCGAGGCCGCGAAGCGCACCCTGGGCATGCGCGCGTACGACGTGCAGATCATGGGCGGCGCGGCCCTGCACGAGGGGAACATCGCCGAGATGAAGACCGGTGAGGGCAAGACCCTCGTCGCGACCTTTCCGTCCTACCTCAACGCGATCGCCGGACAGGGCGTGCACGTCATCACCGTGAACGACTTCCTCGCGACCTACCAGTCCGAGCTCATGGGCCGCGTCTACCGCGCCCTCGGCATGACCACCGGCGTGATCGTCTCGGGGCAGACGCCCGAGGTGCGCCGTGAGCAGTACAACGCCGACATCACCTACGGCACGAACAACGAGTTCGGCTTCGACTACCTGCGCGACAACATGGCGTGGCGCAAGGAGGACCTCGTCCAGCGCGAGCACTTCTTCGTGATCGTCGACGAGGTCGACTCGATCCTCATCGACGAGGCGCGCACGCCGCTGATCATCTCCGGCCCGTCGTCGGGCGAGGCGAACCGCTGGTTCGCCGAGTTCGCAAAGATCGCCCGCACGCTCGAGGCGGGCGAGGACTACGAGGTCGACGAGAAGAAGCGCACCGTCGGCGTGCTCGAGCCCGGCATCGAGAAGGTCGAGGACTACCTCGGCATCGACAACCTGTACGAGTCGGCGAACACCCCGCTGATCTCGTTCCTGAACAACTCGATCAAGGCGCTCGCGCTGTTCAAGCGCGACACCGACTACGTCGTGATGAACGACGAGGTCATGATCGTCGACGAGCACACCGGGCGCATCCTGGTCGGGCGCCGCTACAACGAAGGCATCCACCAGGCGATCGAGGCCAAGGAGGCCGTTCCGGTCAAGGCCGAGAACCAGACCCTCGCCACCGTCACGCTGCAGAACTACTTCCGCCTGTACGACAAGCTCGCCGGCATGACCGGAACGGCCGATACCGAGGCCGCGGAGTTCATGTCCACGTACAAGCTCGGCGTCGTGCCGATCCCGACCAACCGGCCGATGATCCGCCAGGACAAGGCCGACCTCGTCTACAAGAACGAGACGGCCAAGTTCGCGCAGGTTGTCGAGGACATCGCGGTGCGCCACGAGAACGGGCAGCCGGTGCTGGTCGGCACCGTCAGCGTCGAGAAGAGCGAGTACCTTTCCCGGCTGCTGAGCAAGAAGGGCATCAAGCACGAGGTCCTGAACGCCAAGAACCACGCCCGCGAGGCCGAGATCGTCGCCCGCGCAGGGCGCCTGGGCGCAGTCACCGTGGCCACCAACATGGCCGGCCGCGGCACCGACATCATGCTCGGCGGCAACGCCGAATTCCTCGCCGTGCAGGACCTCAAGGCCAAGGGCCTGGATCCGGTGGAGACGCCGGACGAGTACGAGGCCGCGTGGGATGAGACCTATGAGGCGATGAAGGAGAAGGTCGCGACCGAGGGCGCCAAGGTCGTCGACGCCGGCGGCCTCTACGTGCTCGGCACCGAGCGCCACGAGTCGCGCCGCATCGACAACCAGCTGCGCGGTCGTTCTGGTCGTCAGGGCGACCCCGGCGAGAGCCGG
The DNA here is from genome assembly GCA_031277885.1 of Microbacterium sp. GTDB lineage: Bacteria > Actinomycetota > Actinomycetes > Actinomycetales > Microbacteriaceae > Microbacterium. The sequence goes on from JAITLM010000119.1 coordinate 4,291, forward strand.
TTCTACCTGAGCCTCACCGACGACCTCATGCGGCTCTTCCAGCAGGGCGCCGCCGAGGCGATCCTCGCCCGCACGAACTTCCCCGAGGACATGCCGATCGAGTCCGGCCTCGTGACCCGCGCGATCCGCAGCGCGCAGAGCCAGGTCGAGGCGCGCAACGCCGAGATGCGCAAGAACGTCCTCAAGTACGACGACGTCCTCAACCGTCAGCGCGAGGCGATCTACACGGACCGCCGCCACATCCTGGAGGGCGACGACATCGCCGACCGGGTGAAGCACTTCGTGGAGGACGCGATCGGCGCCGTCGTCGACGACCACACCGCAGAGGGACACACCGAGAGCTGGGACTTCGACAGCCTGTGGACCGAGCTCAAGACGCTCTACCCGGTCGACGTCACGATCGACGAGGTGGTCGCCGAGGCCGGCGGACGCAAGGGCGGGATCACGGCGGAGGGCCTCAAGCGCGAGCTCGTCTCGGACGCCATGGTCGCCTACGAGACGCGCGAGACGTCGCTCGGAGACGCCGCGACGCGCGAGCTGGAGCGCCGCGTGGTGCTGCAGGTGCTGGACCGTCGCTGGCGCGACCACCTCTACGAGATGGACTACCTCAAGGACGGCATCGGCCTGCGCGCGATGGCGCAGCGCGACCCGCTGGTGGAGTACCAGCGCGAGGGCTACTCCATGTTCCAGGCCATGATGGGCCAGATCAAGGAGGAGTCGGTCGGCTACCTCTACAACCTCGAGGTCGAGGTGCGTCAGGCCGGCGACGAGGGTATCACCGAGGTCGAGGCCAAGGGGCTCGCCGAGTCGGCGGGCGATCAGCGCCTCGAGTACTCCGCACCCAACGACGCGGGCGACGTCGAGGTCCGCAACGACCGCGGCCAGGTGCAGCAGGCGGCGACGGATCGCCTCCGTCAGGCCGCCGCGCGCGCCCAGTCCGAGAGCGAGGAGCCGGCCGCGCCGGCCGCGCGCGGCGCCTTCGGGCAGCGCGTCGAGGGCGATCAGGCGGCTCCGGCGAACCGCGCGGAGCGTCGCGCTCAGGGCAAGAAGAAGTAGCTCC
>JAITLM010000089.1 GCA_031277885.1 Microbacterium sp.
CGGTGGGTGCCCACCACATCCTCGCCTCCTCTCCTCCGGTTCCCGTCACGGATCCGACCCCCGCCCTGATCGGAGTCTGATGCTCACCCCCGCTCTCCTCACCCGCGTCGTCGGCGCCGCCCTCGAAGAGGACGCCCCGTGGGGCGACCTGACGAGCACGGCTCTCCTGCCCGCCGACGCGACGGCGACCGCCGATCTCGTCGCACGCGAACCCGGTGTGCTGGCCGGCGGCGACGTCTTCGCCGCGGCGTTCACACTCACGGATCCGGCGACCGTCGTCGACCTGCACGTCGCAGACGGGGACGCCTTCGCGGCCGGCGATGTGCTCGCGACGGTCACCGGATCCGCGCGCAGCCTGCTCACGGCCGAGCGCGTGGCGCTGAACTTCACACAGCGCCTCAGCGGCATCGCCACGCTGACCGCGGCCTACGTCGCCGCGGTCGATGGCGCTGGTCCCGACGGCAAGCAGGTGCGCATCGTGGACACCCGCAAGACCACCCCCGGCCTGCGCGCGTTCGAGCGGCATGCCGTGCTCGCCGGCGGCGGACGGAACCACCGGTTCTCCCTGTCGGACGCGGTGATGGCCAAGGACAACCACCTCGCGGTGCTGAGCAGCGGCGGACGCGACCTCGCCACCGCGCTGCGCGAGGCGATTGCGACGCTGCCGCACACCGCGCACGTCGTGGTGGAGGTCGACCGCCTCGACCAGATCCCTGCGGTCCTGGAGGGCGGCGCGCACACCGTGCTGCTGGACAACTTCTCCCTCGAGGATCTGCGCGCGGGCGTCGCGCTGATCGACGGCCGCGCGACCGCGGAGGCCTCGGGCGGCGTGAACCTCGACACCGTGCGCGCGATCGCGGGCACCGGGGTCGACGTGATCTCGGTGGGCGCCCTCACCCATTCCGCGCGCGCCCTCGACCTCGGACTCGATGTGCGGATCGACGCCGGACCGCGGATCGACTGAGATGGCCGGTCCGCTCTACCTCGATCACGCGGCGACCTCGCCGGTGCGGCCCGAGGTGCTCGAGGCGATGGCCCCGTTCCTGACTCGGACGTTCGGGAACCCGTCCAGCCACCACACGGTGGGCGAGGCGGCGAGCGCGGCGCTGGAGGACGCCCGAGCCCGGGTGGCCCGCGTGCTCGGGATGCGCACCGGAGACGTGGTCTTCACGGCCGGGGGCACCGAGGCGAACAACCTCGCGGTCAAGGGCATCGTGCTGGCGGCGCGGTTCCCGAGCGAGGAGCGCAGCGACGAGACGAGGGGCGCCCGGGGCGGGCGGCATCTGATCACGACGCCGATCGAGCACGAGTCGATCCTGGAATCGGTCGCGTACCTCGCGCGCTTCCACGGCGTGGAGGCGACCCTGGTTCCCGTCGACGGCCGAGGACGGGTGGATCCCACCGCGGTCGCCGCCGCGATCCGCGACGACACGGCCCTGGTCGCGGTCGGGCATGCGAACAACGAGATCGGCACGATCCAGGACGTCGCGGGCATCGCCGCCGCGGCGGCGGCGCGCGGCATCCCGCTGCATGTGGACGCCGTGCAGTCCGCGGGCTGGCTGCCGCTGTCGGGCCTCGGCGCCGATTCGATCGCGATCGCCGGCCACAAGCTGGGCGCCCCCAAGGGCATCGGCGCGCTCGCGGTGCGCGGACGCGTGCCGCTCGAGCCCCTGGTCCACGGCGGAGGCCAGGAGCGCGGACGACGCTCCGGCACCGAGAACGTGGCGGGTGCGGTGGCCCTCGCCACGGCGCTCGAGCTGGCCGAGGGCGAACGCGCCGAGGCCGCGGCGCGCGTCGGCGCGCAGTCCGCGCGGCTCATCGCGGGCGTGCTCGCGGCGGTGCCCTCGGCCCGTCTCACCGGAGACCCGGAGCGAAGGCTGCCCGGTACGGCGAGCTTCACGTTCGCCGAGGTCTCCGGCGAGGCGGTGCTGCTCGAACTGGAGCGGCGCGGCGTGGTGTCATCGAGCGGGTCGGCGTGCGCGGCCGGCAGCGACGAGCCCTCGCATGTGCTGCTGGCCTGCGGCATCGATCCCGTCGTCGCGCAGACCGCGGTGCGCTTCACGCTCGGCCGCGCTGGTCTGCCCGGCGACGGTCCCGATCGACTCGCGGCACTCGTCTCCGAGGCCGTGGCCGCCGTGCGCTCCTAGACTGGCGAGGTGCCCGCTCCGCTCGTGACCGTGATCGTGCCCGGCCGCGACATCGCAGATTTCGCCCCAGCCGCCCTCGATTCGCTGCGTGCGCAGACCGAGACCTCGTGGCGTGCGATCCTCGTCGACGACGGCTCCCGGGACGACACCGGTCGGATCTTCGAGGACGCGACGCACGAGGATCCGCGGTTCACGCTCCTACGTCACGAACGTTCGCGGGGTCTCGGCGCCGCCCGCAATGCGGCCCTCGACCTCGTCGACACCGAGTACCTCGGCTTCCTCGACGGCGACGACGAGCTCACCCCGACCGCCCTTGAGCGGATGACCGGCACCCTCTCCGCGACCGGCAGCGACTTCGTGACCGGTGCCTACGTGCGCTCGCGCTGGGACGGGCGGGGTTACGCGGCCGGACGGGTGCAGCCGTGGGTCGCCGCGGCGACGGATCCGGAACGCCTCGGGACCACGATCTTCGCGCACCCGGCCGCGTCGGCGAACATCGTGGCGTGGTCGAAGGTCAGTCGCACGGCGTTCTGGCACGACCTGCGGTTCCCAGAGGGGGTGGCCTACGAGGATCAGATCGTGGCGCAGCGGATGTACACGACGGCCCGCGCCTTCGACGTCATCCCCGACGTGGTGGTGAGGTGGCGGCTGCGCGAGAACGGCACCTCGATCACGCAGGGCAAGCACCGCCTCCGCGTGCTGCGCGACTATCTCGCGGCGCTCCGCGACGGCATCGACGTGCTGCATCGGGCGGGCGCGCGCGCCGCCGTGGCCGCTAGGCTCGACCTCATCCTCGCGATGGACGTGCCGCCGCTCCAGGAGATCGCCGGTACCCACCCCGACCCCGCGTATCCCGCGGCGGTCCGAGTGTTCCTCGAAGAGCTCGAGGCACTCCCCGAGTTCGCCGACGCCCGCGTGGATCCCACCCTCGCCGCCGCGCTGCACTGGTAGCCGCGGCCACTGCCAGGACGGCAGGCGTGCCCGCGCGCGTCGAGCCGCCCAGAATCAGGACCAGCATGAACGACTATCTCTCCGGACTGTTCTCCCTCGATGGCCGCACCGCCGTGGTCACCGGCGGCAGCTCCGGCATCGGCCGCGGCATCGCGACCGCCCTCGCCCGGGCCGGAGCCGCGACGGTGATCGTCGCCCGCGGCGCCGAGCGGATCGACGAGACCGTGCGCGAGCTCACGGACGCGGGCTGCCGCGTCGCCGGCGTGGTCGGCGACCTCGGCACCCGGGACGGGATCCGCGCGGTCGGCGAGGCGGCGGCCCAGTCCTTCGGCGAGCCCGACATCCTCGTGAACTCCGCGGGCATCAACATCCGGCCCGCCTTCGCCGACATCACCGAGGCCGACTGGGACGCCACGATGACCGTGAACACGCTCGCCCCGTTCCTGCTCGGGCAGCGGTACGCGACCGGCATGGCGGAGCGCGGCTACGGCCGCCTCATCCACATCAGCTCGCAGCAGGCGCACCGCGCGTTCGTCGGCAGCGGGATCTACGGGGTGTCGAAGGGCGCGATCGAGTCCCTGATGCGCTCCGAGGCGGAGGCGTGGGGCGGTTCCGGCGTCACCAGCAACACCCTCGTGCCCGGCTTCGTGCTGACGCCGCTCAACGCCCGCCTGCAGGAGGATCCGCAGCAGATCGCGGCGCTCGCCGCCCGCACGATGATCGGCCGCAACGGGCTGCCCTCCGACTTCGCCGGCGCCGCGGTGTTCCTCGCCGGCGCCGGATCCGCCTATGTCACGGGGCACTCGCTGTTCGTCGACGGCGGGCTGAGCGCGCACTGAGCGCTCGGGTTCCTGCTCTCGGGGCCGGAGCCGGGCGCCTTCGCGCCCGGCTCTCCGACGATCAGGCCGAGCGGATGTCGTCGTCGATCCGGGCCGCGGCCACCTGCTGCGCGGCGAGGTCGGCGTAGAGGCCGCCCTGCGCGAGCAGCTCGGCGTGCGTGCCCGACTCGACGATCCGGCCCTCCTGGACCACGTGGATGACGTCCGCGCCGATCACCGTGGACAGCCGGTGCGCGATCGTGAGCGTGGTTCGGCCCTTCGCGGCCTCGTCCAGCGCCTCCTGCACCACGCGCTCGGAGACCGTGTCGAGCGCGGACGTCGCCTCGTCCAGCAACAGCACGGGCGGATCCTTGAGCAGCACCCGCGCGATCGCGATGCGCTGCTTCTCACCGCCGGAGAGCCGGTAGCCGCGCTCCCCCACGACGGTGTCGTAGCCGTCCTCGAAGCCGGCGATCACGTGGTGGATGTTCGCGGCGGTGCACGCCGCCACGAGCTCCTCGTCGGTCGCGTCGGGCTTGGAGTAAACGAGGTTCTCCCGGATCGTGGCGTGGAACAGGTAGGTCTCCTGCGACACGATCCCGATCTCGTCGATGATCGACTCCTGCGTGAGGTCTCGCACGTCGGCGCCGTCGAAGAGCACCGCCCCCTCCGACGCCTCGTAGAGGCGCGGCGCGAGGTAGAGGATCGTCGTCTTGCCCGCACCGGACGGTCCGACGAAGGCCACGTGCTGGCCCGGCTCGGCCGTGAACGAGATGCCCTGCAGGGTGTCGCGCGCGGCGGAGGACGCATCGGGGTAGCGGAACCGCACGTCGCGGAATTCGAGCCGCCCGCGAGGCCCCGGCGCCGCCGTCGCCGGCTGCGCATCCGGTGCGTCCTGGATCTGCGGCACCAGGTCCAGGTACTCGAAGATCCGCGCGAACAGGGCCTGCGAGGTCTGCACGTCGAGCGCGACCCGCATGAGCCCGATCAGCGGCATGAGCAGGCGCGCCTGCACGGTCGTGAACGCCACGATCGCTCCGGCCGTGATCGTCCCTGTGCCGCCGGCGACGAGGAATCCCGCGACGAGGTAGATGATCGCCGGGACGCTCGACATCAGCACGGACACCACGGCGAAGAAGCCCTGCCCGCTCATCGCGGTGCGCACCTGCAGGCGGATCTGGGTGCGGTTCTGCGCCTGATAGCGCGCCGACTCGGAGCGCTGACGGTTGAACGACTTCGAGAGCAGGATCCCCGAGACGCTCAGCGTCTCCTGCGTGATCGCGGTGAGCTCGGAGAGCGACTCCTGCGTCTGGCCGGCGATCCGCGCGCGCACCTGCCCGACCCTGCGCTGCACGAGCACCAGGATCGGCATGACGCACACGGCGATGATGGTCAGCCGCCAGTCCAGCAGGATCATCGCGACGAGCGAGGCGATCACCGTGACGGTGTTGCCGAGGATGCTCGTGACCGTGCTCGTGAGCACGCCCGAGACGCCGCCCACGTCGTTCTGCAGGCGGGATTGGATGACGCCGGTCTTCGTGCGGGTGAAGAACCCCAGCTCCATCGACTGCAGGTGCTCGAACAGCCGCACGCGCAGGTCGCCCGTGACGCTGTTGCCGACGGTCGAGGTGAGCCAGGTCTGCACGACGCCCAGCCCGGACGAGAGCAGGTACAGGCCGATCATCGAGACGACCAGGACCACCAGCAGCCCGAGCTGGGGTCCTCCCCCGCCGTGCGGGAACAGCGCGTCGTCGAAGACCTTCTGCACCAGGAGCGGGGGGATGACGCCGAGCGCGGCGCCGACGATCACGAGCAGGACCGTCATCAGGATCCGGTTCCGGTAGGGCCGGAACAGCCCCACGACTCTGCGCCCGAGGTCGGGGATGCGGGGCGCGTCCGCGTTCTGCTTGCGCTGCGCCGCCTCGTCGACGGGGCGGCCGCCGCGCACGCCGCCCATCCTGGCCATCATGCTCATCCGCCCACACCCCTGCCCGCCGCCGGTCGCCCTCGCCGTCGGCACCTGCCGTTCTCTGCTTCGGGGTAAGCGTATGTCCGTGCACGGACGTCGCGGCGCACCCGCCGGACGCGTCCGCTCAGGGCGCAACGGGCGCCGCAGCGCGCTGCTCACGGCAGCGGGGCGGCCGCGGATCCGATCCGGGAATGGAATGTCCGACCCTGTGGTTAGCCTGGGAGTCGCTCGCCGTTCCGCGCAGCTTCCCCCTCGAAACGCATTCCCGGAGGAGCGCATGTCCGCCACACACACCGATTCCGTGCCCACGAGCGCAGGATCCTCTCTCATCCCCCGCCGAGATATGGCGGTCATCTGGGTGCTTCTCGCCGCCGCCTTCGTCGCGATCCTCAACGAGACGACGATGAGCATGGCGATCCCGCACCTCATCGACGATCTCAAGATCACGCCCCTCGCCGCGCAGTGGGTGACGAGCGCGTTCATGCTGACCATGGCCGTCGTGATCCCCACGACCGGCTTCCTGCTGCAGCGCTTCACGACCCGGCAGATGTTCCTCGGCGCCCTCGCCCTGTTCTCCGCGGGAACGCTCATCGCCGCGCTCGCGCCCGGCTTCACGGTGCTGCTCATCGCCCGCGTCGTGCAGGCCTCCGGCACCGCGATCATGATGCCGCTGCTCATGACGACGCTCATGAACCTGGTCCCCGCGGCGAGCCGCGGCCGGATGATGGGGCGCGTCAGCATCGTCATCTCGCTCGCACCCGCGATCGGCCCCACGCTGTCGGGCTTCCTGCTCGATCACTTCAGCTGGCGCGCGATCTTCGTGGTCGTGCTGCCGATCGCACTGGTCGCGATGGTGATCGGCTGGCGCTTCCTGACGAACGTCGGCGAGCGCACCGACGCACCGCTCGACGTCCTCTCGATCGTGCTGAGCGCGTTCGGCTTCGGTGGCCTCGTGTTCGGCCTCAGCCAGATCGGCGCCCTCGCCGGCGGCGGCGGAACCGCCGCTCCCCTGGTGATCTCGCTGATCGTGGGCGTCGTGGGCCTCGTCGCGTTCCTCTGGCGGCAGGTGGTCCTGCAGCGCAAGGATGACGCGCTGCTCGACCTTCGCGTGTTCGCGTCGCGCGACTTCACCCTCTCGATGGTGCAGATGTTCTTGCTGTCGCTCGCGTTCTTCGGGACGCTCACGGTGATCCCGCTGTTCCTGCAGAAGGCGCTCGGGCTGGAGACCACCGAAGCGGGCCTCGTGCTGCTGCCCGGTGCGCTCGCGATGGGCCTGCTCGGCCCGGTGATCGGGCGGATCTACGACTCCCGGGGCACGAAGATCCTGCTGATCCCGGGCTCGATCCTCACCGCCGCGTCGCTGTGGTTCTACACGACCCTCGCCACGACCACCCCGGTGTGGATCGTGCTCGTCGCGCAGACGCTGCTGTCGATCGGGCTGGCCCTGTCGTTCACGCCGCTGTTCACCGCGTCGCTGGCATCGCTCAAGCCGAAGTTCTACTCCTACGGCAGCGCGGTCATCGGCACCGTGCAGCAGGTGGCGGGTGCGGCCGGCATCGCGGTGATGATCGCGGTGTTCACGCTCATCGTGAACGCGAACGGCGGCACCGAGGTGCCCGACGCCGTCGCGGCCGGATCGCGCAGCACCTTCGTGATCGGCGCGGTCATCGCGACCGTGACGATCCTCGGCGCCTTCGTCATCCGCAAGCCCGAGGACGACTCCGACGAGGCGGGCTCCCCCGAGGGCTCCGCCCCCGCGATGCACTGACCCTGCTTTTCTCGAGTCGTCCCCACCAGCGCACGCCATAGACCCCGCTGGCGGGGACGACTCGGTGGTTGTGGATAGTTTCCGCATCGCCTCGCCTCCATGCGGCACGCTTGCGTGGCATGGGATGGCGCGACATCGCACACGCACAACAGGGGCTGATCACCCGGGCGCAGTTGCACGCGCTCGGGGTGACGAGAGGCATGATCCGGCATCGGATCTCGACGGATCGGTGGGTCGCACGATCGTCGCTCGTGATCGGCACGACGACCGGCGAACTCACCCGAGCGCAGCTCATGCGCCTCGGCGTCCTGCACGCGGGTGGCGCCGCGATGGTCGGCGACCTGACGGCGGCGGAGATCGGCGGGCTGCGCAACTGGCATCGCGATGAGATCACCGTGCTGGTCCCGCAAGGTCGCGAACTGGGACCGCCGCTCGAGGGATCCGCTTCGTCGAGACCCGACGGCCGCTGAGACGATGAGACGAGCCGACCTCGATCTGCCCGTCTGCCGGCTCGAACCGGCTGTGCTGCACTTCGCGGCGTACCAGCCCTCGACGCGCACGGCAGAGGGAGTGGTGGCGGCAGCGGTGCAGCAGGGCCTCACGACGCCGGGGCTGCTGCGCGAATGGGTGGATCGGATGCGCCCTCTGCGCTGGGCACCGATGTTCCGCCAGACACTCGGCGAGATCGCAGAAGGATCCCAGTCCGTAGCGGAACTCGACGTGCTGCGGATGTGTCGCGATTACGGTCTGCGAGCGCCACAGCAGCAGACCAGACGTCGGGATTCGCGTGATCGGATCCGGTTCACCGACTGCGAATGGCTGCTGCCCGATGGGCGAACCCTGGTGCTCGAGGTCGACGGGGCGTTCCACATGGAAATCGAGCACTGGGAGGACGACCTCGCGCGCCAGCGGGCGCTCGCCGCGCACGACCGCGTGCAGATCCGCTGCACCGCCCGGGAGCTCCGGGACGACCCGGGGTCCATCGCCCGCGATCTACGACTGCTCGGCGTCCCCCGCGCTGCCTGACCCGCTCTTCGGGGCGTCGTCGGGATGCGGCCGCGCACGACCCGAGTCGTCCCCACGAACGCACGCCATAGGATCCGCTCACAGGGACGACCCGAAACACGGGCGCACCACAAACTCGGGTCGTCCCCACGAGCGCACGCCATAGGGTCCGCTGACGGGGACGACTCTGAAGTGGGGCGCCCGGGCGGGAGCACCGGGGCTGGAGCGCCAGGTGGGAGCGCCGGGACTCG
>JAITLM010000040.1 GCA_031277885.1 Microbacterium sp.
CCTGCCGCTTCTTCGAGGAACAGGCGCAGCTCTTCCGGGCGCGACTCGATGTCACGAGGACCGGTGCTCGCTGGGGCGGGTCGAAGACACTGGCCAGCGCTTCATGTCGATCCCGGTAAGCAACGGTCTGGTCGACTATGAGGAGTTCTACGCTTTGTCCCGTGTCGAGTACGAGGGCCTGCTCGCCGATCCGAAAGAGGCAGCACGCTTTGCCGAGCAGTGTCGTCGGCGCGAGCAGAATGAGCGCCTCATCCAGAAACCAGGCTGGAATCGCGGGACGCCAGGCTGACCGGCGGGAGTAGTTCGCCGCCGGCGTCGGACCGGCTCCCGTGCAGAAAGTCAGCGGCCGGCGTCCGCCAGGTGGCGCGCGTCGTGGCTGAGCACCTTCACCATCACGCCGTGACGACGCAGCGCGGCGACCGTCCGCGTCTCTTCGTCGATGTCGCGGCCGAGGGCATGGATGTTCGCGACCACCAGCACGTCGCCGGGGTGGAGCGTGTCGATGAGACGACCGATGCGATCGGTCCAGCTCTCCAGGATGTCGGGCGCGGGGTGGCGGAAGCCTTCGATCGGCACGCCGAACCGAGTGAGGTCGTCGCGCTGCTGCACGACCGAGGGCATGCCGTCGCGGGCGACGACGAGCCCGACGAGGCGGGATCCGTCGGGCTTGGCCGACCACCAGTTCCGGTTCTGCTGCAGCTCGGTGAAGCACTTGGGGCACTCCGCGGCCGCGTGCGGAAGATGCAGCGGGCTGGTGAGGGCGGCGTCGAGCGGCGCACCCGTGGTGCCGTCCGCGTCGCCGTGCGCGTGCGTGGTCGCTTCCATGTCATCCGCCTCCGCCTCTATTGTGCCTTCTTCCACGGACATCGGCGTCCCGGGAGGGGCTGATGGAGCTGCGCCATCACCGGGCGGAGTACGCTCGCACTGTCCCACCCCCGGAGCCCTGAGGAGCGCCATGCCCGTCGTCGCCGCCTACGCCGCACCGAGTGAGGGTGCGCCCCTCGTCCCGACCACGATCGAGCGTCGCGAGCCCGGACCGTTCGACGTCGTGATCGACATCGCCTACGCGGGCATCTGCCACTCCGACATCCACACGGTGCAGGGCGACTGGGGTCCGCAGCACTACCCGCTCGCCCCGGGTCACGAGATCGCCGGAACGGTCTCTGCCGTCGGATCCGACGTCACGCGCTTCGCCGTCGGCGACCGGGTGGGCGTCGGCTGCCTGGTGAACTCCTGCGGCGAATGCGACGCCTGCCTGCGCAGCGAGGAGCAGTACTGCAGGGGCGGGGCGATCGGCACCTACGGCGCGACCGACCGCGACGGCACGATCACCCAGGGCGGCTATTCGCGCCAGGTCGTCGTCACCGAGGCGTTCGTGCTGCGGATCCCCGACGCGATCCCGCTCGATCGCGCAGCGCCGCTGCTCTGCGCCGGCATCACGACCTACTCGCCGCTGCGGCACTGGAACGTCGGCCCCGGCACGCGCGTCGCGGTCGTCGGGCTCGGCGGGCTCGGGCACATGGCCGTGCAGATCGCGCACGCCTTGGGGGCCGAGGTCACCGTGCTCTCGCAGTCGCTGCGCAAGAAGGACGAGGGGATCCGGCTCGGCGCCGACCACTACCTCGCCACCTCGGATCCGGAGACGTTCTCCGCGAACAAGCGCTCCTTCGACGTGATCCTGAACACAGTCAGCGCCCCGCTGCCCCTGGACGCGTACCTGAACCTGCTCGACACGAACGGCACCATGGTCAGCGTCGGCGCGCCGCCGGAGCCCATGTCGTTCCGCGCGGGTCTGCTGCTGGGCGGTCGCCGCTCGCTCGCCGGGTCGTCGATCGGCGGGATCAGGGAGACCCAGGAGATGCTCGACTTCTGCGCCGAGCACGGCATCGCCGCCGAGATCGAGCTCATCGACGCCGTGGGCATCAACGCCGCCTACGCGCGCGTGCTCGCGAGCGACGTGAAGTTCCGCTTCGTGATCGACGCCGCCACGATCTGACGGTCGCGCGTCAGATCAGGCCGAGTGCCCGGACGGCGTCGCGCTCCTCGACGAGTTCGGCGACCGAGCGGTCGATGTGCTCGCGCGCCCAGGCGTCGGGATCCAGCCCCTCGACGATCCGCCACTCGCCGTCGACCGCGCGCACCGGGAACGAGCTGATCAGTCCCTCCGGCACGCCGTACTCGCCGTGCGAGACGACGGCGGCGCTGGTGCGGCGCTCGCCGGTGCCGAGCGCCCAGTCGCGCACGTGGTCGATCGTCGCGCTCGCCGCGGACGCCACGGAGGAGGATCCGCGGACCTGGATGATCTCGGCGCCGCGCTTGGCGACCCGCGGGATGAACGTGCTCTCGAGCCATGCGCGCACATCACCGGTCTGCGCGGCGAGGGCATCCGGCACGGGACGGCCGGCGACGGTCGCGAAGGCGACATCGGGGAACTGGGTCGCGGAGTGGTTGCCCCAGATCGTCACGCCGGCGATGTCGGCCACCGGAGCGTCGAGCGCCGCCGAGAGCTGACCGCGGGCGCGGTTCTCGTCGAGCCGGGTGAGCGCGCTGAACCGCTCCGCGGGGACGCCGTCGGCGGAGGCCGCGGCGATGAGCGCGTTCGTGTTCGCGGGATTGCCGACCACCGTCACGCGCACGCCCGCAGCGGCATGCGCCGCGATCGCGGATCCCTGCGGACCGAAGATCGAGCCGTTCGCGGCGAGCAGGTCGCCGCGTTCCATACCGGGGCCGCGCGGGCGTGCACCGACGAGCAGCGCGTGGTCGGCGCCGTCGAAGCCCACGGCCGGGTCGTCGGTCACCTCCACGTGCTCGAGCAGCCCGAAGGCGCCGTCCTGCAGTTCGAGAGCAGCGCCCTCCGCGGCCGCGATCCCGGCCGGGATCTCGAGCAGCCGCAGCCGCACCTTCTCGTCGGGGCCGAGCATGTCTCCTGCTGCAATCCGGAACAGCAGCGCGTAGCCGATCTGCCCGCCCGCACCCGTCAGTGTCACCGTGGTGGTCACTTCGGCTCCCTTCGGTCGCTGGCGCGACGCACAGTGCGAGCCTATGCCTCCCCGCCGGGGCGCAGACCGTGGAAAACTGTGCTCATGACGTTCAACCCCGATGCCGATGTCTCGGACAACAAGGTTCAGCGGCGCGGCGGCGGCCGCACCGCCGCGATCGCCGGCGGCGGCGTGGTGGGCCTCGGCGCGGTCGTGGTGCTGCTGATCAGCGCCTTCACCGGGGTGGACCTCTCCGGCCTCCTCGGCGGGGGGACCGGCACGCAGGCGCAGCCGCAGGCGACGACGTCTTCGGAGGGCTACGTGAAGAACTGCAAGACCGGTGCCGACGCGAACAAGGACGTGGACTGCCGCGTCGCCTCGACCAAGCTCGCCCTGAACCAGTACTGGACCAAGCACGTGAAGGGCTATGTCGAGCCGGGCCAGGTCAGCGTCGACGTCGCGACCGCGACGCCGTGCGGAACCGCATCGAACGACGTCGGCCCGTTCTACTGTCCTTCGGATCAGACCGTCTACATCGATCCGACCTTCTTCCAGGTGCTCAAGCAGCAGTTCGGCGCGGAGGCGGGCGACCTGGCGCAGGTCTACGTCGTGGCGCACGAGTACGGGCACCACATCCAGAACATCACCGGCACGATGTCGAAGTACCCGAACAACGGCACGGGTCCCACCAGTAACGGCGTCCGCACCGAGCTGCAGGCCGACTGCTACGCGGGCGCGTTCATCGCGGATCTGACCGATCAGAAGGACAAGAACGGCGTCGCCTACTTCAAGAAGCCGACCGAGGCGCAGATCACCGACGCGCTGAACGCCGCGGCCGCCGTCGGCGACGATCACATCCAGCAGCAGTCCGCGGGCTACACGAACCCGGAGAGCTGGACCCACGGATCCAGCGCGCAGCGCGAGAAGTGGTTCGCGAGCGGCTACAAGTACGGCCTGGGCAAGTGCGACACGTTCGCGGTGGCGACGCCGTAGCGGCGTCCCTCCGCGAGGTCAGGCGCGCATCGCCTGGACGAGCGTGCGCACGAGCGCGAGCACGCCGCCCTGGGCGCGGAACCGGGTCAGGCCCTCGCTGACCTCGGCGGCCGTGCGCGACGACGCGAACCACGGCGGCTTCGGCAGGATCGTGAACCGTCCGCCGTCGCGCACGATCGACGCAGACCGCGGGAACGGCCGGAACGGTCCGCGCACGACCGAGCGCTCGACGTCGGCCAGCAGCAGCGCGTTGTGCACGACGCCGAGCCCGCTGCCGACGTCGGAGAGCGTGTTGCCGGGGAACGCGCCCCAGGTCACGGTGGGGGTGATGAAGCCGAACGCGGTCCAGGTGTTGATCGCGATGGATCCGTAGTGCAGTGCGGTGATCGCCCGTTCGAAGCCCGCGCCGAGCGATGCCTCGGTGGCAGGGTCGATCAGCACGTTCGCGCCGAGCGTGCCCTGCAACTTCTCGTTCGCGTGCGCGACGGCCGCGTCCAGGAACGCCTGGCCGGTGCCGGGCAGCTGCTCGACGCCCAGCACGGGCGCGAAGTACTCGGTCTGCTCCAGAGCGGTCGGGTCGTCGCCCTCGCCGATCTCGACGAGCAGCCGGTCCGCCAGCACCAGCGCATCCGGATACGCCTCGGCGGCCTGCGTCATCCGCTCGTCCGAACGCGGGTACCAGATGGGCCGCTCCGGGGCGAGTGCGTAGGCGCGGCGCAGCTCGATCAGGAACTGGTCCTTCTGCGCCCAATCGCGGGAGAGGAGCACGACCTGACCCGCGATGCAGTTGTGCCCGCCGTTCTGCAGGCGCATCGTGGCGACGTGCTCCGCCTGGAACCGCAGATCCTCGTCGCTCCACTCACCGGGCACGACGATGATCGGCGAGACGCCGCCGAGCTCGGCCGTGATCGGCTTCTTCAGTAGGGGCCGGCTCTCGCGCTTGCGGCGCTTGGTCTGAGCGGACCCCTGACCGGTCGAAGGACCCCACACGATCGCGTCGAAGGTCGGCGCGGATCCGGTGACGTGCACGTGCGCGAAGGCGTCGTGCGCGGTGAGGAACGCGCCGACATCGCCCGCGCCGCGCACGATCCGCAGGAACCCGGGGGCGATGAGCGGGGCGAGGGCCTTCTCGAACACCGGGACGAGCGCGTCCTGGGTCGGGTTGACCTTGAGCAGCACCACCCGGTCGTGCGCGAGCAGTTCGTAGAGCACGTCGAGCACGGGGATCGAGGTGATGTTGCCGGCGCCGAGCACGAGGCCCACGCCGCCGTCCGTGGCGGCGGGGGAGCGCTGCGCCAGGCCCGCGCGGGACCTGGCATCGCCGGGCGTGACGCCGGGGGTGAGCCATACCTCGCCCGTGAAGCCGGAGAGCAGCAGCTTGTCGATGCCCTCGAGCGGGAACGCATGCACGCGCGTCTGCCCGCTCGCGGTGCGGTCGACCGTGAGGCCGTCGAGCGGGTTGCGCCCATGCGCGATCCGGTCGAGCGTCTCGATGTAGGCATCCAGAGCGCCGAGCGTCGCGTAGGGGCCGCTCAGCCACTCCTCGCCGCGCAGCGGATGGTCATCGCTCAGCTGCTTCGAGCGCACCGCGGCGCGCGCCCATGCCCGCGCGTTCGCGGCGACGGTGCGCCGCACGCCGCGCAGCAGCGTGACGCGCTGGCCGACCGTGAGCGCCGACCAGGCCGCGGATCCCTTCTGCAGCTCGGCGATCGCGCTCTCGATCGGCGCGCGGACGTCGTCGGCGAGGGTGTCTGGCATCGGGATCTCCTTCGGCGCGGTCTGCGCCCAGACTACGCGCTCGGGGTGGAACCGAGTCTCAGCGATCGGTGTCGTCGATGTCGCTGCGGCGCAGCCGGTAGCGGGCCAGCGTCGCGATGCTCAGCAGCATGAGCACGGCCGGCACGGCGCTGAAGATCAGCACGATCCCGGTCACGGCGGTGCCCGGCTGGACGACGGCGCTCGCATCGTCCGCGGTGCGCGAGAGGTAGCCCGTGGCCGCCAGCACCACCGCGACGATCGTGGTGCCCAGCGCGAAGCCCACGGTCTCCGACGCCGTCCACATGCCGGTGAACGTGCCGGCGTTGCCCGGTCCGCTGTCGCGCTCGTCGTGCGAGATCACATCCGGCAGCATCGCCATCGGCAGCGCCTGCATGCCCGCATAGGCGACGCCGGCGATCGCGACGGAGCCGTAGATCCAGGAGCCCGGCATCCACAGCGCCAGCACGATCGAGGCGGACGCGACCAGGAAGATCGTCGACGCGATCCGGAAGGCGCGCTCCTTGCCGATCCGGCGCGACATCCGCTCCCAGAAGGGGGTCGCGATCACGGCCGGGGCGACCAGGGCGACGAAGAGCAGCGTGACCGCGCTCTCCGAGCGCATGACCCAGGTCGCGACGTACTGCGCCCCCGCGAGCATCGTGCCGGTGGCGAGCGCCTGCAGCAGGTAGGTGCCGAGCAGCGCGCGGAACGGCTGCGACCGGCGCACGGCGGCGAAGCCCGCGGCGTACTGCGCGCGGATCCCGACGTGCTCGACCGCGGCAGGGGCGGCCACGGCGTCGTCGGCCGTGCGCGCGGCGATGAGCATGCCGACACCGATCACGACGCCGGCGACCACACCCATCACGAGGTAGCCGAGGACCGGGTCGCCCGTGATCCGGCGCAGCTCGGGGCCTCCGCCGCCGAACAGCAGGATCGTGACGGTGAGCGCGATCACCCGCCAGCTGAGCAGCCGGGTGCGCTCGTCGTAGCTCGAGGTGAGCTCGGCGGGCAGGGCGATGTAGGGGACCTGGAACAGGCTGAACGAGGTGGCGGTGGCGAGGAACGCCAGCAGCACGCAGATCACGCCCGCGACCGGGCCGAACGCCGGGGGCACCGCGAAGGTGAGCGCGAAGAACACCGGGAGCGTGAATGCCCCGATGAGCATGAAGCGCTTGCGGCTGCCCGTGCGGATGAGACTGCGGTCCGACCAGGCGCCGATCACGGGGTCGATCACGACGTCCCACACCTTGGCGAGGGTGACGATGGTCCCGGCGAGGATCGCGGCGACGCCGAGGTTGTCGGTGAGGAAGTACGCGAGCACCAGGCCGGGCAGCGTGGCGAAGCCCCCGGTGCCGAGGGATCCCGTCGCGTAACAGGCGACCGTGCGGGCGGGAAGGCGCGTGGGGGCTCGTTCAGCGCGAGCGGCGGTGCTCATGCGCGCCAGTGTATCGACGCGCCGGATCCGTCCTCGTCCCGCGCGGGACGGTGGTTTTGGGGCGTCCTCTCCCGTTTTGGGGCGCGCCACGCCCGGGAATCGTGTCAGGACACGCCCCGGAACCGGAGGAGGCGCCCCAAAACCGGCGCTGGGCGGCTCTCGAGAAGGGCCGCCCCGGGGTCAGATCAGGGACAGCTCGCGCAGCTTGGCCTCGACGTCGGCGTTGGAGGGCTCGACGTGGTGCGAGGAATCGGGGTAGACCACCACGGGGATGTTCGTGCGGCCGGAGATCTCCTTGGCGACGTCGGCGGCGGCGGGATCCTCGACCAGATCGACGTAGGTGTAGGCGATGCCGAGCGCGTCGAGCTGCTTCTTGGTGCGGATGCAGTCCCGGCACCAGTCGGCGCCGAACATGGTGATCGTGTCAGATGCAGGGGTCGTCATATATCCAGGGTACGGCCGATCTCAGGGGGTGGGATCGGCGCGAACGCAGGGGACTTGCCCCGCGTTCACCGCCCGTTAGCCTGGATGGGACAGGGTGTCTGACGGGAAACGCGCAGGTTCTGCATGGTTTCGCGTGGGACCATGTCGAGTCACGCGAACGGAGGAGGGGGCATGGAAGGCATGTCGGCAGGGGAGAGGATCCCCGGCGCCACGGTCATCATTCCGACCTTCAACGAACGCGATAACATCGCCGCGCTCATCTCGCGCGTCTCCGCTGCGCTGAGCGATCGCGACGGCGAGATCCTCTTCGTCGACGACAGCTCGGACGACACCCCCGAGGTGATCCGCACGCTCGCCGCCTCCGCGCCGATGCCCGTGCGCCTCCTGCACCGCGACAAACCCGAGGGCGGACTCGGCGGTGCCGTGGTCGAGGGGATCCGCTCCGCGTCCTACGACGTCTGCATCGTGATGGACGGCGACCTGCAGCATCCGCCGGAGCTGCTCCCCGACATGATCGACCGCTACGAGGACGGCGACGCCGACGTCGTCGTCGCGTCGCGCTACATCGGCGGCGGCGACAACGGCGGCCTGGCCGGCGCCATGCGGGTGGGCGTCTCGCGGGGCGCGACCCTCCTCACCAAGGCGATGTTCCCGATCCGGCTCTCCGGAGCCTCGGATCCGATGACCGGCTACTTCCTCGTCGACCGGACCCGCGTGGATCCGGACGCGCTGCGGCCCAACGGCTTCAAGATCCTGCTGGAGATCCTGGTGCGCTCCGATGTGCGCATCGCCGAGGTCCCGATGGAGTTCGGCGAGCGTCTGCACGGGCAGTCCAAGGCGTCCTTCGTGCAGGGCATGCAGTTCCTCAAGCACCTCGCCCGGCTGCGCTTCGGCAAGATGTCGCTGTTCGCGATCATCGGCGCCGTCGGAGCCCTCGCGAACCTCGTCATCATGTGGGCGCTCACGCACCTCGGCATGGAGTACGTCTGGGCGGCCATCATCGCCGCCGAGGTGACGATCGTCGGCAACTTCATCCTGCAGGAGCGCTACGTCTTCAACGATATGCGCGGCGATGCGCAGGCGCTGGCCGTGCGCTTCGCGCAGTCGTTCACGTTCAACAACGTCGAGGCGGCCCTGCGGATCCCGATCCTCGCGCTCATGGTGGAGACCTGGCACATCTCGAGCATCCTGGCCGCGGCGATCTCGCTGGTCGCGGCGTTCTTCGTGCGCTTCCTCTTCCACTCGCTCGTCGTCTACGCACCGCGCCGGTCCGTGCGCCAGGTGCGCAAGGCCGAGGAGCGCCGCGTGCGGCTCGAAGCGGAGACCGCCGCCGCGGAGTGACCGCGGTCCGGGTTTCGGCCGGATCCGCACCCCCGGTTCGGCCGGCCCCTGGTTTGGGGCGCACGCTCACGTTTTGGGGCGCGCTGCGCCCGGAATCCGTGTCGGGACGCGCCCCAGAACGAGTGGATGCGCCCCAAACGGAGCTACGGGGATCCCCGTAGCCGGGTCCCGGACCGGATGCCCGGACCGGGTCCCGGAACGTCAGCCGATGTTGTTCTTCAGGCCGTTGACCGTGTCGCCGTAGTTGATCCGGACCACCGGCAGCTGCAGCTTGTTCGTGCCGATCTTCACGTAGCCGAAGTCGATCGTGCGCGCGAGCAGGAACCCGGCCTTGGTGACGCCCTCCTCGGCGGTCGCGTTGTAGTGACCGTAGGGGTACGCGATGACCTCTTTCGCCCCGAGGACCTTCGCCGACTCCTCGAGGTCGGCGGCGACCTCGTCGGCCGACAGGTTCACCATGCGGCCCTTGCCGTTGTCGCCGGCGCGGTGCATGTCGTTGGTGTGCGAGCGCTGCAGGACGTAGGGCGAGGGGGATCCCTCCTTGCGCTCACCCGTGATCACGAACGACGTGGTCAGCAGCTTCCGCTCCGTCACCACCGGCACCGCGAGCTGGAGCCAGGTCGGATCCGCGTCGTCGTCGGTGATGATGAGCGAGTGCTGCGGCAGGAACAGCTTGCCGTCGATGAAGGCGTTCAGCTCATCCCAGGTGGGCATGTAGAACTTCTGCGAGGCGACGTAGTCCATCTGCGCCTTGAAGTCCTCGATGTACACGTAGTTGTTGCGCAGCCAGCTGTCCTCGCCCCCGGGCTTGGTCGTGAACTGGTGGTACATCAGGATCGGGATCTTCGACGCGGTCGCGGTGTTCTGCTCCGGCGTGGTCCAGGCGGCGTAGAGCGTGCGGTGGTGGTCCGTGCACGTGGTCAGCTGCGACCCGTTCACGCGGTCCGTCTGCACCTGCGTCGCCGCGGTCTCCGGCGTCGGATACCACCCGGCGAACACGGATCCGGCCTTCTCGGGGATCGGCAGGCCGGTGAACAGCACGCCCGAGGTCTGCAGGATCGGGGCGTGCTCGATGCCGTCGCCCGCGAACGACACGGCGCAAGCCGTGGCGGGATCGGCCGCCGTCTTGAGCAGGGCCTGCACCGGCGTGAGCGGCGTCAGCTTCGGAGTCGGCGTGCTGGTCGTGCCGGCCGCGGTCGCCTTGTCCTGACCGCCGCCGAGCAGGGCGTGCACGGCGATCGTGGACACCACGGCGAGGAGTGCGACGGCGAGGACGGAGATCAGTGCCACGATGAGGCGGCGACGGCGGATCACCGCCCGTGAGGGGCGCGAACGGCGCGACGAAACAGGTGATCCTCCGGTCATGGTGCTGAGTGTAGGGGATCGGCGAGGCCGGATCCTGACGCGATCATGAGCGCGGCGCTCAGAGCAGCCAGCCGCGCTCCTGGGCGATCCGTGCGGCATCCGCCCTCGTCCGCGCCTCGAGCTTCTGCATCGCCGAGGAGAGGTGGTTCCGCGTGGTCCCCTCGGAGAGATGCAGGGCGCGGGCCACATCCGAGATCGTGCCGCCGTCGCGGGCGGCGGCCAGCACCTCGGTCTCGCGAGGCGTCAGCGGCGACGGACCCGCCGTGAGCGCGTCGGTGGCGAGGGCCGCGTCGATCACGGTCTCGCCCCGCATCACGCGCCGCACGACGTCGGCCAGCTCGGACGCCGGGGTGTCCTTGACCACATAGCCGGCGACGCCCGCGGACAGGGCGCGGGACAGGTATCCGGCGCGGCCGAACGTGGTCACGATCACGATCCGCACCCCGGGCAGGGCCTGACGCAGCTCCGCCGCGGCGGTGAGCCCGTCGATGCCGGGCATCTCGACGTCCAGCAGGGCGATGTCGGGGCGGTGCTCCTGCGCGGCGGGGAGCACCTCGTCGCCGCGGCCGACCTGCGCGATCACCGTGAGATCGTCCTCGAGGCCGAGCAGCGTCGCGAGCGCGCCGCGCACGAGCGCCTGGTCGTCGGCGAGCAGGATCCGGATCGGCGCGTTCGCCGTCATGCCGTGACCTCCAGCAGGAATCCGCCGTGGCGGGAGCGCCCGATCCGCAGCGCGCCGCCCGCGTCGGCCGCGCGCTCGGCGAGTCCGTGCAGGCCGGTGCCGGTCGGCTCATCGGCGGGGCGGGGCGCCGGCCCCACGCCGTCATCCTCGATCGTGATGCGCCCCGGGGTCAGTATCACCCAGCAGTTGGTCGCCCCGGCGTGCCGGATCACGTTCGTGACGGCCTCGCGCAGCGCCCAGCCG
Organism: Microbacterium sp.; assembly: GCA_031277885.1. GTDB lineage: Bacteria > Actinomycetota > Actinomycetes > Actinomycetales > Microbacteriaceae > Microbacterium. The sequence continues at coordinate 11,240 of JAITLM010000040.1, forward strand.
AACAGCTCCCGGTTGCGCTCCGGCACCTCGTCCGTCGTCGTGGGCAGGTGCGCCGTGATGCCCGCGGCGGGCAGCAGCGTGCGCAGCGAGGCGAGCTCGCTCGCGATCCGCACCTGACGGTAGCCGGACACCACCGCGCGCATGTCGCCGAGGGTGGCCCTGGCGAGGGTCTGCACCTCGTGGATCTCCGTCACGGCGGCGGCGGGATCCCGATCGGCGAGCTTCGCCGCCAGATCCGCCTTGAGCGAGATCGCGGACAGCGAGTGCCCGAGGATGTCGTGCATGTCACGGGCGACGCGGTTGCGCTCCTCCTCGACGGCGACGACGGCGAGCTCCTTCTGGGTGCGGCGCAGCTGCGCCAGGGTCTGCAGGTTGCGGGTGAAAGCCGCCATCAGAGTGCCGATCGACAGGATGATGAGCGGCATCGTCCAGGGCGGGGTGCTCGTCGGCTGGAAGGCGCCGTCGATGAGATTCATCACGAACGACACGGCCGACAGCCCGAACACGGCGATCATGGCGCGGAAGTCGCCGCCGAAGCAGAGCGCCGCGGAGACGGCGACGTACGTCCACAGTCCGGACAGGTCAGGCCCGAGCACGATGAGGAAGGGCAGCGACAGCAGCAGGAGCCCCGCCGGCGGCAGCCATCGCCAGCGGTCGGGGAACGCCATCGCCACGGGGAACGAGAACGTGAAGAGCGCGCCGTAGACGATCACCGCGAGCCCCCAGAACCAGGAGCCCGGTGCGGGGAGCTGGGTCAGGATCGGCACCAGGATGAACCCGATGATGAAGACCTGGCTGATCAGGGCGCCCGGATACCAGCGCTTGGCGCCCGGGGCGCCGATCGTGAGCCGCAACCGGGCCCACCCCGTGACGCCGTCCAGCGAGGGGGCGTCGAGGAAGCCGCCCTCGCGGATGCCGAAGCGCCTGACGAAACCGAACCGGCCCGCACGACGAGCAGGGCGTGCGGCCGGAGCCGGCACGCCCTGCTCGTCGCAGGCGTCGTCCGTCACGTCAGACGCGCTTGGTGTCGCGGCGGAACATCAGTACGGCCAGCGCCGTGAAGATGAGGAACCACGCGATGAGGTTCGGCACGGCCCAGCCGTTCGGCACGACACCGATGACGGCCGACTGGGAGAGCTCGGCGATGCCCCACAGCGGCGTGAACCTGGCACCGACCTGCACCGCCTCGGGCATGATCGCGAGCGGGACGAACAGGCCGCCCATGAAGCTCAGGATCGGCAGGATCGGGCCGAGATAGCGCATCGCGTTCTGCGCGGGGAACGCATAGCCGACGGCGAGACCGAGGCTGGTCAGCATGAGCGAGCTCAGCCAGGCGAGTACCCCGGCCGGGATCAGGTTGCCGAGCGGGGCGGAGATGCCGAGCGCGGCGCCGACGATCAGCGTGACGAGCACGGCGATGCCGCCGAGGACCAGTCCGCAGATGACCTTGACCAGGATGTAGACGACCGGGTTCAGCGGCGTGAGGCGCAGCTGCCGGCTCCAGCCCTGGGCGCGTTCGGCGGCGACCGAGACGCCGGTCATGGTGCTCGCGACCATCGCGCCGTACACGGCCATCGAGATCATGATCGGCACGGCGGCCGACATCCCGCCCTGGCTGACCGGGACGCCCGAGATGGAGGTGTTCTTGTTCGGCAGCCCGATCATGACCAGCATCGCGATCGGGAAGATCAGCGTGAACACGACCACGCTGGAGTTGCGGAACAGGCGCTTGAGCTCGACGCCGAGGAAGGTGAGGCTGAAGCCGCCCATCGGCGGTACGCGGCGGGACGACGGATCGATCCGGTCCAGGCGCTCGGTGGCGGTGGTCATGTCATTCCCCTTCCGTGTCGTCGCCCGTGAGCTGCAGGAACGCCTGCTCCAGGTTCTGGCTGGTGATCGTGATGTCGTGCGCGGAGGTGCGCGTGAGCAGGTGGCGGGCGACCGCATCGGAGTCGTTCGCGCGGATGATGATGCGCGGGCCGCGAACCTCGACCGAGTCGACGCCGTTCAGGGCGGCGATCTCGGCCTGGCCGGATCCGTTCGCGTCCTCCCACTCCGCCTCGACCGTGCGCCCGGAGGCCATCGCCTTGATCTCGGCCGTTGTACCGTCCGCGACGATGCGCCCCTTGCGGATCAGCACGATCCGGTCGGCGTACTGGTCGGCTTCTTCGAGGTAGTGCGTCGCGAAGAGCACGGTGCGTCCGCGCTGGGCGTCGGCGTGGATCGCCTGCCAGAACGAATGCCGGCCCTCCACGTCCATGCCGGTGGTGGGCTCATCGAGCACGATGAGGCCCGGATCCGACACGAGTGCCATCGCGAACCGGAGCCGCTGCTGCTGACCGCCGGAGCACTTCTGCACCTTGCGATCGGCGATGTCGGCGATGCCGGCCCGCTCGAGCGCGGCGTCGATGCTCGTGGTGTGCGTGAACAGCGACGCGGTGAGCTTCATGGTGTCGCGCACGGTGACGTCGCTGAGCAGGCCCCCGGTCTGCATGACCGCGGAGACCAGGCCTCGGCCGATGGCCTGGCGCGGCGTCAGTCCGAAGAGGGACACCTGGCCGGCGTCGGGCTGGGAGAGGCCGAGCAGCATGTCGATCGTGGTGGTCTTGCCCGCGCCGTTCGGCCCGAGGAAGGCGACGACCTCGCCCTGCTTGACGGAGATGTCCACGCCGTCGACGGCCGTGAAGCCGCGGAAGTGCTTGGTGAGCCCGGTCGCGGTGATCGCGGGATGCGGCGCGGCGGGCGCCGCGGTGACGGTCTGCGCCGTCTGGGTTTCGCTCATGATGTGGCCTCGTTCATGTCATCCAGTCTGCTCCGTGCGGCGCGAGGTGCACGATGAACCATGTCATGGATCCGCCATGACATCCGTCACAGGCCCTGGACCGGATGGCGGAGGGGGAGGGACGTCGGCGCGTGAGAGAGCAGGCTCAGGGCGCGAGCGCGGCGACGGCGCCGATCTCGACGAGAGCGCCGGGCACCCCGAGGCCCGCCACGAGCGCCGCGGTGACGAGCGGCGGCGCGCCCTCGCGTGCGAGCTTCGGACCGACCGCGCCGTAGGCCGCGCGCAGATCCGCGTCCTGATGGAGCAGCACGGTCCAGCCGACGACGTCGGCGAGGGTGGCGCCGGCGGCGGCCAGAGCCGCTGCGGCGTTGTCGAGGGCGCGCGCGGCCTGGACGGCGACGTCGTCGGAGACCACTGTGCCGGTCTCGTCGACGCCGTTCTGGCCACCGACGTGGATCATCGTGGATCCGGGCGGGATCACGGCGACATGGCTGAACGCGGGGCTGTGCACGAGCCCCGGGACGTGCGGGTAGGAGATGCTCATGCCCGAGAGCGTAGCCATGGGCTCCGACATCCTCGCGGGGCGGTCGGGCATGCCCGCGGGGCGGTCGGGTCGAGGCCGTGCGGTGCGGCGCGATAGACTCGAGAGGCTCAACAGGAGGTTGCCCGGTGATCCTTCACTACATCGTGTTCGGAATTCTGTTCCTCGGCGGATTCGTGCTGCTGGGCATCGCCCCCGGCCTGCCCGCATGGCAGGGTCCCGTCTTCGTCGCGGGCATCCTTGCGATCAGCCTCGCCCTCGCGTACATGATGCGCGAGCCCGGCGGCGCCACCAAGCGCTCGCGCTCCTGGGAGAACTGAGCCCCACCGCGTCGCGGTCTCGTCAGGGCGGCGGCCTCGCGGTTCGTCAGCGCTGCTGTGCGCGCCACTCGTCGGCGAGCATCGCATAGGTGAAGCCGTCGATCCAGCCGCGCTCGGCGTGCCAGGAATCGCGCACGCCGTGCTGCTCCCGGCGCATCCCGAGCTTCTCCATCACGCGCCATGAGGCGATGTTGTCGGCGAAGCACCCCGCGGTGACGCGATGCACGCCGAGGTCGTCGAACGCGAGGGCGAGCAGCGCCCCGGCGACGGCGGTCGCGTATCCGCGCCCCGCCTGCGCGGGGTCGATCGTGTATCCGATCCCGGCCTGAGCGTTCCGCCACGGGCCGTCCGGCACGTGGCTCTGCCCCATCGCATCCGTGCGCCACAGCGACACCGTGCCGACCACCTCGTCCCCGAGGAAGGCGATCGCGGAGTGGTCGTCCGGATCCGCGAGGCCGTCGAGCCACGTGCGCCGGAAGGCCTCGGGATCCACCTCGGTGCGGATCAGCCAGTTCGTCACCTCCGGCCGGTTCCGCCAGACGAGCACGCGGTCGAGCGCCTCCGTCGTCGGCAGGCGCAGCTCCAGAGGGCCGGCAGGACGCGGCCAGGTGATCCCGGGAGAGGTCATGCTCCCTGTCTAGCAGGCGTCCGCCCGGGCGGGCGGCGGAGCGGCGTACTCCGCGGGGAGTACGCCGAGGGCACACCTCCGGAGGATCCGCCCCCTGCGCGGCGCGATTAGCATCGGAGGATGCCGGATCAGCCGCTCGAACACGCCGTGTGGGGCAGGGCGGCGGCGTTCGGGCCCGACACCGGGCGGATCCCGGCCGGGCCGCCCCCGCGCTTCCGCCTGATCGCGCCGGTCGTGCTGTGCCTGCTCGTGCAGCTGCCCGCGACGGTCTGGGTCGCGGCGCACGCCGGCCACGGCCTGCACTGGCGGATGGCGCTGCACCTCTCGCTCGCGGTCGCGGGCCCGCTGGCGCTGCTCGCGGCGCGGCGTTTCCCCGGGCCGACGGTCGCCGTCGTGTCCGCGCTCGCACTTCTCGACGTGCTCACCACACCCGTCTACGGGCCGCCGTACCTCGCCCTGGCGTTCGCGATCGCGATCGCGGTGGTCCGCGGGGCCGCGGTCTGGGCCGCCGCCTCCGTCGCGACCGCGTGGGTCGCCGCGATCCTCGTCGGCGTCACGATCGGCCGGATCTGGCATCCCGGGCTCATCGTGGCGGCGACGCTGGCGCTCGCCGCGAGCTTCGCGGTCGGCGCCTTCGTGCGCACGCGCGGGGCCAGGATGGCCGCGATGCGCGCCGATGCGCAGCGTCACCGCCGCAGCGCCGAGGAGCGCGAGCGCGTGCGCATCGCCCGTGAGCTGCACGACGTGCTGGGGCACGCGCTGTCGCAGATGAACGTGCAGGCGAGCGTCGGGCTGCACCTGTTCGACCGCGACCCCGAGCAGGCGCGCACCGCGCTGCAGAACGTGAAGGACACCTCGAAGCTGGCGCTGGAAGAGGTGCGCGGCGTGCTCGGCGTGCTCCGCGACGGGGAGGTGCCGCTCGTCCCGCAGGCCGAGCTCGCGGAACTCCCTCGGCTCATCGCCGGCCTCACCGCGCCGGGGCTGGACATCGAGCTCGACGACGAGCTCGCCGGCCGCGCGCCCAGCCGCGCGGCGCAGTTCGCCGCGTACCGGATCGTGCAGGAGGCGCTCACGAACGCGGTGCGGCATGCGCACGCCCATCACGTGCGCGTGGTGCTGGAGCGCCGGGACGAGCCGGATCCGGTTCTCGTGGTCACGGTGACCGACGACGGCCGCGGCTTCGGCGGGGCGGATCCGGAGGTCTCGGGACACGGAGGCGTGCTCGGCATGCGGGAGCGGGCGGCGCTGCTCGGCGGCACGATCGAGATCGGCGACGGCGAGGCGGGCGGCGCGCGCGTCGTGGCCAGGCTGCCGTGGGGGAGGGCATCGTGATCCGGGTCGCGCTCGCGGACGACCAGCTGCTCGTGCGGGCCGGTTTCCGCGCGCTGCTCGACGCGGAGGACGGCATCGAGGTCGTCGCGGAGGCGGCGGGAGGACGCGAGCTGCTCGAGCGGATCCGGACGACGCCCGTGGACGTCGTGCTCATGGACATCCGCATGCCCGACGGCGATGGACTCTGGGCCACGGAGCAGATCGCGGGGGACGCGGCCCTCGCGGACGTGCATGTCGTGATCGTGACGACGTTCGAGCTCGACGAGTACGTGGTGCGCGCGGTGCGCGCCGGAGCGGCGGGGTTCCTCGTGAAGGACACGGAGCCGGCGGACCTGGTGCGCGCGGTGCGGGTCGTCGCGGCCGGTGACGCGCTGCTCTCGCCCGGCGTCACCAAGCGTCTGCTGGAGCGGCTCACGGTGGGGCTCCGCGATGCGCCGGAGCCGGCGGGGCTGGACGGCATCACCGAGCGCGAGCGCGAGGTGCTGCGCCTCGTCGGCCTGGGGCTGACCAACGACGAGATCGCGGAGCGGCTGTTCCTCAGCCCGCTCACCGCGAAGACCCACGTGTCGCGGATCATGGCCAAGCTGCACGCTCGCGATCGCGTCCACCTCGTGGTCATCGCCTACGAGACCGGCCTGGTCGCCCCCGGCTGGCAGTAGCGAGTCGTCCCCCTGAGCGGATGCCATGGGCTCCGCTGAGGGGGACGACTCGAAGTGGGGCGGGCCACCTCTTCGGGTCGTCCCCGCCAGCGCACGCCATGGGCTTCGCTGACGGGGACGACTCGGAAGTAGAGGGGACGCGAGGCGGGGCGTACTCCCGGGGGAGCAGGGGGAATCACTCCCGGGGCCGGATTCGGGGGAGGGCGCGGATGACGAGGCTGGATCCATCGGTCGAGAAGCGACCGAATCGATCCAAGGATGGTCACTCATGATCGCAACCGTCGCGGCCATCGCCGCGCATCCCGGGCACTGGGGCATGGGCATGGCCCCGTTCTGGCCCTTCTTCATCATCGGGCCGCTGATGTTCCTCGTCATCGTCGGCCTGCTGATCGCCCTCCTCGTGCGGCGTCGTCGCTGGGGCGGTCCCGGTCCGTGGGCCTGGCACGGCGCTCCCGGCGCTCCCGGAGCCCAGGCGCCCTGGGCGGCGGCGCAGGGCGGCGCGGCGCAGAGCCGCACCGCGGAGCAGATCCTCGCCGACCGCTTCGCCAAGGGCGACGTGGACGAGACCGAGTACCGCGCCCGCCTCGAGGTGCTCCGCGCGAACCGCCCGGAGGCCTGAACCGCCCACGAGGCGGCCTGATCCACCGACCGGTCGGCCCGTCATGCCCGTGCATGGCGGGCCGTCGGCGCGCGTGCGCGAGAATGGGGGCATGCTCCGGCCGCCGATTCCCACCCCTGCGCGCGGGGGCGGGAAGTGACCGAGGGATCCCGCGAGAGCTCGCGCACGGCGCAGATCTCCGCGGAGCTGCGCCGGCGGATCTCCGAGGGCGACTTCGCCGCCGGCACCCGCCTGCCGAGCGAGGCGATGCTGAGCGCCGAGTACGGCACGACGCGCAGCGTGATCCGCGGAGCGCTCGCCCGGCTCGCGCGCCTCTCGCTCGTCGTCTCCCGGCCGAGGGGCGGATGGATCGTCCAGGCCGCGCACCAGACCCAGGGCTTCGCGCGGATGCAGTCGTTCACGGAGTGGGCGAGTGAGGGAGGGCGCATGCCAGGGGGCGCGATCACCTCGCGCACCGTGGGACCGGCGGATGCGCGCGAGGCGCAGCAGTTCCGGATCCGGCTCGGCGAGCCGCTGCTCCGCTTCGTGCGGCTGCGCACGCTGGACGGACTGCCCGTCATGATCGAGCGCTCGGTCTGGGCGCCTTGGGTCGCGGAGGTCATCACGCAGGTTCCCGACGACGTGCGCTCGACCACGGTCGCGCTCGCCGAGGCCGGGATCCGCGTCGCCTCGACGAACCACCGGATCGAGGCGGCCGCCGCGACCACGGAGGACGCGGCGCTGCTCGGCGTGCGCCGCTCGAGCCCGCTGCTGCAGGTCGGACGCACCACGACCACCCGCGAGGGACGGCTCGTGGAGCTCGGCGTGGACCGCTATCGCGCGGGGGCGATCGCGTTCGAGATCGCGGCGGGGCAGACGGTCCGCACCGCGCTCTGAGCCGGGGGCGCTGCTCCGAGAGGCGCCGCGTTTCGTCCCGCCTGCGGCTCGCTCAACGACCGGTGTAGGCGCGCGTTTCGTCTCGCCTGCGGCTCGCTCAACGACCGGAGCACGCGCGCGTTGCGGCTCGCTCAACGACCGGTGGGAGGCCGGAAACAGCCCAGTGTGCACGCTCGGCGGCCGGATCCGCGGTGCACCGGGCCGATGCCACCGGCCCGTCCTCCCGCGTTCACCGACTGTTCCCCTCGGCTTGCTCTCCTCGATCTCGGCGCCCGCCCCGGGTGCCCCGTCGTCCCGAGGAGCGTCCATGTCCAGCGAGCCCGTCCCGTTCCGCCCGGATCCCTACGAGCGTCCCCGCACGGTCCCCGACGAGGTGCTGCACAGCGGCATGACCCGTCGCGGCATGCTGCGCGCGCTCGGCCTCCTGGGCGGCGCCGCCGCCGTCGGCGCCGGCCTCGGCGCGGGAGCGACGGCCTCCTCGGCCTCGGCCGCCGGGGGAGCGAGCACGGCGGCGACCGCCGCCGGCGCGCCGCGGGCCTACGCGCTGCCGGAGGGCTTCTCGGGAGACATCACCGACATCAAGCACGTCGTGGTCCTCATGCAGGAGAACCGGTCCTTCGACCACTACTACGGCGCCCTCCCGGGTGTGCGCGGCTTCGACGACAAGCAGGCGCTCCGGTTCCAGAACGGCACCGACGTCTTCTCCCAGCCGCAGGGATCCTCGTTCGTCAAGCCCAGCCGTGTGACCACGGTCGCCGGCACCACCACGGGCCTGGACCACTCGTACTCGGGCGGCACCTCGGCATGGGCCGGGGGACGCTACAACAACTGGATCGGCGCCAAGGGCGCCAACACCATGCACTACGTCTCCGGTGAGGAGATCCCCTGGCAGTACTCGCTCGCGAGCGCCTACACGATCTGCGACAACTGGCACTGCTCGGTCATGGGGCCGACCACGCCGAACCGGCTCTACGCGTGGACCGGCACCTCGGGCGGCGTCGTCGACAACGGCGGCGAGTCCAACGGCAACCGCACCTGGCAGACCTATCCCGAGGCGCTGCAGGCCGCGGGCGTCTCGTGGCGGATCTACGTCGACAACACGAACAACGGATCCAGCTGGGTCGGCGACTACACCGACAACCCGATCCGCGGCTTCAACGCCTTCACGACGTCGGGTTCGTCCGCGCAGGACCTCGCGAACCGCGCCGACGCGACGAAGAACGCCGCCGGGACGGGCCTGGTGTGGCGGGCAGGGTCCGCGCCCTACGCCTCGACCGGCGTCGTCAACAACGACAGCGACGCCAACCTGAACGGCGTGCTGAAGGACTTCATCGCGGCGTGCAAGCCGGGCGCGCAGTATCCGCTGCCCCAGGTCTCCTGGATCGTCGCACCGTACAGCTGGTCGGAGCACCCCTCGGCGAACCCCGAGCACGGCGCGCACTTCTCGAACCGCGTGATCCAGACGCTGCAGAGCAACCCTGAGATCTGGAAGAGCACGCTGCTGATCATGACCTTCGACGAGAACGACGGCTACTTCGACCACGTGCTGCCGCCGTTCGCCGAGCCGGGCACCCCGGGCGAGTACAACGGATCCACCCCGATCGGCTACGGCGCCCGCATCCCGACGATCCTCGTCTCGCCGTGGACGCGCGGCGGCTGGGTCGGCACCGAGACCTTCGACCACACCTCGCTCATCCGCTTCCTCGAGACCTGGACCACCGCGATCGGCACCCCCGCGATGTCGACCACGATCAGCGCCTGGCGCCGCGGGATCAGCGGCGACCTCACGAGCGCGATGGACTTCGCGCATCCCGTGATCGACGTCCCCTCGCTGCCCGACACCGACGCCCTCGTGCAGATCGCCCGCGCGGGCGGCACGATCGGCACCCAGGTGCCGCCGGCCGACAAGTGGTCGAGCACCCCGCTCAAGCACCGGCCGCTCTCGTACCACCCGCACGGCGTCTTCGTGGAGGACCGCAAGACGGGCAAGGTCAGCGTGCAGCTCAGCGTGGTCGGAGGGCCGCAGGGCAAGGCGCTGAGCCTGCAGGCGTTCCCCGACAAGTACCTGCCCTTCGCGAACACCCCCTACACGGTCACCGGGACCAAGCCCGCGACGCATGTCTGGGATGCGACGGCGCAGGACGGCCGCTATGCGTTCTCCGTGTACGGACCGGACGGCTTCGTCCGCGCGCACGCCGGCACGGTCCTGCCCGCAGGCCAGAACGGCGGCGCCGTGCCCCGCATCGAGGTCGACCTCGTGGCCGGCGAGACGCCGACCGTCACGATCGCGCTGTACAACGACGGCCGCCAGAGCGTGCACTACGCGCTCACGCCGAACGACCACGCCGGCACCGCGCAGCGCATCTGGGTCAAGCCCGGCGCGACCGAGACCGTGACCTGGCCGACGTCCGAGGGCTACTACGACGTCGTCGTCACCGCCGACACGAACAGCGGCTGGAAGCACCGCTACGCCGGTCGCGTCGCCCAGCTGCCCGCCTGACCCCCATCCACCCTGCCGAGCACCCGATCCCGCCCGCACCCGATCCGATGGAGTCCCGAATGCCCCACCCGCGCCGGCGTCTGCGCCGCCTCGCCCTCGCCGCCCTCGCGGGCGCCGCCGTCGTCGTCTCGACGTTCGCGGCGACGCCCGCGGCGGTCGCGGATCCGACCCCCGCACCGTCGTCCTCGGCCGCCCCGACGCCCGCTCCCGCCCCGGAGCCGTCGTCGCCGACCACGGATCCCTCGCCGGAGCCGACCACGGCGCCGTCGCCCGCACCCGCGACGCCGGCACCGCCCGCGCCCGCTCCACGGGCCGCGATCCCGGGGGCGATCGCGCCCGTCGCGGCCTACACCTTCGACGCCGATAGCGGCTCGATCGTGAAGGACGTCTCGGGCAACGGGAACGACGCGCGCTGGGTCGGATCCCCGGGCTACCGCCCGGGCGTCTCGGGGTCCGCGGCGACGATCGGCCTCGGCACGAACTACGTGAAGCTGCCCCTGGTGGCGGGGAAGACCGACGGCGCAGGGAGCTTCTCCTACGAGTTCTGGATGTCGGAGCAGAGCCGCACCTCCTACGGCACGCTCATGAGCAACCAGGACTTCGCGTCCTGCAACAACGCGGGTCTCACGCTCTACAACCAGACCACGCAGGGCGTGCTGCAGGCGTGCTGGGGGACCACTGCGGGCGGCACGAAGCGCTACATCAACGGGGCGACCCCGAACATCGCCGGATCCTGGCACCACGTCGCCGTCACGGTCGACCGCACCGCGAACGTCATCATCGTCTACACCGACGGGGTCGAGACCAAGCGCTCCGCGGCGGGCGAGGTGACGACGGCGACGAACCTGAAGAGCGGGCTCGCCTTCAACATCGGCGGGTTCAGCGGCAGCGAGAAGGACGTCAGCGACGGCTACGTGAACGCCGCGATCGACGATCTGCGGTTCTATGACGCGGTGCTGCCTTCCGCGCAGATCGCCGACGACTACTCCGCGCTCAAGCCCGACTCCGGCAGCTACACGGTCGCGTTCGACGGCAACGGCGCGACCTCGGGAGACATCACGGCGCAGACGCTCACGATCGGGAAGTCCGCGACCCTCCCGGCGAACGCGTTCGTGCGCCCGGGCTACCAGTTCCAGGGGTGGGCGCTGAGCCCGAAGGGCCAGGTCGTCTATGCCGACGGCCAGTCGGTCGCAGACCTCACGGTCCGCGCGAACACCACGGTGACGCTCTCCGCGATCTGGAGCAGGCTGCGTGCACCGGGCGACGCGGTCGCCCCGTTCGCCTCCTACGACTTCGAGACCGCGGACGGCACCGCGATCCCCGACTCCTCCGGCCGCGGCAACGACGCGACCTGGTCGGGCACGCCGTCCTACGTCGCCGGTACCACCGGCAAGGCGGCCTACGTCAACGCGCCGGACGGCAGCACGCGCGGCGTGAACTTCTTCTCGCTCCCGCTCGTCCCCGGCCACACCGACGGATCCGGCAGCTTCTCGTACACGTTCTGGCTCAAGGAGGCCTCGTCGAGCTCCGACTCGCCGATCGTCTCGAACCAGGACTTCCGGCACTGCTACAACCGCGGCGCGACGCTCTACAACACCGCGGGCAGCCCCGGCGTCCTCCGCGGCTGCTTCGGTCAGAACGGCACGTCGACGACGCAGAACTACCTCGCGGATGCGAGCCGCACGTCCGTGATCGGATCCTGGCACCACGTCGCCGTGGTCGTCGACCGCGCCGCGAGCACCATGACGACGTTCGTCGACGGGGAGCAGACCGCGCAGAGCACGAGCCTCGGCTCCGGCTTCTCCCTGGTCAGCGGCTACCCGTTCCGGGTCGGCGCGGAGGGCTCTCTGCTCGATGACGGCGACGGCTTCGTGAACGCCGCGATCGACACCTTCGACTTCTACGACAGGGCGATCTCGGCGGCGCAGATCCAGAACGACTACATGGCGACGCACTCCGGCGACGTCGTCACCGACGGATCCACGCTCGCCCGCGGCTTCGTGTCCGGCGTGCTGCGCGCGCCCTCGGTGCGCGCCGGCGGTGCGGTCTCGCAGACCGTCGCCGGGCTCTGGAACGGCGGATCCGTCACCTCCTACACGAAGCTCGAGGGCGATGACTGGCTGAACGTCGACGCGCAGGGCGTCGTGACCGGCACGGCGCCGACGTCCGCGCCGGCCGACCCGGCCTTCCTCACGGTCGAGGCGACGGACGGCACGACCACCGCCCGGATCGAGGTGGAGGTCCCGGTGCTCGCCGCCGATGCCGCCGTGCCCTTCGACGCGGTGACCTGGAACCTCTGGGATGCGGGCGGGCACGTCAACGACGCCGCCCTGAAGAACCTCGCGGTGATCGCCGAGAACGGCTTCGACGTGATCGGCGTGCAGCAGGACGGCGGCACCGCCGCGACAGCCCTCGCGAAGGCCCTCGGCTGGAACGCGCTCGAGGGGCCGGGCGGCGTCGGCCTGATCTCGCCGCACCCGCTCAGCGCGCGCACGGTCGTCGGCGAGCAGCCGGGCCTGGGCGCGACCGTGGACCTGCTCGGGCGCACCGTGCGGGTGTGGACCATGGGCCTGGACCGCACGGGCTACGGCCCCGAGGCCGCGTGCCTGGACGGGGTGACCGATCCCGCCGCGCTCGTCGCGGCGGAGCGCGGCAGCACCCGCTATGCGCAGGTCGATGCGCTCGCGGCGGCCATCGCGACCGAGACGTCCGCGGCGACCCCCGTCGTCGTCCTCTCGGATCTGGAGTCGCCGTCAGGGTCCGACTGGACCGCCGCCACGGCCGACGCGCACTGCGGCATCGGCGCGGTGGACTGGCCCGTCCCGGCCCGCCTCGCGCAGGCCGGTCTCGCCGACGCCTACCGCACCGCCAGCCCGGATCCGGCCTCCGACCCGGGCGACACCTGGTCGCCGCTCGTCGTGAAGACGGCCACCGGCGCGGATGAGCCGCAGGATCGGATCGATACCGTGCACTACGCGGGCTCGGCGCTGCGCGTGCTCGGCGCGAACACGGTCGTCGCGGGCTGGCCGTCGCCGACCGCGGTGCTCCGCAACGCCTGGGCGAGCAACCACCGCGCCGTCGTCGCCTCGTTCGCGCTCGGCAAGGGCGCCCCGGATCCGTCCTCGCTGCCCGCCGTGGTCGCGAGCGCCGCGGGGCGCACGGTCACGCTGCACACGGTCCCCGCGGGATCGACGGGCATCGAGTACCGCGTCGACGGCGGCGCCTGGCAGGCGTACTCCGCACCCTTCGCGGTGCCGGGCACGGCAGCGGCGCTCGTCGAGTACCGGGCGACGGATCAGGGCGTGACCGGGCCGATCTCGGGCCTCACGCTCGCCGCGACCGGCGCCGACGCGGGGCAGGACGTGCAGCCCCTCGGCACCGCGAAGACCGTCCTGCGCGGCGAGGCCATCACCGGGCTGGGCGCGAAGGTGGTCGATGCGTCGGGCAACGGCGTCTCCGGAGTCGACGTGGTGTTCACGATCTCGGGCGGCGCATTCGCCGGGGGCGCGACCACGGCGACCGTCTCGACCAACGCCGCCGGCATCGCCGTCGCACCGAGCGCGACGGCCCCGACGGCGGGAGCGGTGACGATCACCGCGGCGTTCCGCGATCGCACGGCGACCCTGCCGCAGATCACGGTGGTCGACCCCGCCCCGGCGCTGACGGCCGACGTGAAGGTCACCCCGGCCGTGGTCTCGGGCAAGGTCGTGCTCACGGTCGCGGTGACGAACACCGGATCCGCCGCGGCCGACGTGAAGATCGCCACCAAGTACGGCACCAGGACCTACCCGGCGGTCGCGCCGGGGGCGACCGTGTCCTACGGATTCAGCACCATGCTGGCCGCGATCCCCGCGGGGACCGCGACCGTCACGCTGACGAACGGATCCGGCGCCGCCACGATCCCCACCCCCTACCCGGCGGCGCGATGAGCGCCGACGCCGGATCCCGTCCGCGGCGGACCCGACGCCGCGGAGACACCCACGCAGGAGGCAGGACCATGACAACCCACAGCACGGTGCCGGATGAGGACGGCGCTCTGCGGAGCGACCGCGGATGGACCCGGCGCCGCACCCTCGTCGCCGGCGCCTGGTCGGTGCCGGTCATCGCGGCGGCGGTCGCGCTGCCGCAGGCCTCGGCCTCGGTCGCGATCACGGTCGACCTCCTCGGCGCCGTGGACGACGCGCAGACCTACCCGTTCTCGGCCGCGGGCGACACCGCGCCGCTGATCTTCCAGGTCGCAGGATCCGGCCCGATCCCCGCCGACGGCACCGCGGAGCTCGTGAACGCGGGCGGGATCGCGTCGTGGGACGAGTCGGTCCTGCTGCAGGGCGCGCTGGCCTCCGCCGCGATCGACGCCGACGGCACCCTGATCCTGCCGATCGTCGCGCTCGCCGCGGGCACGTTCCCGGTGCTGGTGCACGTGGGGCCGGTGACGCGGACGTTCGTGATCACCCTGGTGCAGGCGTGAGGCGGGCGGCGGGAGCGGTCGCCCTGCTGGCGGTGCTCCTGCCGGCCCTGCTCACCGGCTGCACCGCGGACGGAACCGGGACGGCGAAGCCCTCGGCCTCGTCGTCCGCCGACGCCGCACAGCGCGGACCGGCGATCCGCGTCGTCTCCCCGGAGGGTGCGGTGCCCCTCGGCGATGAGGTGCGGATCGTCGTCCGCGCGACCGATGACGGCGCCCCTGTCGCGGCGCGGGACGCGACATTCGAGGTCGTCTCGGGCCCCGCGACGTACCCGGGCGGATTCGAGACCTCCGCCACGGATTCCGACGGGGTGGCGAGCTCGCTCGGGCTGCGCGCGGAGGGGCCGGGGCGGGTCACGATCAGGGTCGCGGTCGGCGACATCACGGGTGAGGTCGCGATCGACGTCACCGGATCCTGAGCCGACCTTCGAACGGCGGGAATGCGCCGGCTGGGAGATCCCGATGCGTGCGCTGTGAGCCGGGGATCGACGCTCCGGATCCTCTCGCGCGGCCGCCGCGCACGGGAATAGCATCACCCTCGGTCACCGGCGACCGCCGAGGACCGAACCTGATGTCTGGAGATCCCGGATGCGTAGAAAAGTCCTCGGCGTCACCCTCGCGGTCGTCGCCACCGTCGCCGCCACCTTCGCCGGAGCAGGCGCCGCGAGCGCGGCCCCGCCGCCCAAGACCCCGATCCCGAACTCGACACCGGGCTGGCTCAAGAACGCGACCAAGGGCGGTCCGGCGAACGGCGCGGTGAGCGCCCGGGTGTATCTCGCTCCGGCCGGCGGCATGGACGCGCTCGCGGCTCTCGCGACCGCGGTCTCGACGCCCGGATCTGCGCGGTACCGGCACTTCCTCACCGCGGATCAGTATCACGCGACCTTCGACGCCTCGCAGCCGACGGTCGACGCGGTCACGTCGTGGCTGCAGGGCGCGGGACTGAAGACCACGGTGGATCCCCGCCACCGCTTTGTGGATGTGAGCGGCGGCGTGGGCAACGCGAACAAGGCGTTCGGCGTCACGATCTCGAACTACACGCACGACGGTCTCACCGTGCAGGCGCCGGACGGCGCCGCGACCGCTCCGGGAGAACTCGCGGGCGCGGTCATCGCGGTGGACGGACTCGACACGACGCCGTCCTTCGTGGATCCGAAGACCCAGAAGCCCGCCCCGCCGGACGGCGGATTCCGCAACTCGCCGATCTGCGGCAAGACCTACGGATCCGCGACGCCGGCGAACCTCGCGACGCCCGACGGCACCGTGCTCCCCGCGTTCGACGGCGCGACGCTGCCGTACTCGCCGTGCGGATACACCGGTCCGCAGCTGCGGAACGCGTATGAGGCCGGGCTCACCGGCGGACTCGACGGCACCGGCGTCACGGTGGCGATCACCGACGCCTACGCGTCGCCGACGATCGAGGCCGATGCGAACCGGTACGCGACCGACACGGGCGACAAGCCGTTCGCCGCGGGACAGTTCTCGCAGAACGTGCCGAACGCGTACACGAACGTCAACAGCAACAAGTCGAACCACCAGTGCGGCATGGCCGGCTGGTACGGCGAGGAGACCCTCGACGTGGAGGCCGTGCACGCCATGGCTCCCGGCGCGAACATCCGCTACTACGCGGGCAAGAGCTGCATGGACCCGGATCTGCTCGACACGTTCACCCGCATCAACGACGAGAACGTCGCGAACATCGTGACCAACTCCTGGGGCGGATCCGGTGACGTCGTGAAGCCGTCTCTGTTCCTCGCCTACGAGACGGCGTTCCTGCAGGGCGCGGCCCAGGGCATCAGCTACGCGTTCTCGAGCGGTGACGACGGCGACCAGGCCACCAAGCTCGGCTCGCCGCAGACCGACTACCCCGCCTCCGACCCGTACGTCACGGCCGTCGGCGGCACGTCCACGGCGATCACCGACGCCGGCATCACCGGCGAGACCGGGTGGCAGACCTCGAAGTACGTGCTGAAGAACGGCGCGTGGTCCCAGAGCGACGCGTTCCTCTACGGCGGAGGCGGCGGCTACTCGTCGAACGTCGCCGAGCCGCAGTACCAGAAGGACGCCGGCATCGTGAGCCCCAACGGCGGGCGCGCGGTCCCCGACGTCTCGATGGACGGGGATCCGACCACCGGAATGCTCGTCGGCCAGACGCAGACCTTCACCGGCCAGGCCGCATACGACACGTACCGCATCGGCGGCACGAGCCTCGCGTCCCCGTTGTTCGCCGGCATCACGGCGCTCAAGATCCAGGCGAACGGCGGCGGCCTCGGCCTGCTGAACCCGACGATCTACGGCACCCACGGCCAGGGCTTCCAGGACGTGACGGGGGCCGGCATCGACAAGGGCGCGATCCGCGTCGACTTCGCGAACGGCCTCGACGCCTCGGGTGGGTACGTCTACTCGGTGCGCACGTTCAACGGCGCGACCACGACGCAGTCGGTCGGGCCGGGCTGGGACACCGAGACCGGCTGGGGCAGCGCCAGGGCCGCCTGGGTGCAGTAGCCCGACTCGGGGTCGTCGAGCGACTGATCGGGGTCGTTGAGCGAAGACGCGCGCAGCGCGACTGAGACGAAACGCGGTGCTCTCGCAGAGCATCGCGTTTCGTCTCGGTCGGCTGCGCCGTCCTCGCTCAACGACCGGAAACTCAACGACCGGAACGCGCCGGCTCAGCGCGGCCGTCGTGCGGCGTAGCGGTGCTCGGGGCGACCCGTGCTGCCGTAGCGCAGTTCGAGGCGGACGAGCCCGGACTGCTCCAGCTGGGTGAGCGCGCGCTGCGCGGTGGTACGGCTGATCCCGATGGCGGAGGCGATCTCCTGCGCCGACACGTCCGCGCGCTGGGCGGTCACCGCATCGAGCACCGCCTGCAGGGTCGGTGCGAGCCGGCGCCCCTCCTCGGACGGGGGAGCCGAGGTCGGACGGAGCAGCTCGAACAGGCGGTTCACGTCGTCCTGGGTCGCGGCATCGCCGAGCGCCGCGATCCGCTCCTGCGCGTCCCGGTACGCTGTGAGCCGCTCGGCGAGCTCCGCGAACCCGAACGGCTTCACCAGATAGTGCAGGGCGCCGAGCTGCACGGCGCGGCGCACCGTGGCCACGTCGTTCGCGGCCGAGATCACGATCACCGACGGTGCGGATCCGGAGCCCGTCGCAGGATCCGGATCCGCGAGCAGCTGCCGCACGACCTCGAGGCCGTCCCCGTCCGGCAGGTAGACGTCCATCAGCACGAGATCCGGCCGCAGGTCCCTGGCCTGCCGCAGCGCGTCGGCGGCGGAACCAGCCTGGCCGACCACGCGGAAGCCGGGCACCGCCTCGACGAAGCCGACGTGAACGCTCGCCACGCGGAAGTCGTCGTCGACGACGAGCACCGTGAATTCGGGAGCGGTCATCGCGAGCCTCCCTGCGTCGGGGACTCGGTCGTCGAGAGCGCGGAGCGGGACGAGCCCGGATCCGGCCGACCCCCGGATCGCGGGATCACCACCGTGAACGCGGCGCCGTCGTCGCTCGCGACCGTGACCGTGCCGCCGAGGCGGCTCGCGGTCGAGTGCACGAGCGACAGCCCGAGCCCGCTGTGCCGCGCGCCCTTCGTCGCGGCGCCCGCGCTCAGGAACCGCGAGCCGCGCTTGGTCGTATAGCCGCTCTCGAAGATGCGCGGCACCGAGTCGTCCGGCACACCGGGGCCGTTGTCGGCGACGCGCACGGTCAGCGCCTCCGGCGTCTCCGCGATCGCCACGGTCACCCGGCGCGGGGCGGGGGAGTCGGCCAGCGCGTCGAAGGCGTTGTCGATGAGGTTGCCGAGGATCGTGACGAGCGCCTGCAGTCGGTCGGGCGCGGATCCGAGGTCGGTCTCCGGCGCGATCACGAGGTCGATCCCGCGCTCGTTCGCCTCCGCGGCCTTGCCGAGAAGCAGGCCAACGATCATGGGCGCCCCCACGTGCGTGCGCAGGGTGCGGTCGAGGTCGGCGGAGGTGCCGCGGATCTCGTCGAGGTACTGCAGCGCCTCATCGGTGCGGCCCAGTTCGAGCAGCCCGGCGACCGCGTGCATCCGGTTGGAGAACTCGTGCTGCTGCGCGCGGATCGATTCGGCGAAGCTGCGCTCGCCGTCGAGCTCCTGGGTGAGCCCGGTCACCTCCGTGCGGTCCTGCAGGGTGAGCACCGCGCCGTGCGGTCGCCCGGCGAGCGTGACCGGCATGCGGTTGAGCACGAGCACGCCCGCGTCGGTCACGGCGATCGCGTCCTTGACCTCGGTCGTGCCGGTGAGCGCGTCGCGGATCGGGCTCGCGACGAGCACGTCGTCCAGGCGGCGTCCGCGCGCGCCCTCCGGCAGGTTCAGCAGGCGCTGGGCTTCGTCGTTCACGACCGTGATCCGCCCCGCAGGGTCGATCGCGATGACCCCCTCGCGGATCCCGTGCAGGGTCGCCTCCCGCTCCTGCAGCAGCCGTGCGATCTCGTCGAGCTCGAGCCCGAACGTGCGGCGCTTGAGCAGCGCCGCGAGTCCGAACGAGACCGCGGTGCCGATCGCGAAGGCGAGCACGATCCAGGTCGCGTAGATCGGCAGCTGGCCGAGCAGCTCGGCGGCGACGCTCGACTCCCTGATGCCGACCGACACCTCGCCGATGACCGTGTCCGTCGCCCCCTCGAAGACGGGAACGCGGGCGTTCGCGGTCGTGCCGGTGGATCCCACGTCGGTGGCGCGATGCACCTTCCCGTCCCGCGCGACCACGTCCTCCGAGACCTTCTTCCCGATGAGCGCCGGGTTCGGGTGCGAGTGCCGCACCCGGTCCAAGTCGATGACCACGACGTAGGCGGCGCCCGTGCGCTTCTCGGTCGCCGTCGCGAGCTGCTGCACGCCGTCGTCGCAGGCGGACCCGCCGGAGGAGAGGCAGCCCTGCACGGCCGGCATCTCGGCGAAGGTCTGCGCGATATCGGCCGCGCGGTCCTGGTAGTCGCTGGTGAGGTTGGCGCGCGCGGTGACCGCGAACAGCACGAAGCCGATCAGCAGCGAGGCGCTGAGGATCGCGACCTGAGCCAGCAGGATCAGGGTCGACAGTCTTCGGATCCGTCGTCGCATCACACCGGATTCTCTCATTGCGGGCGGTGCGGCAGCCCTGCGCAGAACGCCCAAAAGGTGCGGGAACGCCCACAACGGCGTGCAATGCGCGCAAGCGAGACAGCCGGTCCTGCCGGGCGCGACCATCGATCCACACCACCGCAGGACAGAGAGGTCTCGACATGGGTGACACACGAGCGACGGCAGGATCCGTCGCCGACACGACGGGCGAAGCCGCCCGCATCGACATCGTCGGGCTGACGAAGCGCTTCCTGACGCCGAAGGGACAGACCTTCACCGCGATCCGCGACGTGACGCTGAGCGTCGAGCCCGGGCAGTTCTGCGCGATCGTCGGACCGACGGGCTGCGGCAAGTCGACGACGCTCGCGCAGGTCTCGGGGCTGGAGCGCCCGAGCGCCGGATCCGTGAGCGTCGGCGGACGCATCGTCGACGGCATCACGCAGGGCGTCAGCTACATGTTCCAGGCGGACTCGCTGTTCCCCTGGAAGACCGTGCTGAACAACGTCATGGTCGGCCCCGTCCTCACGGGCACGCCCAAGAAGGAGGCCACGGTGCTGGCCCTGGACTGGCTGCGCCGCGTCGGACTCGCCGGGTTCGAGGACCGGTACCCGCACCAGCTCTCGGGCGGCATGCGCAAGCGCGTCGCGATGGCGGCCGCGCTCATCAACCGGCCGAGGATCCTGCTCATGGACGAGCCCTTCGGTGCGCTCGACGTGCAGACCAAGGCCATCATGCAGACCGAGCTGCTGCAGCTCTGGGAGGAGCTGCGTCCCTCCGTGCTCTTCATCACGCACGACCTCGACGAGGCGGTCGCCCTCGCCGACCGGGTGGTCATCATGACCTCGAGCCCCGGCACCGTGAAGGACGTGTTCGAGATCGACCTGCCCCGCCCGCGCGGCGACGTGCAGCAGATCCGGCACGAGGGTCGCTTCCTCGAGCTGCAGGGTCAGATCTGGGAGTCGCTGCGCGAAGAGGTCGATCGGGCCTACGCGCAGACCGCGGCGGTGGCAGCATGACCGCCGCGACGGTCCGGGTGCCGTCCGCGGACGCCACCCGACGCCCCTCCGCGAGCACGGTGGGCGCACCGGAGCAGAGCGAGGCCGAACTGCAGGCCGCGGGCCGCCGTGCCCGCCGCCGTCACACCGTCTGGGTGTGGGTCGGCCGGATCGCCGTGGCCGTGGTGGTCTTCGGCGGGTGGCAGCTGTTCACCGCCATGGGCTGGGTCGACAAGTTCTTCTTCGGCCAGCCCACCGCGGTGTGGGACAGCCTCGTGCACCTGTTCACTCAGGGCACGGCCTTCGGATCCATCTGGGAGAACCTCTGGGTCACGGTGCAGGAGGCGCTGCTCGGCTTCGCGGTCGGCACGCTCGCCGGCATGATCGCCGGCATCCTGCTCGGCAGCAACCGGTATCTGGCCGAGGTGTGCGGCCCCTACATCAAGATCATCAACGCGATCCCGCGCATCGTGCTCGGCTCGATCTTCATCGTCGCCTTCGGCCTCGGGATGCCGGCCAAGGTGCTCCTCGCCGCGGTGCTCGTGTTCTTCGCGGTCTTCTTCAACGCCTTCCAGGGCGTGCGGGAGGTGGATCCGAACCTCATCTCGAACGTGCGGGTGCTGGGCGCATCGCCCCTGCAGGTCGCCCGTCACGTCACGATCCCGTCCGCGATGACCTGGATCATCGCGAGCCTGCACACCGCGTTCGGGTTCGCCATCATCGGCGCGCTGGTCGCCGAGGTGCTCGGCGCGCAGCGCGGCATCGGCCTCATCATCAGCCAGGCGCAGGGATCCTTCGACCCGAACACGGTGTTCGCCTGCATGGTCATCATCGCGGTCTTCACCCTCGTCGCGGAGTACCTCATCTCGCTGCTCGAGAAGCAGGTGCTGCGCTGGCGTCCGCCGACGCGGTCCGAGGCGTCATCGATCTGAGCTCTCCCTCCCCTCGCAATCCCTCCTCACCAGGAACGCCGGCCCGATCGGCGCAACGAAAGGAAACCCACATGAACAAGCGCGGCATCGTCGCCGTCGCGACGGCAGGAGCACTGATGCTCGGCCTCGCAGCCTGCAGTGGCGGAGCATCCGGATCCTCCGGATCCAGCACCGCCGGAGCGAACGGCGCCTCTCCCGAGACCGTGAAGATCATGGTCGGCGGCATCGACAAGCAGATCTACCTGCCGTACAAGCTCGCCGATCAGCTCGGCTTCTACAAGAAGTTCGGCGTCAACGTCGAGCTCTCCACGGAGCAGAACGGCGGTGTCGGCGCCGAGGACGCGATGATCTCCGGCCAGGTCGACTTCGCCGGTGCCTGGTACAACCACACGATCGAGCTGCAGCCCAAGGGCAAGGAGGTCATCGACGTCGTCCAGTTGTCCGGCGCTCCCGGTGAGCGTCTGATGTGCACCGACAAGAGCGGTGTGAAGAGCCCGTCCGACATCAAGGGCAAGAACATGGGCGTCACCGACCTGGGGTCGGGCACCGACAAGCTCACCCAGTTCATCGCGCACAAGGGCGGCCTCTCCACGAGCGACTACCAGACCGTCGCGGTGCACGCCGGTGCGACCGCGATCGCCGCGCTCAAGCAGGGTTCCGCGGACTGCGCGATGACCACGCAGCCGACCGTGACCGCGCTCACCACGCAGAAGGTCGCCGACACGGTCGTCGACCTCGCCACGACCGAGGGCGCTCAGAAGGCGCTCGGCGGAGCCTGGCCCGCGGCCGGCCTGCTCGGTCGCAGCGAGTGGGTGAACGCGCACAAGGACGCCACGCAGCGCGTCGTGAACGCCCTGGTCGCCACGATGCACTGGATCGACGAGCACTCCGCCGCGGACATCGCGAACAAGCTGCCCGCCGACTACGTGAACAACTCCACGATCACCAAGGACCAGTACGTCGCCGGTCTGACCACCGACAAGGGCCAGTTCCTGCCCGACGGCATCATGCCCGCCGGCGGCCCCAAGACGGTGCTGGACATGGAGAAGCAGCTGGGCCTGGACACCTCGAACATCGACCTCTCGAAGACGTTCACGAACGACTACGCCCAGAAGGCCAACAAGGACGCCGGCACGAAGGTGACGACGACCGCGGCAGGCTCCGACGGCTGATCAGGATCCGGCACCGAGGCGGATCCGGATCCTGAACAGGCTCCGGCACCGCAGGACAGGCAGAGGATGGCGGGCGCTCCCCAGGGCGTCCGCCATCCTCGTGCCTGTCGTCTCTCCGGTAAGCATCGTCTCTCCGGCGAGCTTCGTCCCTCAGGCCAGTACTTCGGTGCGGGCTCTTCCGCCGAGCCGAGGCGTACGGAGCGGATCCGTCGAAGGGGGCGGCAGGAACCACACCTTCGCCCGCACGCCGACACCGTCGATGCGGATGTCCCACCCGTTGTCATGGATGAGGTGATGGCAGGTCTCGCAGAGCAGCACCCCGTTGTCCAGATCGGTGCCACCGCGATCCCGGGCCCACCATTCGATGTGGTGGGCCTTCGTCATGCTGGGCGGCAGTCCGCAGAACGCGCACCCGCCGTCGCGTTCGGCCAGCGCGAGTCGCTGGGACGCACTGAAGAAACGCTGTCTCCGGCCCCAGTCGAGGATCTCACCCTTCGCCCCGCAGACCCAGGGGATGACGCCGCCGCCGGCCGCCATCCTCCGCACCGTCGTGGCGCTGACGGGCTGCTCGATGCCGTCGATGAGGCCGTGACCGGTGCCGTTCATGAGGTCGTCGAGCCCGATGCGCACGACGACGCTCGCGCCGTTGAGCGAGGACGTGCTCTCGCAGGTCAGCGCGTGCTCGGCGAGGTGCACGAGCGCGTCGGCCTGGATGGCGGCCACGGAGCGCCGGTCCGCCTCGGGGGCGGACGGGTCGCGCCCGTCCCGCTTCGCGGCGAACTCGGCCGAGACGAAGCCCTGGATCGCGGCCTTGACCGGGGCGCCGCGCGCGGGGTCGAGAGTCGCGTTGATGTGGAGCATCCCGTCGCGCTCGAACATCGACAGCGCGGCCCTGGCGCGCAGCTCGTCCTCGCGAGGGGCGACGCCCTCGGGATCGAGCTGCGCCTCCAGGCGCGTGATCATGGTGCGGACGCCGTCCAGCGACAACCCGGGTGCCCGCTCGATGAGGATCCGCTCTGTATCCGCCACCCGCGCCGCACCGATCGTGAAGCGGATCTTCTCGAGGAACGTGATGATCGCGCTCGCCGAGGCCGCGCTCAGCCGTCCGTCGTGCACGGCGGCCTGCACCAGCGGGAACCGCGAGGGCCGCGCCTCCCCGAGGAGGTTCGTCTGCGGGGCGATCGCCTCTCCGACCTTCACCAGCCGTGCGGCCTCTCCCGTGGACGCACCGGTCGTGGTGGCGATGAGCTGCGCCGCGGTGCGGAAGCCCTGCTGCTTGGCGAGCGACTGCGGGCCCAGCTCGGGGCGGGACTCATAGGAGATCCTGCCGCCGACGTCCGAGTGCAGGCCCTCGGCGATCCGCTTCACGAGCCCCAGGGCATCGTTGACGGCCAGCATCTGAGGGCGACTCAGATCCGCAGACGTCCGAGCGGCACCCCACGCGTCCTGGAGGACGCGGGTCGCCTCCAGGAGGGGATCGAGTGTGCTGCTCATGCCACGATTCTACCAACTTTAGAAGATAGCTTCGAAAGTTATCCACAGGCAGGCACGCCTCACAAGGCTTGAGAAGATCCGTCGTGAGCAGGCGGATCCGTCGCCGGAACGGGCCCAATGCGCACACTCGGCGGAGCGTTTCTGCGGGAGGCGCCCTGCGATGCCGTCGCGTCGCCGTCCGTTCACGCCCCGTTCGGGCGCCTTTGCTGATCTCGACATCGACAGTCGAATCTGCGACAGCAAAGGAACACCGTGATCTCTCGACGCTCACTCATCACCACCGGCGCCGCGGCCGGAGCGCTCTTCGCCGTGGAGACCGCCACCTCGGCGTCCGCGCGCATCCTGCCCGCCGGCAACGGCAACAACCAGGGCGACGACAACGATCAGGGCGGCGGATCCGTCACCGCCTTCAACGTCATCAGCGACATCCAGGGCGACCTCGCCGACTTCGCCGTCGCGCTGCAGGACATCGCGCAGATCAACCCGAGGAGCAAGGGCATCGCGATCGCCGGCGACATCACGCCGCGCGGCTACGACTTCGAGTACGCGCAGGTCAGCAAGGTCCTCGCTGCGAACCCCGCGCCGAAGTCGCTCGCCTGGGCGATCGGCAACCACGAGTTCTACGTCCCGAAGTACTCCGACCCGAACACCCTCGCCCAGGCCACCTGGCCCAACGGCACGACGGAGGACTCGCTGTTCAAGAGCTTCTACAACTTCGCGGGTCGCAACACGACTTACAACGAGCAGGTCTTCGGGGACGTCCCCGTGCTCATGATCGGCACCGAGAAGTACATGCACTACCACGACGCCACGCTGTGGGACGAGGTGTGGATGAGTGACGCGCAGTTCGCCTGGCTCGAGGATCGGCTCTGGTACTGGCGGGGTCGCAAGCGCCCGGTCATGGTCATCAGTCACCACCCGTTGCCGAACACGGTGTCGGGCTCTCGGAACAAGCTCTACATGTCCGACTA
>JAITLM010000096.1 GCA_031277885.1 Microbacterium sp.
CGCTGACGGCGCTGACCGTGAGCGAGGTGCCGTCGACGGAGATGGATCCCTTGTCCACGACGAGCGGGGCGAGATCGTGCGGCAGGGAGATGCGCAGCACGCTCCACTGCGCTCCGGGACGCACCTCGAGCACCTCGCCGACCCCGTCGACGTGGCCCTGGACGATGTGGCCGCCGAGGCGCGCGCCGACCGGCATCGCCTTCTCGATGTTCACTCGAGTGCCGACGGTCGCGCCGCCGATCGCCGCCACGTCGAGAGTCTGCTTCATGACGTCGGTGTCGAAGGTGTCGGAGGTGGATCCGACGACGGTGAGGCATACCCCGCTCACGGCGATGGACTCGCCGTGCACGGCGTCGGACGCCGCTTTCGGGGCGCGCACGGTCAGACGCCAGCCGTCGCCGGCGGGCGCGATCGCGGTGATCTCGCCGATCTCCTCGATGATTCCGGTGAACATCAGGCTGCTCCTTCGTTCCGGGAGGTGTTCAGGTCTGCGGGCGCCGGCTCGGCGCCCGTCAAGGTCGTGCCGGCGGCGTCCAGCGGGCGCGCGACCACGAGCAGGTCCGCGCCGAGCGGGAGCCATTCGTCGACGACGAGGCGCCGTGCCTCGTCGATCGAGGGCACGGCGATGTCGGTGAGGGCGAGCTTCGGCCCGCCGAGCAGCACGGGCGCGAGATACGCGAGCACCTCGTCGGCGAGCCCCGCCGCGAGGAACGCGCTGGCAAGGGTCGGGCCGCCTTCGACGAACACGCGCTGGATCCCGCGATCCCGGAGGTCCGCGAGGACGGCGGCGAGGTCGTGGCCCGTGTAGAACAGCGGATCGTGCGGGTGCCGGAGCACCGCGGCGTCGGCGGGGGTCTCCCTGGCGCCGATCACCACGGGGACCGGCTGGTGGGGGAGCAGGGCGTCGCCGTCCCGGGCGGTGAGGGCGGGGTCGTCGGCCAGCACGGTTCCCGTGCCGACCACGATCGCGTCGGCCTCGGCACGCCGGAGGTGCACGTCCGCGCGGGCGGCGGGCCCGGTGATCCACTGACTGGATCCGTCGGCCGCGGCGGCACGCCCGTCCAGGCTCTGCGCCCATTTCACGGTCACGTGCGGGCGGCCGAGCCGCTGCACCGTCAGCCAGTCGCCGATCAGGGCGCGCGCGGCCTCGGCCTGCTCGCCCGCGACCACGTCGAGGCCTGCGGCGCGCATCCGCTCGGCGCCTCCGCCGGAGACGGCTCCCGGATCGTCCAGCGCATAGATCACGCGGCGGACGCCGGCGTCGATCAGCGCCTGCGCGCAAGGGCCCGTGCGCCCGGTGTGGTTGCACGGCTCGAGCGTCACGACGGCGGTCGCGCCCTGGAGCTGCTCCGGCGCGAGCTTCGAGAGCGCGTCGACCTCCGCGTGCGAGGTGCCCGCACCGCGGTGCCAGCCCTCGGCGAGCAGCTCGCCCGAGGGGGAGAGGATCACGGCGCCGACCTGCGGGTTGAGCCCGCGGGGGCCCCGGCGCGCGATCTCGAGCGCATGCGTCATCGCCGCCCGCTCCACCGCTGTCGCCGTCATGTCGCCTTCCTCATCCTGGTCGGATCCACCGGGGTCGGGCGCACGTCGATCGTGCGTGCTTCCTCTCATCCGGACTCGCAAGCCTTCGCTCGCATCACCGTCGGTCCCGGAATTCCACCGGATCGGCCTCGGATCCCTGTCGGATCCTCGGTTCGCGGACTGTCACCGCCGGTTCGGATTCTCACCGACCCCGGAGCACGTTGTGTTGCTCTCAGCTTAGTCAACGCGCCGGTGCCGGTTTCATTCCGGTGGATGGTTCTGTGACGCCTCATGTCGCGCGCGGAGTCACTTCAGCAGCCGGGACAGCCGGCGGTCGGCGAGCACCTTGCCGCCGGTCTGGCAGGTCGGGCAGTACTCCAGCGACCGGTCGGCGAAGAACACGCTGCGCACCGTGTCGCCGCACACCGGGCATGCCTCGCCGCGGCGGGCGTGCACCTGCATGCCGCGGCGCTTCGCATCCTTGAGGTCGGCCGGCGGCTTGCCGCTCGCCTCGGCCACGGCGTCGCGCAGCGTCGACTGCATCGCGTCGTAGAGCCGCGTCACGTCGGCGTCGCCGAGGCCCCCGGCGGGAGCGTAGGGGGACATCCGGGCGGCGTGCAGGATCTCGTCCGAGTACGCGTTGCCGATGCCGCCGATCACGGCCTGATCGCGCAGCAGTCCCTTGATCTGGGTGCGCCTCCCGTCGAGCAGCGCCGCGAACACGTCGCGCGAGAACGACGGATCCAGGGGATCCGGGCCCAGCCGCGCGATGCCGGGCACGTCGGCCGGATCCCGGACGACGTAGACGGCGAGGGACTTCTTCGTACCCGCCTCGGTGAGGTCGAAGCCGCTGCCGTCGTCGAACGCGATCCGCAGCGCGATCGGCGACTTCCCGGGGCGGATCAGCGTGGTGGGCAGCGTGTCGTACCAGCGCAGCCACCCGGCCTTGGCCAGGTGGAACACGAGGTGCAGGTGCGGTTCGGCATCGCTGTTCAGCGTCAGGTCCAGGAACTTGCCGTGCCGTGCAGCGCCCTCGATGCGCGCGCCCCCGAGCGCCGTCACCGGAGGATCGAAGGTCTTGAGCGCGGCGATCGCCGACACGGAGGCACGCGTGATGGTGAGTCCGACCGCGCGGTCCGCGAGGAAGTCGACCAGCCCCTGCACCTCAGGCATCTCCGGCATGGGTTCATCCTGCCACCCGCATGCGACATCGGGGCGGATCCCTCCGGCCGCCCGCCGGCGATGAGGTCGGGGAGGACGCCTCAGCCGAGGTCGATCGGCCAGGCGACCGGCCCGCGGTCGTCCGTGCGGAGGAGCCCCGCGATCCAGCCGTCGTCACGGCCTCGAGGGCTGGTCAGGAACTGCCGGTGCATGCCCTCGTATCGGAAGCCGAGGGCCCGCGCACTGCGTGCGGACGGGATGTTGCCGACCACGGCGCGCCAGGTGATGCGGGCGAGGCCGAGCTCCGCGAAGCCCCAGTCGATCACGGCGCGCGCCGCCTCGGTGAGGTAGCCGTGACCGCGGGCCGGCGCCGCGATCCAGTACCCGAGCTCGGCGTCGCCGCCGGTCCGGTGGTCGGCGATGTGATGCAGCCCGATCGAGCCCACGAGGACGTCGTCCGCCAAAACGGCCCAGACGGTCTCGGATCCGTCCTCCCACCACTCGCCGGTGAGCCGGATGAAGTCCTCGGCGTCCTCGCGCGCGTAGGGGCTGGGAACCGTGGTCCAGCGGGGGATCTCCGGATCCTGGCACGCCGCGGTGATCGCGTCCGCGTCCGCCGGTGTCGGCGGACGGAGGACCAGCCGCTCCGTGCGGAGAGACGCGGGCTGCATCCGGGTCGCCTCAGAGCGCGATGCGGCGGAGCAGGCCCACCTTGTCGTACACCGCGGCGAGGGTCCTGTCGGCGACCTCGTCGGCACGGGCGGCGTTGGCCGCGAGGATGCGGTCCAGCTCCGCGGGGTCGGCGAGCAGCTCGTTCGCGCGGTCGCGCACGGGGCCGAACTCGTTCACGACCACCTCGGCGAGACCCTTCTTGAAGTCGCCGTAGCCGCGACCCGCGTACTCGTCCTCGATGGAGGGGATCTGGCGGCCCGTGAGCGCCGCGTAGATCGTGAGCAGGTTCGAGACGCCGGGCTTGTTCTCGCGGTCGTAGCGGACGGATCCCTCGTTGTCCGTCACGGCGCGCATGATCTTCTTCGCCGACTTCGCCGGGTCGTCCAGCAGCCACAGCACGCCCGCGTCGGTCTCGGCCGACTTGGACATCTTCGACGTGGGGTTCTGCAGATCGTAGATCCGCGCGGTGTCCTTCTGGATCACCGGGATCGGCACGACGAACGTCTCGCCGAAGCGGGAGTTGAACCGCTCCGCGAGATCGCGCGTGAGCTCGACGTGCTGCTTCTGGTCATCGCCCACCGGCACCACGTCGGTCTGGTACAGCAGGATGTCGGCGGCCATCAGCACGGGGTAGGTGAAGAGGCCCACCGAGGTCGCGTCCGCGCCGAAGCGCGACGACTTGTCTTTGAACTGCGTCATCCGGCCGGCCTCGCCGAAGCCTGTGATGGTGCTGAGGATCCAGGCGAGCTCCGCGTGCGCGCGCACGTGCGACTGCACGTACAGCGTCGACTGGGAGGGCTCGATGCCCGCCGCGATGTACTGCGCGGCGGTGCGGCGGGTCTTCTCGCGCAACTCGGCGGGATCCTGCGGCACGGTGATCGCGTGCAGGTCGACGACGGAGAAGAACGCGTCGTAGGAGGTCTGCAGGTCCCGCCACTGCAGCAGCGCCCCGATGTAGTTGCCGGCCTGGAGGGAGTCGGCGGAGGGCTGCATTCCTGAATAGAGGCGGGGTTTCGTCACGGATCAATCCTATGGGGAGCGGATCCGCCTCCCGACCGCGTCAGGCGGGCCATGATGATCAGATCGTGTAGTCGACGATCACCGGGGTGTGATCGCTCCAGCGCTCCGCGTAGGTCGCCGCGCGGGCGACGCGGTAGTTCGTCGCGCGGGCGGCGAGCGGTGCCGTGGCGAGGTGGTAGTCGATGCGCCAGCCGGAGTCGTTGTCGAAGGCCTGGCCGCGCATGGTCCACCAGGTGTACGGACCCGCGACCTCGCCGGCCGCGGCGCGTCCCACGTCGACCCAGCCCAGCCCCTTGCCGTCGCCCTCCGCGGCAAAGGGGCGGGTGTCGCTGAGCTGTCCGACCATGCCCCGGCCGATGCCCTCCTGGCCCACGACGGGCTCGCCCGCGGCGCCGAGGAAGCGGTCGAAGTAGGCCCGCTCGCGGGCCAGATAGCCGGACTTCTTGACGTTGCCCTTCCAGTTCAGGATGTCGAGGGGCCGGTGCCCCACGTTGAGGTCGCCCGTGACGAGGGCGAGGGCGCCGTCGGCGCCGAGCTCGCCCATGCGCGTGGTCATCGCGTCGAGGAACTTCCACTTCTCGTCCTGCTTCGGGGTGTCGGCCTCGCCGCTGTGCACGTAGGCGCTGACGACCGTGAGCGGGGCTCCGCCGAGGGAGAAGTCGGCTTCGAGCCAGCGGCCCTTGGAGTCGAAATCGTCGGGCCCGAGCGTCGTGCGGGAGGCGAGGGCGGGCTCGCGGCTCAGCACCGCGACGCCGGCGCGACCCTTGGCCGTCGCCTCGTCGTGCAGGATCGACCAGCCGGGGAAGGCCGCCTCGAGGTGCTCGTCCTGGGCGCGCACCTCCTGGAGCGTGAGCACGTCGACGCCGGCGTCGTCGAGCCAGCCGTGCATTCCGTTGCGGACCGCGGCGCGGATTCCGTTGACGTTGACCGTGGCGATACGCAGGTGGGGCATGGCTCCCAGCCTAACGAGCGCCTCCGACATCGTCGTTCCGGCGCGGATCCCCGTCCCGGCGGCCACGCTCCGCGCGCGCCCCTGCGGTGCGCGACGACTCCCGGCGCGGACCCTCGAGCAGCAGGCCGAGCAGGCCCTCCTCGTCTTCCGCGGGGGCGGCGGCCGCCTCGTCCGCGAGCGCGTCGCCCCACTCCTCACGGGCCTCGCGCACCGCGCGGGCCGTCGCGCGCCGGCGCCACCACGGCGCGCTCTCGTGCTCCTGCTCCGCACGGCGCAGTCGGACCTCGGCGGCCAGCACGAGCGCGGCGAGCTCCGCGCGGTGCGCGGCGTCCTCGTCGACCTCCTGCAGCGGCTGATCCCTGTCTTCTGCGCTCAGTGCGATCCAGGCCGCGGCGACCAGGATCACGACCGCCACCCACCGGCACCACAGCAGCATCGCCACGATCACGGCGAACGTGGCGAGCAGGGGGTTGCTGGGGGTGTGGGCGAGCAGGAGGCTCGCACCGAGCTGCAGGACCACGACGGCGCCGCCGCCCAGCATCGATCCCGGCAGGATCGTGCCCCAGGCGAGCCTCGTGCCGGTGAGGAACCGCACGAGCAGCGCGATCGCGGCCGAGTCGATCGCGAACATGACGACGACGGAGCCCAGCCGCGTCACCGCGTCGAACGCGGTCGTGCCGAGGTGCCAGCCGAAGAGGTCGAGCACCTGCCGCAGGGCCCAGACTCCGACGAAGCCGAGGACGGATCCGACCAGCAGCGCCAGGCCGAAGGCCGCGCCGGCGAGCCCGTCGCGGACCTTCAGCAGCACGAAGCTGCGGTTGTCGTAGGGGAGCCCGAAGATGTCGCGCACCGCGCGCCGGGTGAAGGTGACCGCCGTGATGCCCGTCCAGGCGACCACGGCCGCCGCGATCACGCCTGTGATGCTGAACAGCGTCGAGGAGTCGGCCGCGATCCCCTGGACGTCGTCGGGATGGACGAGGCCGGTCTCGCTCACGATCCCCGGGATGTAGCTGTTCGCGATCCTCGTGATGATGCGGATGGCCTGATCACTGCCCCCGAGCCAGAGCCCGACGGAGGCGAAGGCGAGATAGAGCATGCCGAACACCGCGAACAGGCCCTGGTAGCTCATCCCGGCGGAGAGCAGGAAGCCGTTGCGCTGCAGGAAGCGCCGCCACACCCGGATCGGGAAGGCCCGCATGGTGCGGCGGGTGATCGCCGCGGCCCGCTCGATGGGCGCCTCGAAGCGCGCACGCAGCTCCGGCTCCGAATCCACCACGCTCTCACCCTAGCGAGTGCTCCGGGGCTCCCCGTCGACGGCGGGGGAGACGCCGAGAGGCGCCACCCGCACGGGGTGGCGCCTCTCGGAGACGCGGAAGGGATCCTGTTACGGACGGCCGCGCAGGACCGCCTGCTTGACCTCGGCGATCGCCTTGGTGACCTCGATGCCGCGGGGGCACGCCTCGGTGCAGTTGAAGGTCGTGCGGCAGCGCCAGACGCCCTCCTTGTCGTTGAGGATGTCGAGGCGCACGTCGGCCGCGTCGTCGCGCGAGTCGAAGATGAAGCGGTGCGCGTTCACGATCGCGGCGGGGCCGAAGTACTGCCCGTCGGTCCAGAACACGGGGCAGGACGAGGTGCACGCGGCGCACAGGATGCACTTGGTGGTGTCGTCGAAGATCGCGCGGTCGGCGATCGACTGCACGCGCTCCTTGCCCTTCTCCGGCTCACTGGTGGCGAGCAGGAACGGCTTCACCTCGCGGTATGCGGCGAAGAACGGATCCATGTCGACGACGAGATCCTTCTCGAGCGGCAGGCCCTTGATCGCCTCGACGTAGATCGGCTTGGAGATGTCCAGGTCCTTGATCAGCGTCTTGCAGGCGAGGCGGTTGCGGCCGTTGATCCGCATCGCGTCGGAGCCGCAGATGCCGTGCGCGCAGGAGCGGCGGAAGGTGAGGGACCCGTCGACCTCCCACTTGATCTTGTGCAGCGCGTCGAGCACGCGGTCGGTCGAGTACAGCTCCACGTCGTAGTCGACCCAGTGCGGCTCGCTGTCGACCTCGGGGTCGAAGCGGCGGATGTTGAACGTGACGAGGAAGGACTGCACGCCCGAGTCCTCGACGACGGCCTCGGAGACGACTTCCTCAACGACGGCGGCGGACATCAGTACTTCCTCTCCATCGGCGGGTAGTTCAACTCGCCCTGCTCGTTCTTCGTGAACACGACCGGCTTCCAGTCGAGCCGGATGTGATCGCTCGGCGTCGACGAGTGCGGGTCGCCGGTCAGGTACGCCATCGTGTGCTGCATGTAGTTCTCGTCGTCGCGCTTCGGGAAGTCGTCGCGCATGTGGCCGCCGCGGCTCTCCTCGCGGTTCTGCGCCGCGTAGACGACGACCTCGGCGATATCGAGGAGGAAGCCCAGCTCGACGGCCTCGAGCAGGTCGGTGTTGAACCGGTGGCCCTTGTCGTCGACGTGCACGTTCTTGTAGCGCTCGCGGAGCTCGGCGATCACGCCCAGCACGTGCTGGAGGGACTCGTGCGTGCGGAACACCTGCGCGCCCTTGTCCATCTCCTCCTGCAGCTTCTTGCGCAGCACGGCGATGCGCTCGGTGCCCGCGTTGTTGCGCAGCCCCTCGAGCATCTCCTTGACCGCGGCCTCCGGCGCCTCGGGGAGGGGCAGGAACTCGGCGGTCTTGACGTACTCGACGGCGTTGCGACCGCTGCGCTTGCCGAACACGTTGATGTCCAGGAGCGAGTTCGTGCCGAGGCGGTTGGCGCCGTGCACCGAGACGCAGGCGCATTCGCCCGCGGCGTACAGGCCGGGGACGATCGTGTCGTTGTCGGCGAGCACCTCTCCGCTGTTGTTGGTCGGGATGCCGCCCATCGCGTAGTGCGCGGTCGGCATCACGGGGACCGGCTCGACGACGGGGTCGACGCCGAGGTAGGTGCGCGCGAACTCCGTGATGTCCGGGAGCTTGGTCTCCAGGACCTCGGCGCCGAGGTGCGTGCAGTCCAGAAGCACGTAGTCGCGGTGCGGGCCGGCGCCGCGGCCCTCCGCGACCTCCTGGACCATGCAGCGGCTGACGATGTCGCGGGG